>NZ_DASXHN010000468.1:0-4578 GCF_036488505.1 Paraburkholderia sp. | reverse complement strand
ACCGCACTGTTCTATCTGTACTACGAGCAGCACTACAACACTCGCGCGCTCGGTGCGTTCGTGCTGCTGGTGATCAGCGCGGCTGTCGGCTTCCTGATGTGGTACTCGGTTGCGCGCGACGCACAGCAGATTCAGCCGCTGGTGCCGGCGCTGCAAAGCTGGTGGATGAAGATTCATGTGCCGGCGAACTTCATCGGCTATGGCAGCTTTGCGTTGTCGGCGATGGTCGGTGTTGCCTATCTGGCCAAGGAGCGCGGCGTGCTGGCGGACCGTCTGCCCCCGCTCGAGGTACTCGACGACGTGATGTACAAGTCGATCGCGGTTGGTTTCGCGTTCTTCACGATTGCCACGATTCTTGGCGCGCTGTGGGCGGCCCAAGCGTGGGGTGGCTACTGGAGCTGGGACCCCAAGGAAACCTGGGCGTTGATCGTGTGGCTCAACTACGCGGCCTGGCTGCATATGCGTCTGATGAAGGGGCTGCGCGGCGCGGTGGCCGCGTGGTGGGCGCTGACCGGCCTGCTGGTCACGACCTTCGCTTTCCTTGGCGTGAACATGTTCCTGTCGGGCTTGCATAGTTACGGCAAGCTGTAAGATCCACCGCGCTGAACCGACCAACAACCGCCGCTGCTCTGCACCGGCGGTTTTTTTATGGCGGCCGGAATATCCGTTGCGTCCATGGTGTTCGTTAGCGATGTACCCGTGGACGACTGACGCCCGGAACAAGTGATCATCAATATCGGCCCGCGCGGTACTCAGGCAGGTGGGCCGGCAAGGAGCAGCACGATGTGGATCAAGCGAAGCGATAGCAGTCAACTGAGCGGCGATAACATCGCGCGCAGCGAAATCACGCCGCAGCACGTGTTCGAGAACCGCCGGCGCATCCTTCAGGCGGCCGGCGCAATGGCGCTCGGCGGCTTGATCGGCGTGAACGGCGAAGCATTGGCGGCTTACACGTCGCCAGACTCGAAGGCGCAAAAGCTCGCGGCAAAAACGAATACGAAGTTCGTTGCATTGGACAAGGTCACGCCGTACAAGGACATCACGACCTACAACAACTTCTACGAGTTCGGCACCGACAAATCCGACCCTGCGCAAAACGCGGGCACGCTGCGGCCGCGTCCGTGGAAGGTGAGCGTCGAGGGCGAGATCAAGAACCCGAAGGTCTACGACATCAACGAACTGCTGAAGCTGGCGCCGCTCGAGGAGCGCGTGTACCGGATGCGCTGCGTCGAAGGGTGGTCGATGGTAATTCCGTGGATCGGCGTATCGCTCTCCGAGTTGATCAAGCGCGCGGAGCCGACCGGCAACGCGAAGTACGTGCAGTTCATCACGCTCGCCGATCCGTCGCAGATGCCCGGACTGTCGACGCCGGTACTCGACTGGCCGTATTCTGAAGGGCTGCGGATGGACGAAGCGATGCATCCGCTGACGCTGCTGACGATGGGCGTCTACGGCCAGGTGCTGCCTAATCAGAACGGCGCGCCGGTGCGCGTCGTGGTGCCGTGGAAGTACGGCTTCAAGAGCGCGAAGTCGCTGGTGAAAATCCGCTTCGTCGACAAGCAGCCGCCGACCAGCTGGAACACCTACGCGTCGAACGAATACGGCTTCTATTCGAACGTGAATCCAAATGTCGATCATCCGCGCTGGAGCCAGGCGACGGAGCGGCGAATCGGCGAAGACGGCTTTTTCACGCCGAAGCGCAAGACGCTGATGTTCAATGGCTACGGCGACCAGGTCGCATCGCTCTATCAGGGCATGGACCTGAAAAAGAACTTCTGAGGCACGACGATGGCTTCCGATACGCAATCTGTGACCCCACGCGGGAATGCGACGCGTGCATCGTCGGCCACCGCGCGCCGGCCGGCCGGCGCCGCGCGCTGGATCGTGCCGGCCAAAGTCGCGGTATTTATCGCGGCGCTGTACCCGCTCGCGCGCATCGTGTTGTTCGGCATCACCGACCGCCTCGGCGCAAATCCGATCGAGTTCATCACGCGCTCGACGGGGCTGTGGACGCTGGTCTTCCTGTGCATCACGCTGGCGGTGACACCGATACGCCGCCTCACCGGTGTGGCGGCGTTCGTGCGTTTTCGGCGCATGCTCGGGCTCTATACGTTTTTCTACGCGGCGCTGCATTTCACCACCTACCTGTGGTTCGACAAGTGGTTCGATTTCGCGGCGATTCTGAAGGACATCGGCAAGCGGCCGTTCATCACCGTCGGGTTCGCGGCGTTCGTGCTGCTGATCGCGCTCGCCGTCACGTCGCCGCGTGCGATGGTGCGCAAGCTCGGGCGACGCTGGCAGACGCTGCATCGCACGATCTATGCGATCGGCGCGCTGGCGATCCTGCATTTCTGGTGGATGAAGGCGGGCAAGCACGATCTGCTGCTGCCGAAGATATACGGCGCGATCATGATTGCGCTGCTGGGTTGGCGATTGATCGTGTGGTTGCGCGAACGAGGCGCGAACGCGCGTCGACGATGACGGCGAGCGCCGCCGGATTCACCGCGCTCGAATAGCAAAAAGGCGATGCCAACGTAGTGGCATCGCCTTTTTTCGATCAAACGTCGCTGTGACGCGGTGACGCGGTGACGCAGGGCTCGGCGTTTACGCCGGCAGAATAGTTTCGCCAGCAAACAGGTGCTGCACCTCTTCGCGCGCACGAACCAAGTGCGCCTGTGTACCATCCACCATCACCTCCGCAGCACGCGGGCGGGTGTTGTAGTTCGAGCTCATCACGAAGCCATACGCGCCCGCCGAGCGGATCGCGAGCAGATCGCCCGCTTCGACCGCGAGCAACCGTTCGCGCCCCAGCCAGTCGCCGCTTTCGCAGACCGGGCCGACCACGTCGTACACATGCGCGGGCACGTCGCGCTTCACGACCGGCTCGATCGCGTGATACGCGTCGTACATCGCGGGGCGCGCGAGATCATTCATGGCGGCATCGACGATCGCGAAGTGCTTTTCAGCGCCCGGCTTCAGGAATTCGAGACGCGTGAGCAATACGCCCGCGTTGCCGACCAGCGAGCGGCCCGGCTCGAAATACACGTCGCGATGGCCGTGGCCGCGCGCTTCGATGCGATCGAGCACGGTACGCACGAACTCGCCGATTTCCGGCGGCGTTTCGTCGTCGTAAGTGATGCCGAGACCGCCGCCCACGTCGACGTGATGAATCGTCGAGCCGTCCTGTTCGATCTGCTCGATCAGTTCCAGCAGCTTGTCGATTGCGTCGAGATAGGGCGCGACTTCGGTGATCTGCGAGCCGATATGGCAGTCGATGCCGACCACCTCGAGATTCGCCATCGCCGCGGCCGCCTGGTATGTGGCGCGCGCTTCTTCGAAAGCGACGCCGAACTTATTGGACTTGAGACCGGTGGAAATGTACGGGTGCGTCCTCGCATCGACGTCGGGGTTCACGCGCAGCGACACCGGTGCCTTCTTGCCCATTTCACCCGCTACCGCATTGAGCCGATCGAGTTCGGGAATCGACTCGACATTGAAGCATTTGACGCCGGCCGCGAGCGCCTCGCGCATTTCGTTCACACTTTTACCGACACCCGAAAACACGATGTTTTCCGCTTTTCCGCCCGCCGCCAGTACGCGCGCGAGTTCGCCGCCCGACACGATGTCGAAACCCGCGCCCAGCCGTGCGAACACGTTCAGCACCGCGAGATTGCTGTTGGCTTTCACGGCCACGTGCACGCTCGCGCGACGGCCGGCACAAGCCCCCGCGTACGCGTTCCAGGCGGCGGTGAGCGCCGCGCGCGAATACACATACAGCGGCGTGCCGAACTGCTCGGCGAGGGAAACGGCAGACACATCTTCGACGTGCAAGACGCCGTCGACGTAGCCAAATGTGGATCGAGTCATGCGAAAGTCTTATTGAACGGAAGGGGCGGCAGAGGCTGGCAGTGGTGCCGATGGGCCCGATGCATCCGAAGCAGGCGGTGTGGCAAGCTGATCTTCAGGCGCGAGTGACAGCGGCGTACCCGAGGTGTCCGGAATCGAGCTTGTATCGGCGGCATCGCCGGCAGCCGGTTGCGTTTCATCCGGCGGTGGCGTTTGTGCGCGATGAGCTGGCGGGGCAGGCAGCGGTGGCACGGCCGGCAGGTAGAGCGAGCCGCGTTGACCGCAACCGGCGAGCGCACAACCTGCGAGAATGGCCAAACCCGCTACAATCGCGCGGCCGGGCGCCGCCGCGCGCATCCGAGATACGACTCGCATGACTGTCCCTGAATAAATAATCGATGGAGTTTAGCATGTCCGATAGTGAATACCTGACCCGCGCGGAAGCCGCGCTAGCCGCCATCGAACGCGCGCTCGACGACACGGATGCCGACATCGAACTGGAGCGCAGCGGCAACGTCCTGACCCTCGAATTCGAGAACCGCTCGAAGATCATCGTCAACCTGCAGCCACCTATGAGCGAGATCTGGATCGCCGCGAAAGCCGGTGGTTTCCACTTCCGTTTCGTCGACGGCGAATGGCGCGACACGCGCAGCGGCACGGAGTTTTTTGCCGCGCTGTCGGAGTACGCCACGCAGCAGGCGGGCGAGCCGGTTCACTTCGAAGCGTAAGACC
>NZ_DASXHN010000452.1:0-2620 GCF_036488505.1 Paraburkholderia sp. | reverse complement strand
GTGTGCGCGGCCTAAACAGCGGCGAGGCGATGTTCGAGGGAGCCGGCGTCAATGTCAACGATCGGGGGATTCTGAAGTCGACAATTGATCAATTATTGATCAATCGGCATGGCCGGTGGGAGACCGCGGCGGCGACTTCAGCGCATTACCAAATGCACCACCAACGCCACAGCTACCGCTATCGCCCCTAGCGACGCGATCAACACCCCCGCCGCTGCGCAATCCTTCACCGCCCGAATGTGCGGATGAATCTCCGGATGCAGGTGATCCGCCAAATGCTCGATCGCCGTGTTGAACATCTCGGCCGCGAAAACGCCGGCGCTCGCCAGCATGATCAGCGCCCACCAGAACGGTCCCGGCCGCAGAATCAGCAGCGCCACCACGACGACAACGAACGCGCCAACCTGAATTTTCGCGCTCTGTTCGGACCGGACCGCGTAGCCGATCCCGGCCAGCGCGAAACCCACGCGTTTATAAAACGGTTGATTCTTGTGACCGATCATCTGGCGTGCGCCGGGGCCCTCGTTGCCTAGTTTCCGTACAGATACTGCAGCATGATTCCGACGAAAATCACCGCGCCGACATACTGGTTATTGAAGAATGCCTTGAGGCAACCCGCCGGCTCGCGCTTCCGGATCAGCCATTGCTGATAAAGGAACAGCAGACCCGCGGCAATCACCCCGGCGTCGTACCACTGTCCGAACTTCATACTGCGTCCCGCAAGCACGAGCGCGAATAACATCATCGCCTGCATCACGCCGATCAGCAGTTTGTCCATGTCGGCGAACAAAATGGCGCTCGACTTCACACCCACCTTGAGGTCGTCCTCGCGGTCGACCATCGCGTACATCGTGTCATAGATCGCGGCCCACATGACGGCGGCGATGTACAACACCCACGCGACACGCGGCACCGTGCCACTCTCCGCGGCGAAGGCCATGGGCACACTCCAGCCGCCAAACGAGATTCCCAGGTACAACTGCGGCATCGGAAAAATGCGCTTCACGAAGGGATACGAGACGGTCATCGCCGCGCCGATGAAGGCGAGCTTGATCGTCAGAAAATCGAGCCGCGTGACGAGGTACAGCGCTACCGTGATGAGCACGGCAAACAAATAAAGCGCCTCGCGCGGCGCCACACGCCGTGCCGCAAGCGGACGATCGCGCGTGCGCCTCACATGCGGGTCGATATTACGATCGGCGTAGTCGTTGATCACACACCCCGCGGCGCGCATCACGAAGACGCCCGCCACGAAGACGATCAGCACGCGCGGATGCGGCCGCCCTGCCCCGGCGATCCACAATCCCCACAGCGCCGGCCACAGGAGCAGCCAGGTGCCGATCGGGCGATCGAGCCGTGCGAGCAGCGCGTACTCCTCGATCCGGCGCTGCATTCGGTATAAAAAGGGCGCTTCCCGAGGCTTAGGCTCGCTGAGATCGAGTTCCGGTGCTACCGCGGCCATGACCTAATCCTCGTGTCTACCCGACTCTTCCATAACGCTCGCCCGACCCGATCCAGCGGGCGGCGAGTGCCGCAATAATATCCGTGTGCGATTCGAGGAGCAGCTCCGCCGTTTCCTGCACGCGCGGCAACAAATCGGCGTCGCGCATTAAATCGGCGACCCGCAGCTGCGCAAGCCCCGTCTGCCGGGTCCCCAGGAGCTCACCCGGGCCGCGCAATTCCAGATCGCGGCGCGCAATCTCGAAACCATCATTCGTCTCCCGAATGACCTTCAGACGCTCGCGAGCGAGTTGCGACAAGGGCGCGCGATATAACAGTACGCAAGTGCTCGCTTCGGACCCGCGCCCCACACGGCCGCGAAGCTGGTGTAGTTGCGCTAACCCCATACGTTCGGCGTTCTCGATCGCCATCAGCGTCGCATTCGGCACGTCGACTCCGACCTCGATCACGGTGGTGGCGACCAGGAGTTGGATCTTGCCGGCTTTGAACGCCAGCATCGCTTCGTCTTTCTTCGCCGATGGCATACGTCCGTGTACGAGGCCCACCCGGACTTCCGGTAATGCCTCCGCCAGCGCTGCGGCCGTCTCTTCCGCGGCCTGCGAACGCAACTCCTCGGACTCTTCAATCAACGGGCAGACCCAGTACGCCTGGCGACCTTCTCGGCACGCCTGCACGATCCGCAGAACGACCTCGTCACGGCGCTGTTCGGGGATGACCACCGTCTTCACTGGAGTGCGGCCAGGTGGAAGCTCATCGATAACCGAAATATCGAGGTCAGCATACGCCGTCATCGCCAGCGTCCGTGGAATCGGCGTCGCCGTCATGATGAGCTGGTGTGGAACGCGACCGTGCTTCTGTCCCTTCTCCTGCAGCCGCAGGCGCTGCTGCACGCCGAAACGATGCTGCTCGTCGACAATGACGAGGGCGAGATGGGCGAAGTCGACGCCCTCTTGAAACAGTGCGTGGGTTCCGACGACGACACGGATCTCGCCGGAGGCGATGGCTTCGAAGGCACTGCGACGCGTCCGCGCTGGCTGCGAGCCCGACAGCAGTGCCACGGTGAGCCCGAGCGGCTTGAACCAGTTGCTGAAGTTCCGCCAATGTTGCTCGGCCAGCAACTCCGTTGGGGCCATCAGCGCAGCTTGGAAGCCGCTGCCCG
>NZ_DASXHN010000399.1:0-30834 GCF_036488505.1 Paraburkholderia sp. | reverse complement strand
GCCTGCCAGTCGTTGTGAGCGAAACTCAAGCGCTTCGCGCCGCTCAATTGCGCACCTTGCACGATGCTGTTGTGTGCGAGCGCGTCGTGCACGATCAGATCGCCAGGCCCGAACAGCGAGCCGATCACCGTCACGTTCGTCGCATGCCCGCTGACGAACGCCACGCAATCCTCGGTTTCATAGAACGCGGCAAGCGCTTGCTCCAGCGCGCGGTGCACCGGCCGCTCCCCTGCGACGATGCGGCTCGCCGAAGCCGACGTGCCGTAACGATCGATGGCCCCCTTCGCGCGCGCCGCGACGATCGGATCTCCGGCCAGTCCGAGGTAACTGTAGTTCGCGAAGTTCACGTACTCCCGGCCGCCAATCTGCGTCGTCGCGCCCGCCACACCATCATGCACACGGAAGAACGGCGATTCGACGCGCAGCGTCTCGCCCATCGCGCGCATCAGCTTGACCTGCTGGTATTGCGGCATCGCTTCGAAGCGGCTGCGCGCAGACAGTGTCTGCGCGGCCTGCACTGCCTGGCTATCCGGCATGCCGGGCGCCGCAACCGCATCGGTCGCGCGCTCCAGTTGCCGCTTCAGCGCTTTGGCCGCCAACTGCTGGCGTAGTGTTTCCCCGAGTCCCATGTATCCGATCTAACCTGTTTATGCTGCGCGCCCGCTTTACGCGTGCGCGTCGACCCATTCGTGCGCACCCGGCGTGCCGAGCAGCGCCGCGAGCAGCCTGTAATTCATTTCATGCGTGGGCCGCCGCGCCGTTACGTGACCAAGCAGCGGCGCACCGGCGAGCGCAAGGTCGCCCACCATATCGAGCACACGATGA
The DNA here is from genome assembly GCF_036488505.1 of Paraburkholderia sp. Lineage (GTDB taxonomy): Bacteria > Pseudomonadota > Gammaproteobacteria > Burkholderiales > Burkholderiaceae > Paraburkholderia. The sequence goes on along the minus strand of NZ_DASXHN010000399.1, from coordinate 30,009 downwards.
CGCACGAACTCGTCGGGCTGTCGCAGTCCGCCGACCACACGCTTACCGACGATCGCCGCCGTGCACGACAGCCGTGCGCCACGCAGAATCGGCCAGCCGCGCAGATAACCGACGACGATCGCGGGCACCGCCCACTTGATCTGTCCGTACGAGCGCGACGACGCGATGTCCTCGGCGAATGCGCGCGGCGTGAGCGTGCCGTGCCACTCCATATCGCCGAAACCCTTCAGATCGTTGTTATGCACGCTCAGCGCGTACTCGTCCGCGGGTTCGACACGCATCTCGCGCCGCGCAGCGCCCTCGCCATCGGCGACGCTCACGGTCTTGAGCACGCGCAGGAAGCGTTTTGGCCGCGGCAACGCGGTGCGCCCGCACGCGCGAATCGCGTCGATCCACGGCTGTGCGCTGCCATCGAGAATCGGCACCTCTTCGGCGTCGAGTTCGACGATTGCGTGATCGATCTCGCACGCGAGCAGCGACGCAAGCAGGTGCTCGACCGTGCGCACGCCGAGGCCATCGTCACCGCGCAGCATCGTGCAAAGCGGCTGTCCGCGGCGCAGCGAAGGATCGGCGGCCACCGTACCGAGCGAGCGCCCGTTGTGAACGCGGCGAAACACAATGCCGTGGCGCTCGTCGGCGCTGACCGCGTTCGCAGCCGGAAGGATGCGCACGTTCACACGCCGCCCGGTGTGCAAGCCGTGCCCCGACAGTTCGAGCGGACGTGCGAGCGTACCTTCGCTTGCCTGCCACCCCGCGGGGAGCTTCACTCCGCGAATGCCGGCGTCGACTGACATGGCTCGCCTCCGTGTTGATCCTGATCGTTGCTGCCCGTGTTTCGATTGTGTTCGAGCAGCGCGCGCGCCTCGTTCTCGTCGAGCGCGTGCCGCTCGGCCAGTGCCGCGAGTTCCGCGCTATCCGTCGCGCCGTGCGCGCCTGGTGCGTCTTCACCGCTCTCGTCATCGAGCATGTCGACGATACGCCCGGCGAGCATCGGTACGGTCGCGCCTTCGGCGATCGCCATGATCGACAGCTTTACGCCGAATGATTCCTCGACCGCCATCCCGAGTTCCATGCCCATCAGCGAGTCCATACCGAGATCGAGCACGGAACGATCGAGCGCGACACGCTCAGGCGACATATGCAGAATGCGCGCGATATGGCCACGCAGCGCGGTCTCGACCAGCGCGATGCATTCGGCTCTGGGCAGCGCGCGCAACTGTTCGAGCAATGCGCCGTCTTCGTTCGTCGTCTCGGTTGCTGCGCCGCCTTGCAGCGCCATATAACGCCGTGCCTGCGCTGCGGGCATGCCGCGCGCGATGGCCGCCCAATCCAGACGCACGACCGCCTCGCCGGCCGCACCGTTGGCGAGCGTGCGCTCGAGTGCCGTCATCGCCTCATCGGACGTGATCGACGCACCGCCGATGCGCGCCTGTAGCGCTTCACGCGTCGCGTTGTTGCGCGCGAGGAACCCCACGTCCTCGATCGGCCCCCAAGCCATGAAAGTGGCGGGCAGTCCGGCCGCGCGACGATGCGCGACGAGCGCTTCCAGGAAGCTGTTGGCCGCCACATAGGCGCCCTGGCCCGGATTGCCGAGATACGTCGTCGCCGACGAATAGAGCACGAAGAAGTCGAGCGTGCAGCGCCGCGTCGCGCGGTGCAGATTCCATGCGCCGGCAACCTTGGGTTCGAGCACGGCGAGCATGCGCGCGTCATCCGTATTGCGCAGCAGGCCATCGTCGATGCGCATCGCCGAGTGCAGCACGCCTTTGAGCGGCGTGCCGCGGGCCTCGATCGTGTCGACCAGGCGATCGAGCGCCGCTGCGTTGGTCACGTCGCACGACACCACGCTCACGCTCACGCCATGCGCGGACTGCCAACGTTCGAGCTCCTGCTGCTTCGCCGCATCGAGCGCACCGCCGCGGCTGGCGAGCGTCAGATGCCGCGCGCCGCGCGCGATCATCCAGCGAGCGCTCGCATAACCGAGACCACCGGTGCCGCCGACGATCAGATACGCCGCCCGCGGATCGAGACTGAGCGCGGGCTGCGCGACGCCACGCGCGGGTGCGGGCGTGCCCGACGCATAGGTCACCAGCACCTTGCCGATCTGACGCGCCTGCTGCATATAGCGGAACGCTTCTTCCGCACGCGCGGCGGGGAAAGCGCGATACGGCAGCGGGTGCAGCACGCCGCTCACGAACAGCGCCATCACTTCGCCGAAGAGACGCGTGGTGAGATCCGGCAGCACGCCCATCAGCTGGTCGGCGTCGATGCCGAAGTAGCTGATGTTGTTGCGAAATGGCCGCAGACCGATCTGGCTGTTCTCGTAGAAGTCGCGCTTGCCGAGTTCGAGAAAGCGGCCGAACGGACGCAGCGTATCGATGCCGCGCACCATCGCTTCGCCCGCGAGCGAATTGAGTACGATGTCGACGCCCTCGCCGTTCGTGCAGGCGCGCACGTCATCGGCGAATGCGAGGCTGCGCGAGTCGAACACCCGATTGACGCCGAGCAGGCGCACGAACTCGCGCTTCTCGTCGGCACCCGCGGTCGCGAACACTTCAGCGCCGAGATGGCGGGCGATCTGGATCGCCGCGATACCGACACCACCCGCACCGCCATGAACGAGCACGCGTTCGCCGCGGCGCAACCTTGCGAGCTCGCACAGCGCGTAGTACGCGGTAAAGAACGTGGTCGGAATCGTCGCGGCGGCTTCGAAAGAAATCGTTTCGGGTTTGCGCGCGATCGCGCTCGCACGTGTGACCACGTGCGTCGCAAACGAAGCCGGTGCAAAGCCGAGCACCGCATCACCAGGCGCCCAGCCTGCGACGCCCGCGCCAACCCGCACGATGCGGCCAGAGAGCTCCATGCCGATCGTTGCGCCCGCAAAGCCGGTCTCGACTGCCTCGTCGGAGAGCAGGCCCATCGAATACATGACGTCGCGGAAGTTCAGACCGGTCGCCACCGGCGCGATCTCGACTTCACCCGGCTTCAATTCGTGCGCGGGTAAAGCGAACCATTCGAGGTTGCGCAGCGAGCCCGGCATGTCGAACGCCAGCACCGCGCGGACGGCGCTGCCCGCCTGTTGAGCGTGGGATTCGTCTCGCGGAGTCTGCTGTTGTGCGGCTTGCGCCGGCAGCATTCGGGGCACGTAGCGGCCGTGCGCGGTGAGCAGCACTTCTTCCTCGCCGTCGTCGTGCGTCAGCTCGCGCGCGAGTTGCGATACGGCGTCGCTACCCGCGCTCGTCACGTCGATGAGACGCAATGCAAGCGCTGGATATTCGTTCGCCATTACGCGGCCGAGACCCCACAGGCTCGACTGCTCGGGCTGCGCCGCCGTGGCCGCGCGATCACTGAACGGTGCGCCGCCGCGTGTCACCACGCACAAGCGCGCCTGCGCGGCCGCGCCTGCTGCATCGAGTTCACGTGCGAGCGTCGCGAGCGCGAGCGCGCCGCCCTGCTGCGCGTGCAGCACATCCGCGCCGCTCGCGTCGTCAAGCTGCGCGATCGGTGCAACGAAGACGATCTGCGCTTGCGCGTCGTTACGGTCGAGCCATGTAGCCGCCTCGCGCACGCTCGTCGATTCGACCTCGCAGCCACGACGCGCAAGTTCTTGCGCAAGCGCGGAGCCGAAAGCGTCGTTGCCGGACTGTACGATCAGACAACGCCGTGCGTGGACCGAGCCAGATGCGATCTGTTGCACGGACGCGGCCTTGCGCGCGACCATCAGCGTCGGCGCGCCTTCGAGATCGAGGCCCTGCTCTGTGTGACGCGTGACGTTCCGCAGACGGGCGCGCTCGCAAAGCGACTGGAGCGTCGCAGGCGTGAGCGCGCCGCAGGCCTGTGCGGCAACCTCGTGACCCGCCGCACCGAACACGATGTCGATGAAACGGCTGCGGCGCGCGTCGGCGAGCACGACTATGCCGCTCGGCGCGAGGCGTTCCGCGATCGCCTGCAGCGCGGCGAGTGGATCGGCCTGTTCGCCGATCATGCGGTTGACCACGATCACGTCGAACGGCGCGCAGTCACGGCAATGCGTGAAAAGCGGTTCGTTTTCGCCGAGCAGCAGCGTCTGAACATGCGCATGCGCTTCCACGTCGAGCGCCGCGAGCTGCTGATGCGTGCCCGCAAGCACGTGCTCGCACTGCGACGCCGGCAGGCCGATGTCGAGTGGTCGAAGCACTTCACCACTCGTCGCGCCGATTTCCAGTACGCGTAGACGGCGAGTGGACGGCCACGCTGTGAGCGCTTCTTTTACGCAGGCAGCAAGCATGTCCCGGGCATGCGACCACGTGGGCGACGCGTCGAAGAACTGCTCGACGAGGCTTCGCCCGGTCGGCGACAGCAACGCGGGCGCAGCGGCACCCGGTGCGGCATCGCGCAGTACACGCGGCAGTGCGGCACCGACGTGTGCAAGCAGCGTCAGTTCGGCGACGTGCGCCGGTGAACCCGCCAACACGTCGCGCCACAATTCGTCGAGCGCAGGCATCGCGGCGCACGCCGCGTCGTCGCGCACGAGACGCTCGCCGTCGAATCGCGCGAGACCGTCTTCGACGACGATGCGGACCAGGCGCTCGAACAGCGAAACATTGGCGGGCGTGAGCAGCCGAGGCTGCGCGAACGCACCGACCGCCTCCAGCGCGTTCACTGCGTACAGTCCCGCGAGCACGTCCAGCAACGGCAAGGTTTCAGTCAAGTGCAGCGTACGTTGCGCGCTGTCCTCATGCGACGCGACACGCACACTCGCGCGTTCGAGGAGCACGGCGGGCGCAGGCAACGCCGCGGCTGTGAAGCCCTCTGCCAACGGACGCGCTTCGAGCGCGTAGGCGAAGCGCGCCGGCGCGGCGTGGCGGCGGCTCGTGAGATCGACGCGGCGGAAACGGCACCCTGAAAGACGCGCGACGATCGCATCGTCGGCATCGAGGAATTCGAACGACGCGACAATCGAATGCGGGCTGCGGCGCAGCACGCGCGCGAGCACGCGGCGCACCGAATCGCCGCGCACAAAGTCGACACGGCCGATGTGTACCGGCACGAACGCGGCACGCGCGTCGCCAGCGGCGGCGCCAGCCTGACCGAGCACGGCAAAGAGCGGATGAAAACCGCTGTCCATCAGCGCGGGATGCAGCAGCCAGCCGGCCAGCGCCTGCGCGCCACCATGCACCTGAGGCACTTCGAAGCAGGCGAGCGCGGCGTCGCCTTGCACCTGCACCGTACGCACCCAGCGGAATTCGGGACCGTAGCTCAGACCGATCGCGCGCGCGCTTGCATACAGGTCGTCGCCATCCATCACCGGGCTCGCTTCGAGGCGCGCCAGCACCGACTCGTCCGCCGCGCTGTGCGCGCTTAACGTGCAGCCGCTTTCGAGCAGGCGGCCTGTTACGTTGAGATTCCACGCGCTGTCGCTCATACGCTCGCGCGTCTCGATCGTAAACGACGCGGTGCGCGCATCGATCACGAAGCGGAACAGCTTCGCGTGCTGCGGCTGGAACACTACCGGCATCCGGATTTCGAGGTTCTCGAGCGCGACGTCCGAGCTGCGAAAGAACATGCGGGCCGCGGCCAGCGCCATTTCGACGTAACCCGCGCCCGGAAACGCAACGCCGCCATCGACGACGTGATCGGCGAGCATCGGCACGCGCTGCGGATCGAGCTGGTTTTCCCACGCGAACGCATGCTCGTGCAGACGGTAGCCGAGCAGCGGATGATCCACGCGGCGATTTACGAGGTCGTAGCCCTCGATGGTGGCCGTCTGCCAGTGGCGTTCGCGCTGCCACGGGTAAGTCGGCAACGCCGCCTCCACGCGCTGCGATGTCGCCGGCACGAAGCGTTCGAGATCGACGCGCGCGCCGTGCGCGACCGCCGACAGCATCGAATGCTCAAGCATCTGCGCGCTGTCGTGATGGCGCTTGAGCGTGGGCACGACTGCACCAGCGACATTCAGGCTCGTGAGCGTCTGCTTCACGTAGTGGCGCAGAATCGAATGCGGCGCGATTTCGATGAACATGCGCACGCCCGTATCGACGAGACGCGTAAGCGCTTCGCTGAAACGCACCGGCTCGCGAATGTTGCGCCACCAGTAGCCCGCGTCGAGCGCGGTGCCGCAAAGCGTGTCGCCGGTGACCGTCGACACGTAGCGCTTCGTGCCTTCGCGCGGCGCCAGATCGGCTAGACCCGTGCGCACGACCGGCTCGATCGCGTCCATGCGGCTGCTGTGGAACGCGTAATCGAGGTCGAGCAACTGAAAGAAGCTGCCGTTCGACGCGAGCGAAGCGCCGATCGTTTCGAGCGCTTCGGGCGAGCCGGCGAGCGTGACGGCTTCCGGGCTGTTGGTGCCGGCCAGCTCGACGGTATCCGTCAGACCGAGGCGTGCCATCAGCTCTCGCGCGCTGGCTTCGCCAATGCCCGCCGCCGCCATCTTGCCGGTGCCGCGCGTCAGACCCTGCGCGCCGCTACGAATGCGGATCACCCGCACGGCTTCGGCAAGCGTCAGCGCGCCCGATGCCCACGCGGCCGCAATCTCGCCGACGCTGTGACCGAGCGCGGCGTCGAATTCGATGCCGCGCGCTCCGAGTACGCGCGTTATGCCCACTTGAATCGCGAACAGCAGCGGCTGCGCGTTCTCCGTTGCCGCGAGCCATTCGGCGCTCGCGCCGGCCCGCAGCACGTCAACGAGCGAATCGCTACCGTCGGCACACCACAATGCGTCGACATCGTCGAGCGCCGCGCGGAACACGGGATCTTCCGCATACAGCTGCTTGCCCATGCCAGCCCACTGGCATCCGTTGCCCGCATAAACGAACGCCACCCCGGTGCCCGCCGTGACAGCCTGGCCGCGTGCGACGTACTCCGGCAACGGCTGATCGGTGGTATCCGCGAGCAGCAGAAGTGCCGCGCAGCCCGCATGCACATCCGGCGGTGCAATGACCGCACGATGTTCGAGCCATTCGCGGCGGCGCGCGGCGCTGGCTGCGAGCGCGGCCCAGTCGGCGCCGTTTTGCAGGCGCGCGTGGTAACGCGCGGCGAGCGCGGCAAGCGCAGCCGGCGAACGCGCCGTGAGCACGAGCGGCGCCAAAGCCGTGTCCGCGGACGGCGCAAGCGTGACAGGTTCCGCAAGCGCGGCTGCGTGTACCGCCTCGGCGATGACCACGTGTGCGTTGGTGCCGCCGAAGCCGAATGAATTGACGCCGATCGTCAGCGGTGCGCCCTCGCGGCGCGCGAGCGGCGTTAGCCGATCGACGACGCGCAGGCGACCGCCTTCGAAATCGATCGCGGGATTGGGCGTTTGGTAATGGAGCGAGCGCGGCACCGCGCCGTGCTTCAGGCAGAGAATCGCCTTAAAAAGGCCGGCCATGCCCGAGGCTGTTTCGAGGTGCCCGAGGTTGGTCTTCACCGAACCGATCAGAAGCGGATCGTCGGCCGGGCGATTGCCCGAGACGGCTTCTATCAGCGCGCGCGCCTCGATGGGATCGCCGACCGCGGTACCCGTGCCGTGCGCTTCCAGATAGGCGAGCGAGCGCGGATCGACGCCCGCGCGGCGATACACCGAGCGCAGCAGTTCGGCCTGCATGGCCGCCGCCGGCACACTGATACCGCCGTGCGAATGGCCGTTGGAATTGACGCCCGAGCCGGCGATCACAGCGTGAATCGTGTCGCCGTCCGCGAGCGCGCGCTCGAGCGGCTTGAGCAGCACGAAAGCGCCGCCCTCCGAGCGTACATAGCCGTCACCGGTCGCGTCGAATGCGTGGCAGCGGCCGCGCGGCGACAGCATCGACGCCTTCGAAAAGCTCACGAAGCCAAACGGATGGAGCAGCAGATTGACGCCGCCCGCCAGCGCCATGTCGGCTTCACCGGACTGCAGGGCCTGCACCGCCTGATGCAACGCGACGATCGACGACGAGCACGCGGTGTCCACCGACATGCTCGGACCACGCAGATCGAACAGATAGGAAACGCGATTGGACGCAATGCTGAGCGCGTTGCCTGTCGCCGAATACGGATCGATCCAGTTCAGGTCGTCCATGCTGCGGTTGCCGTAGTCCATGCTCGCGGCGCCGACGTACACGCCGCAGTTGCTGCCGCGCATCCCGGCCGGACGCACGCCGGCATCCTCGAACGCTTCCCATGCGAGTTCGAGCAGCAGGCGCTGCTGGGGGTCCATCTGGCTCGCCTCGCGCGGCGACACGCCGAAGAACGCGGCGTCGAAGCCGGCGACGTCGTCGAGTACGCCCGCCGAGAACGTGTAGCTCTTCCCCGCTTCTTTTTTCGACGGATGCTGGTAGAACCCCGTGCCGAATCGATCGGCCGGCACAGCGGTTACCGCGTCGCGCTCATCGCACAGCAGTTGCCAGAATTCTTCAGGCCCAGTGACTCCGCCGGGAAAGCGACACGCCATCCCAATAATCGCAATTTTTTTTTCCATCTTCATGCCGGCATCTGCTGCAACGCGTTTCGGGAGTCGGCGCCCACATCCGCATCGATCATCGCGCGCTGTATCGTCGAGCCGAGGGTCTCCACACCAACGTCTCGGCGTGCGCCAGTGTCGCTTCCGAAATTGCGCCAAATAAAGTAATCACTGCGGGTCGGTTCCGTTTCGAGCGCATCGAATACGGCAGACATCGCAGGAACGTGGTCGCCATAAAAGCACAGGACCGCTGGCCGGCTACGCTCGCGCAGATAGCCGGTCAACCTGCCGATCATCGCGTCCGCGTTTTCAATATGCCGAAGGTAAGCAGTCAGATCGCGCCAGCGCGCGTCGTCGCCAAGCGTGTGCCGCGATGTGGATTCCCCTCGGGATACCGTCTCCAGGTGCAAAGGACCGTGATTTTCCATCGTGATCGCAAACGCAAACACGGGATTGTCGTCACTCGCTTGCAGCAGAGCGATCAGCTTGTCCGCCACCGCAAGATCCGCAACGTACGGCCCCACGCGAGATGCGCTGCCGAAATGCTCGATGTCGAGAAAGCGGTCGAAATGCATGTGCGCGAACGCCCGGCGCCGGCCAAAGAAGCTCGCGTGGTACGGGTGCACGGCAACCGTGCGATATTCACCGCGGCTGAAATAACCGGCCAGCGACGCACAGGCCCGACGCACGAACAGGTACGGATAAAAGCGCGCGTAACCGAGCTGCGCGGACCTCACGCCCGTGAGCATCGCGAATTCGCTGCGCATCGTATTGGCGCCCCAGGCCGGCACCGTCAATTCGCCTTGCTCGAACGACTCGCGTTTTGCGCGATCGAAATGCGCATAGGGCGCACCGGACACACAGTCGCCAAGCCGGCGGGCGTCGAAGTACGACTCGCTCTGAATCACGATGACGTCTGGATGAGCGCCGGAATGCCGCTGTGGATGACCGGCCGCAAACGGGCCGGCCGCCACGGCGCAACTGAATGCACGCCGTTGCGCGCTACTGAGCCCGTTGATCAGATAGGCGACGAATGCGGCGAAAAAGCCGAATCGACGTTGGTCGGAAAAGGGGTCGAGCGTGACCGGCAAGCGCCGCGAAAGCGCGATGCACACGGGCAGACAAATCAGTGCAACAACGGCTTCGGCACACCGCTGTCCCATCGCCGCGGGCCTTTCGGCAATGAACGCCCCCGCCGCTGCGGCTATGCCGGCGAGCACGATGGTGAGCTTGCCAGCCCCGAGAAACGGCAAATACAGGCGTGGATGCGAGAAGACCTGGCTGAAAAGGCTAAGGTCGCTGAAGACCAGCGGTTCGCGCAGCGACGCATGTTTGGCGTTGCCGACGACCGCGAGCACGCCGATCAGCACGAGCGCAACGCCCGCCGAAAACAACGGCCGCCCTGTCAGTGCCATGCAACCAGTCGTCACGACAACGAGCGCCGCCAGGTGCAGCGTGAGCGCAACCGGTGGTCGACGCAGCGACGATCTCGTGACAGCGATCGCTTCCACGGCAAAGGAACATGCGACCATGGCGGCCGCGATTGGGAAACCGGGCAGCACTTCAGATATTCCGGCGAGGGACCTGGAACAGGAAACCCAGGATTGCGTCGGCGACCACGGCCGGCAACAGACGCAGCAACTTGAGGCCGAGCGTCAAACCGAACGGAAACGCGATTTCCACGCGGCGCCGCTCGAGGCGCTTCCTGATAAACGAAGCGGCTTTTTCCGCGCTCCACATAAAGGGCTTGCTGCCGGGGAAAACGTCGCTCATCGCTGTTCGTACGAAGCCCGGCATCACTACTGAAATGCCGATATGGTCGCGGGCGAGAACGGGACGCACGGAATCGCAGTACGCCACGAGCGCGGCCTTGCTTACGCAGTAGGCCGGCGAGATCGACATTCCCCTCAAGCCGGCCAGCGAACTGACAACCGCGATCTGCCCACGTCGCCGAGCGCGCATGCGCTCGATGGCAGGCAGCACCGCGTGCAAAGTACCGTAGAGATTGATATCGACGACTTCGGCAGTGCGCTCCGCGCCTTCCCAGTCGTCAGCTGATCGGAGCGTGCTGGCGACGCCGGCATTGGCGATCAGCAAGTCAATCGGATGTTGCGCGTCGAAATCGAAGACCCACGCACGGAGCGCCGCCGCGTCACGAACATCCATGCAGCCGAGCACGATTTCGGCGCCGCGCGCACGACACTCGGCAGCAACTGCCTCGAGACGTTCAGCGTTTCTTCCCATTAAACCCAACGTGGTACCCGGCGCGCAATAGCTCAAAGCGAGCGCACGCCCGAGTCCGGCACTCGCACCGGTGATAACCACTACACGCGGCCCTTTCACGCCCCCGCCCCCGCAGAATTCAAGCGATGTTGTCTTTGCATGGTCTGTAAATCGATTATTTGTTTCTGTTGCAGCAGGCGCACGTGAATCAAGACGCGCAGACCATTTAAGAACGATCAAACAAAGCAGCATTTGCCGCTACCGCCAGCATCAATTTGCACCGGTCAACGCAGTGAAGTCGGAAAGTCCGCGCTTGCAGCGCCAGTTCCTTCAGGGCTTTCAATCAACGCGGCTGACAATGGATTTTCAGCGGAACACGACTAGCCCGGAGCAACGAATACACTCAAGAAGGCGAATTGGTAAGCGTGCTCATAGCCGGCGCAATCATACCGCAATAAAATCACGACGGGTATTGCACCCGGCAATTTTTATGAGATTGGCACTTTCGCAACACGGAAGAATTTACCAATCATTACGCCGCCCCCACGTGACGGGGGTCGCCGACCAGGCAATCGGGGTTTGTCCGACTGCGGATCACTGAAGTGTCGGGCAGCGAGGGATTATCTCAACAGTAACGCTTCGCATTGCGCGTCAAGCGGGATGGAGGGTCGTCGGCCGCTCCGCAGGCTGTGCCCACGTAGACCGACGCGATCGGGAATGGCGCGATTCCGTCTTTTTGTCAAGCACGTTCCCAATATCGTCCGGCTGTATCGGAGCATTCAGGCCAACGCATTGACGATCAGACGCGCCGAGGCAGCCGGTGGAATTTATGCAAAGCCACATGTGCGATACGAATACCAGGCAGCATTATCCTCCTGATATGCAAGAATCGACACCCCCCTTTTTTTCAAAACGCCCGGGAATACATCGCGATAAACTCAGATTCGATTGGGTGAGGGAGCAGATCGATATTCCTGGTCAAAAGGCTGCGTATTTAATTTATTAACTGCTAGAAACACGGGCGTCAACACTGGGCGACTACGAATGAGCAAATAAAAAAATATACGATTCAGTCAATTAAAAAGATTCGTTTAACCACTGAACCGTTGCAACTCATGTCTGTGCACAGCAAAGCGCCACTTGTCCCAATTCGAATAAATCGCGGCCGATACCATCGCATGAAGCCGGGTGCCGCGTGGCGAGTACTTTTTTCACCGCTATAACGCGGTTAACGCCCCTTTGTAGCCATGTGTGATGATCGCGATCAGTATCGCGGACACCGCCGGCAGCACCAGATCCAGTACTTTATAGGCGTCCCAATGCCATGGGAACCAGCCGATCGCCCACGTATAAGCATGCTTTTCGAAAGCGAGCGATTCGCCAGGATCCAGGGTCTCGAGTTCACACTCGAGCTTCTTGCGCGACCAATACCAGACGATCACAGCAAGCGCTCCGATTCGAAAGTTGAGCAGCAAGCCGACCGGAACCTGGATCAGCAATCCTTCAAGGCAGTGAGACAGCGACATGCGCCACCTTGCCGCTGCGAACCAGTTGAGCAGAGCCGTCATCCGAAGATCCTCCTTGCACTATCATGCGTTGTTCCACATTAGCCCGGCCTCAGCCAAGCCGGCGGTGATTTTCCCGCCACACGGTGTTGCAATGCGCCCGAGCCACCGGTCACCAATGGTCTCGATGATAGCGGGTCGACGTGTCGGATTTCTACCCGGGGGCGCCGGCTCCTGAGTTACGCCGGGTCGAGGACACCGATGGGATCGATCGTGTCTTTGCCGCCATTGCAAGCTCTGAGCGGCCTCGCCGCAGTCGCAGAACGGAAAAAACCCAGCGAGACGCTCCGCCGAACCGGCGCCGGAAGAGTGTGCATTTTTCGGCTTCATCTTGATGCGTTTGTGGTTGTGGTAGTCAATGTACTCTTTGATGCCAGCCTGCAGCGGCTTAAACACTGTCGAATCGCTTCAAAAAGAAGAACTTTGAATGGAGGGTGCCGAAGAAACTTTCCACGGTGGAGTCGTCGTGCAATTGCGTTGCGCGAAATGCTTTGGAAAAAGATACGCGGCAACCGCTCGCTCTTACCGACCACCACGCAAAAATTTCTTAAGCGTTCCTCGACCCGAGCCGTTATTCCTGCCACGGTACGGCGAGCACACGGCCCCGCCATGTCAATATCGTTGTATTTTTTATATCGGTTATCGAAAAAACTCAGAGACTATGAAAGTTCATTGAATAAGGAAAGAATGTCCGTCAAGGTACCGTTCAAACTTGTTGCAGCAAGCCTGCTGAGCGCATCGGTTCTCGCCGCCTGCGGCGGGTGGCGCAAGCGGGAACAGGACGAAACCGCAAGTACGAACCCGGCAAACACCACCCCTAGCGGCGCGAGCCAGCCAGTCCAATCGATGCAGCTGACGGGCACCGTCGCAGTCGGCCGTGCGGTCGCGAACGCCAGCTTCACCGTGATCGATGTGAACGGCAAGAGCGTCACCGCATCGGCGAACGGGTCGGGCAACTACACCGCGTCGATCGCGGGAATGAGCGCGCCGTTTCTGATCGTCGCAACCGACCCCGCCGGCAACGAAACGCCGCTCTACTCGGTGGTCGCCGCCGCACCGGCCAGCACGGCTCCAGCCATCGCCAACGTGACCACGCTGACCACGGCCGTCGCGGCGCAATTGACGACCAGCGGCAATCCGCTCGATCTCGCAACGTCGGGCCAACTCGCCGCGCAGGTCACGACTTCTAGCGTCAATGCAAGCGTGGCCAGACTGCAGACGGCGCTCGCGCCGATTCTCACGGCAAACGGTGTGACCGCTACCGCTTTCGATCCGATCGGCGCCGCCTTCACAGCGAATCATCAAGGGCTCGACGCAGTGGTCGATTCGGTCAGCGTCGTCCCCGCACCGAGCGGCGGCATGCAGTTGATATCCATTGCGGATCCCGATACGGCGATCGTGCTGAACCACGACACTAGCGTTTCGGGCGCGCTCGCCGTGCCTTCGGTCGCAGCCGACGATCTATCGCCGTTGATCGCGTCGCTGTCGCAGTGTTTGCAAGGCACCTCGGCGGCTTGCACAAGCGCGATCGATTCGGCTTGCCTCGAGGCCGGTATCCATTCGTTCCTGAGCGCGCATCCTGAACTGGGTGCGGCCGGCGTCAAATTGGGGGACGCGAAGACGCTCGCGTCGTTCCAACCGGGTGAGCTGACGACCGGCAGCAATCCGACCGCACTCGTGCGCTTCTACTACACACCGCGACTGGCGCGACCGGCAATGTACTGACCGTCGTGCAGAAGACCGCGGCCCAAATAGACTGAGCCGCTAAATGACCGAAGCCCCGCAAGAACTTTCGTTCTTGCGGGGCTTTCCTTTTGGAGCCGAAGCGTTCAGGTTACCGCGACATCATATTCATACTGACGTTGTGCAACACCCACAACGTCCCGCCAACCACAATAACCGCGGTCAGCACGGTGAACGCAAACGCCACCACATTCCAGCGCTGCGCCGACGAAGCATTCATGTGCAAGAAAAAAACCAGATGCACGATGATCTGCACGAGCGCGAGCCCAGAGATCGCAAACAGCGCGCTCTTCCCCGTCAGCGTTCCCGTCATCACCAGCGCGAACGCCGCGACGGTCAGGATGACGGCCAGCACGAAGCCAATCGTATAGCTGCCGAAGCTGCCGTGGCTTTCGCCCGAGTGTCCATGATGGCTATGGCTATGGTCCATTTAGATCACGCTCGCGAGATAGACAAAGGTGAAGACGCCGATCCACACGACGTCGAGGAAGTGCCAGAAAAGGCTCAAGCACGTCAGGCGGATGATGTCACGCTCGGTCAGATCGCGATGACGCATCACCTGAATGGACAGCACGATCATCCAGATCAAGCCGAACGTCACGTGCAAACCGTGCGTGCCGACCAGCGTAAAGAACGACGACAGGAACGCGCTGCGGCCCGGACCCGCGCCTTCGGCAATCAGGTGCGAGAACTCGCGCATCTCCAGCGCGAGGAATGCGGCGCCGAGCAGGAAAGTCACGCCGAGCCACGCGAGCAGCACGCCCTTGCGGTTCTTGTGGGCGCCGAGCATCGCAAAACCATAGGTGATGCTCGAGAGCAGCAGCATCGCCGTTTCGAGTGCGACGCCAGGAATCTCGAACAGATCCTTGCCGCTCGGACCGCCCGCGAACTGATGGCTCATCACCGCGAACACGGCGAACAGTGCCGCGAAGATGATGCAGTCGGTCATCAGGTACAGCCAGAAACCGAATACCGAGTGCGACGGCACGTGGTCCGGCGCGAGTTGCGGTTCGACCGCGATAGTCTTCTGTAACATCAGTCCACCTCCAGCGGGACCTGTGCACCGGCACCCGCGCCGACGCCGGCCCCGGCGGCAGCACCACCGCTGCCGCTGCGTTTGTCTTCAATCAGCGCGACGGTGTCGGCCGGAATGTAATAGCCGTCGTTGTCCTGGAAGCTGTAGACGATCACGGTGCCAATCGCGCCGACAAAGCCGATGATCGCCAGCCACCAGATGTGCCAGACCCCTGCGAAACCGAGCACCAGCGAGAACAGCCCCACCAGCAAGCCGGCGGACGTATTCGACGGCATATGAATGTCGCGATACGGGGGCACGTTGATTCCGCCCTTGCGCGACTTCATTTCGGTGAACGCGTCGAGCGAGCGCACGTCCGGGATATGCGCGAAGTTGTAAGCCGGCGGGGGCGAGCTCGTTGCCCATTCCAGCGTATGACCGTCCCACGGGTCGCCCGTGAGGTCGCGGTTTTCGACCAGGTTGCGGTCGCGGATGCTGACGAACAGCTGCAGCAACTGGCACGCAATACCGATGGCGATCAGCACCGCGCCGAACGCGGCGGCGATCAGCCACGGATGCCATGCCGGGTTGTCGTAGTGGTTCAGTCGACGCGTCATGCCCATGAAGCCGAGCACGTAAAGCGGCGCGAACGCCACCCAGAAACCGATCTGCCAGAACCAGAACGCGGCCTTGCCGAGCTTCTCATTCAGCTTGAAGCCGAATGCCTTCGGGAACCAGTAGTTAAAGCCAGCCAGATAACCGAACAGCACTCCACCGATGATCACGTTGTGGAAGTGTGCGATCAGGAACAGGCTGTTGTGCAGCACGAAGTCGGCGCCCGGGATCGCCATCATCACGCCGGTCATACCGCCGATCGTGAAAGTGATGATGAAGCCGATCGTCCACAGCACCGGCGTCGTGAACTGCAGACGGCCCTTGTAGATCGTGAACAGCCAGTTGAACACTTTGACGCCGGTCGGAATCGAAATCACCATCGTCGCGATACCGAAGAACGCATTGACGTCGGCGCCAGAACCCATCGTGAAGAAGTGGTGCAGCCACACGAGGAACGACAGCACCATGATCGCGCAGGTCGCCCACACCATCGTCTTGTAGCCGAACAGCGGCTTCTTCGCGAAGGTCGCGACGACTTCCGAGAAGATACCGAACGCCGGCAGGATCAGGATGTACACCTCGGGGTGTCCCCATGCCCAGATCAGGTTCAGGTACAGCATCGCGTTGCCGCCGGCGTCGTTCGTGAAGAAGTGCATCCCGAGGTAACGGTCCAGACCGAGCAGCGCCAGCGTGACGGTCAGGATCGGGAACGACGCCATGATCAGCACGTTCGTGCACAGCGCGGTCCACGTGAACACCGGCATCTTCATGAACGACATGCCCGGTGCGCGCATCTTCACGATCGTCACGAAGAAGTTCACGCCGGTCAGCAACGTACCGATCCCGGAGAGCTGCAAGCTCCATAGGTAGTAGTCGACCCCGACGCCGGGGCTGAACTGCAATTCGGACAGCGGCGGATAAGCGAGCCAGCCGGTCTGCCCGAATTCACCGACCACCAGCGAGATGTTGACCAGGATCGCGCTGACTGCGGTCATCCAGAAGCTCAGCGAGTTGATGAACGGGAAAGCGACGTCGCGCGCGCCGATCTGCAGCGGCACGACGAGGTTCATCAGACCGACCATGAACGTCATCGCCATGAAGAAAATCATGATGACGCCGTGCGCGGTGAAGATCTGGTCGTAGTGATGCGGCGGCAAAAAGCCAGGGCTCATGTACGACAGCGCCAGCTGCATGCGCATCATGATCGCGTCGGCAAAGCCGCGCAGCAGCATCACGAATGCAACGACGATGTACATCACGCCGATCTTCTTGTGGTCGACGGACGTCAGCCACTCGCTCCACAGGTAGCGCCATTTGCCGAAATACGTGATGGCGCCGAGCACCGCGAGCGCGGCGAGCACCATGCCGGCGCCCGCGGTGACGATGATGGGCTCGTGATACGGAATCGCATCGAGCGTTAGTTTTCCGAACATGCGTTACCCCTTAGGCGCACAGTTGGCGTCCTTCATGTTGTCGAGGACGTTGCCGTTGTTGTATCGGGCAATGATGTTGTTGAAGAGCTTCGGATCGACGGTCGAGAAGTACCGCACCGGGTCCTTTTCGCTCGGTTCGGACACCGCGTGATAGCGGTCCATGTCGAGCCGGTCCGACGACGCACGCACCTTCGCGACCCATGCGTTGAAGTCCGCGGGCGAGGTGGCGAGCGTACGGAACTTCATGTCCGAGAAGCCTTTGCCGCTGAAGTTTGCCGCGAGGCCCGCGTAGTCGCCGGCGTGGTCGGCGATCAGGTGCAGGCGCGTTTGCATGCCTGCCATCGCGTAGATCTGGCCGCCGAGCTGCGGAATGAAGAACGAGTTCATTACCGTGTCGGACGTGATCCGGAAGTTCACCGGCGTGCCGACCGGAATCGCCAGCTGGTTCACCGAAGCAATGCCGAGATCCGGATAGATGAAAAGCCACTTCCAGTCGAGCGCGACCACTTCGACGTTGATCGGCTTGACTTGCGACTCGAGCGGACGATACGGATCGAGCTCATGCGTGGTGCGCCACGTCAACACCGCGAGGAACAGAACGATCAGCGCGGGAATCGTCCAGACGGCGATTTCGACCGCGGTTGAATGCGTCCATCCCGGGCGGTACTCGGCGTTCCGGTTCGACGCGCGATAACGCCATGCAAAGAACAGCGTCATCGCGATGACCGGAATCACCACGATCAGCATGGCCCACGTGGAGGTCGCGATCAGATCACGCTCCGCGACGCCCACACTCCCCTTCGGATTCAGAACATCGAGGTGGCTGCAACCCGAAAGCAGCAACATCAGGCTGGCGGAAAGAACGCTTGCCGACCTTTTCAGCATCCGCCCTTTCATATCCCCTGCCTTTTCTTTTCGACTTCAACGAACGTCATTCGACGGCTCTCCATTAATAAGCGATCGGATCATAGGGGCGTGTGGACTGCCGATAAACACTCGATTCGGCAACGATCTATTGCGTCGTCACACTGTGCGGCACGTTGCCGCACACGCGAGCGCAACGTCGCACACCCTCGCGCGCTCTCTATTAACCGGCTGCGTTTGCAATGCGCTTCAACGAAGCATCCAAAAGTTGACGCATCGCAAAAGCCCCTAAAAAAAGCACTCGAAATTCGCTGGACACGGTGCGACCTGGCTGTACTTCGCCTTAGGTACTGTTCGCAAGGGATCGATAGCGACCCGCAAAAGCGCGTGAGGATTGCGGCATCCACGATGCGTGGTGCCACAACGACTCTTGCGCCGGGTTGTGTTTAGCCCGGCGTGCGTGCCGCGCCGGAAGCCGGCGCGGGCGCCGCGGCTTGCAGATGTTCGTTGCCGTCCGCGGGCGCCTGGTCCGAAGGAAGCGCGGAACGCTCCGACTGCGCGAGCAGCGTGCCGACAGACGGATCGATCGCGTCGGTGAACGGCTTCGGATCGAGACCGATCGCGAGGACCAGCAGCGACATCGCACCGAGCAGCACGAATTCGCGCTTGCCGAGGTCTTTCAGCGTCGACACGCGCGCATTGGCGATCGCACCGAAAATCACGCGCTTGTACATCCACAACGTGTACGCCGCGCTGAGGACCAGCGTGCTCGCGGCGAGCGCGCCGATCCAGAAGTTAAAGCGGATCGCGCCCATCAGCACCATGAATTCGCCGACGAATCCCGACGTGCCGGGCAAGCCGATGTTGGCCATCGAGAACAGCATCACGAACGCGGCGAAGCGCGGCATCGTGTTGGCGACACCGCCGTATTCGGCGATCGACGCGGTCTTCGTGCGGTCGTAGAGCATGCCGGTGCACAGCAGCATCGCGCCGGACACCACGCCGTACGAGATCATCTGCACGATCGCGCCGGACTGGCCGAAGCGGTTGAACACGAACAGGCCGAGCGTGACGAGGCCCATGTGCGCGACCGTCGAATAGGCGAGCAGGCGGCGCATATCGGTTTGCACGAGCGCGAGCAGGCTCGAGTAGATCACCGCGACCAGCGACAGCGTGATCATCATCGGCGCGAAGAAGTGGCTCGCCTGCGGCGCGATCGGCAGCGCGAAACGCAGCAGACCGTAGCCGCCGATCTTCAGCATGCCGATCATCACGGCCGCGCCGGTCGGCCCGTCGAGGTGCACGTCGGGCAGCCACGTATGCAGCGGCCACATCGGCACCTTCACGCCGAACGCGGCGAGAAACCCGAGGAAGATCAGCGACTGCGGGACCATGCCCAGAGGCGTGTCGCGCCACACGGCAAGATCGAAACTGTGCGTCTGGCTATACAGATAGAGCAGCGACATCAGCATCATCAGCGAGCCGAGAAACGACACGAAGAAGAACTTCACCGCCGCGTACGTGCGGTTGCTGTTGCCGTAAGTGCCGATCAGCAGATACAGCGGAATCAGCGTTGCCTCGAACGCGATAAAGAACATCATGCCGTCGAGCGACGTGAACACGCCCTGCATGAAACCCGACAGCAGCAGGAACGCGCCGAAGTACTGCGCGGTGCGCTGCGTGATCGACTCCCATGACGCGATCACGATGATGATCGTCGTCAACGCGGTCAGCGCGACGAGCCACAGCGAAATCCCGTCGATACCCACATGCCACGCAATATCGAACGTCGGCGACCAGCGGACGTTTTCGACGAACTGCATCGCGCTGACGTCGTTGCGGAAGTTCGCCACCAGCGGGATCACGGGCAGAAAGCCCGCCACCGCGCCGATCAGCGCAAGCCACCGCGTGCGATTGCGAGCCGCGTCGGAGCCGGCTCGCAGAACCACGAAGCCGGCGACGATGGGAATCCAGATGAGAAGACTAAGAAGAGGCAATGGCATGTGCTGTGGAAACTCGAAGTACAAAAACGCCGCGTCAACGCCGTCAGAACAGCCAGCGATGAAATAGATATGTAAGCTTTATTTCGCTGCAATGGGTGTGCGGAGGGTTTTCCGCTACACGTTTACCCGCAGTCGATTGACGAAGGGTGGAGATTACCAAGATCAGAATAATTTTGCACTGCAACAGCGGCGCGAACCGTGCCGCTATTTGCGCCGGGCCCGCCAAGCGCTTGCAAGATGCGGTGAAATGTGCGCTTGCACTGGTTGCACCGCGCCGACAGTGGGCCGGGGAACTTGTCTGCAATAGCTGGCAGTTAGAAGTGAATTGAGAGATTTTTAAGCGTCCGCCGGGTTGCGCGTCGGCGCCGCTGGAATGCGCCGTGCTCGCGCCTCTCGCTCAGCGTTGCGACGCTCGCGCCAAAATCGCGCAATTTTGCGTAACAACAGACCCGAAAAAATTTTGCGGAATCTTCAGATTCCCTGGGAGACGCATCGGGCAACGCCCGACAAAGCACCAAGCCGAGGGGGTAGCAAGGTCAGCGAAATTGTTTGCGAAACCTTCATACCCCTTACACCTCAGGTTTGCGCCGCGCAGATCGCTGCGAAAACTCGCGCGGCAAGGCACACTGATTTCACCCGCCGGCCTGTCGCCGCCAAGCCATTTTTCCGGACCTTCCCGCATGACCCTTCGTCGTGACGCCGCCGTCCCCGCTCTCGAATGCCGTCGACTGAGCAAACGGTATGGCGCTGGCCGCATCGTGCTCGCGCAACTCGACTTCACGCTCGCGGCGGGAGAGTTCGTCGCGATCATGGGCGACTCGGGCGTCGGCAAGTCGACGCTGCTCAATCTGATCGCCGGGCTCGACCGGGCGGATAGCGGCAGCGTGATGCTCGACGGGCGCGCGATCGAGCAGCTCGACGACAACGCGGCAACGCGCTTGCGGCGGCAAAAGCTCGGCTTCGTATTCCAGGCGTTTCACGTGCTGCCTCATCTGACGCTCGCGCAGAACGTTGCATTGCCGCTGCTGCTCAACGATCTGGCGCCCGCCGGCGCGCTCGAGATGCTCGCCGCCGTCGGACTCGGCGGCCGCGGCGACGACTTTCCGCGCGACCTCTCCGGCGGTGAACTGCAACGCGTGGCGATTGCGCGTGCGCTCGTGCATCGGCCCGCGCTGATTCTCGCCGACGAGCCGACCGGCAACCTCGATCCGGCGACCGCGCACGACGTGCTCGGTCTGTTTCGCGCGCAAAGCAAGGCGACCGGCGCGGCCACGATCATGGTCACGCATTCCGAGGCAGCGGCCGCCGTGGCCGATCGCGTGCTGATCCTGCGTGACGGCGGCCTGCATGCCGCAACCGCGAAATCTGCCGATATTGCGGATGCCACGGGTGTTGCCAGCTCGGTGGAGCCCCGCGCGCATGCATCGCCCGCCCGCTCTGACGACAATGTCCGCTAACCCTCGTCCGCTGCCGCGTACGTCCGGATCGCGCGTGCTCGCGCGCTGGCTGTTGGGCGCGGAGTGGCGCAGTCATCGCGGGCGGTCGCTGGTCGCGATCGCAACGATCGCGCTTGGCGTCGCGCTCGGCTATGCGGTGCAACTGATCAACGGCGCGGCCTTCAACGAATTCTCGGCGGCCACGCGCAGTCTGTCGGGCGACGCCGATTTGCAGGTGCGCGGCGCGCAGCCTTTCGTCGACGAAGCCATCTTTCCGCGTTTGGCGAACGAGCCCGGCGTGGCGCTCGCGAGCCCAGTGCTCGCATTCGATGTCGCGGTGCCGGGGCGCAATAGCGCGCTGCCCTTGCTGGGTATCGACGTATTCCGGGCGAGCCAGATCACGCCCGATCTGATCGGTGTGCCGTCGCCGGGCCGGCAGCTCGATACCCTCGCTTCCGACGCGGTATTTCTGTCGGCCGCCGCGCAGCAATGGTTGAACGTCAAGACGGGCGACCACGTGACGTTTCTCAGTGGCACGTCGAGCGTGCATCTGCGCGTCGCGGGTGGGCTCGTGCGAACACGGCCAGGTCAGCGGCTCGCTGTGATGGATATCGCCGCCGCGCAGTGGAAGTTCGGCAAGGTGGGCAAGCTCTCCCGCGTCGACGTGCGGCTCGAGCGCGGTGTCGACCGGCAACGCTTCAAGCGCGACCTGCAGGCGCGGCTCGGCGACACGTGGGTGATCGCCGAGGCACGCGACACCGATAGCCGCACCGACCGTCTGTCGCGCGCCTATCGAATCAATATGAACGTGCTCGCACTGGTCGCGCTTTTCACCGGCGCATTTCTCGTGTTCTCGACGCAGGCGCTCGGCGTCGTGCGACGGCGGGCGCAGTTCGCGATGCTGCGCGTGCTCGGACTCACTCGGGCGCAGTTGATACGGCAGATCCTCGTCGAAGGCGCGCTGCTCGGCTTGATCGGTTCGTTATGCGGCCTCGCGCTCGGCTATGCGATGGCGAGCGGTGTGCTGCGTGTGTTTGGCAGCGATCTGGGCGGCGGCTATTTTCCGGGTGTACAGCCGCGCGCGAGTTTCCAGCCGTGGGCAAGCACGGTGTTTCTGCTGCTCGGTGTCGCGGTCGCCATGCTGGGCAGCGTGGCGCCCGCGATCGATGCGGCGCGCGCGCGGCCCGCGGTCGCGCTCAAAGCGGGCGCCGAGGAAGGCGCATTGGCGCGGCTCGCGACGCCATGGCCCGCGTTAGGCTGTCTGCTGGCCGCCGCGCTTCTCACACGTGTGCCGCCGTGGTTCGACGCACCGATTGGCGGCTATTGCGCCGTTGCGTTGCTGCTCGTCGGCGGCATTGCATTGATGCCGCGCGTGACCGCGTTGATATTCGGGATCGCGAGCCGGGCATCCGCGCTGCGACGCCGTCCGGGCATCACGGGTACGCTCGCGCTCGCGCGTCTCGCGAACGCGCCGGGCCAGGCATCGATTGCGATGGGCGGCGTGCTGTCGAGCTTCGCGCTGATCGTCGCGATGGCGATCATGGTGGCCAGCTTCCGCGTGTCGGTCGACGACTGGCTCATGCATCTGCTGTCCGCCGATCTGTACGTGCGTGCGGTGTCGGCTGGCAATAGCGGCGACGCAGGCGGCTTGCTGCCGGACCAGCAGGCGCGGATCGCGGCGGTCGCCGGTATCGAACACGCCGCGTTTGCGCGTGCCACGCATCTGACGCTCGATCCCGCGCGCCCGGACATCGGGCTGCTCGCGCGCGACATCGACGCGGCCGATCCAGGCGCGACTTTGCAGATGACCGGCGCGGTGCTGGCGCCCTCCGCTTTTCATGCTGGCGAGGTACCGGTATGGGTGTCCGAAGCGATGGTCGATCTGTATGGATACCGGACCGGTCAGCGCGTACGCCTGCCGCTTGGTAGACCCGGCCAGGTGTTCGTCGTGGCTGGCGTGTGGCGCGACTACGCACGACAAAGCGGCGCGATCCAGATACGGCTTGCCGACTACCGGCGTCTCACCGGCGACACGAGCGCGACCGATGTCGCGGTGAGCGTCTCGCCAGGCGTGAGGGTCGAACGCGTGATCGATGAATTACGGGCACTGCCCTTCGGCGCGGCGCTGCAGATGTCGCAACCGGGGGAGATCCGGGCTCGCACGCTGATGATCTTCGATCGCAGCTTCGCGGTCACTTATCTGCTCGAAGCGGTCGCGATCGTGATCGGACTGTTCGGCGTGGCCGCGACTTTTTCCGCGCAGACGCTCGCGCGCGCCCGCGAATTCGGGATGCTGCGGCACGTGGGCGCGACACGCACGCAAATCCTCGGCATCCTCGCGTCCGAAGGCGGCCTGCTGACGGCTTGCGGCATTGCACTGGGTTTCGCACTCGGTTTAGCGATCAGCCTGATTCTCGTGTTCGTCGTCAATCCTCAGTCATTTCATTGGAGCATGTCGCTGCACGTGCCATGGACACTGTTGAACACCGTTGCGCTGGTAATGCTGATTCTGTCGTGTTCGACGGCGGTCATCGCGGGCCGCGGCGCGGTTTCAGTCGATGCGCTGCGCGCTGTGAAGGAGGACTGGTGATGCGGGCTGCGTGGTGTGAATGGGATCAACGCTCGATGGGGAGCGCGCGGTGATCGTCGAATCCGTTCGCGAACGCCGCGCCGCATGGCGGGGATGCGCGACGTGGATCGCACGCGTGTCGTGTGTTCTGTCGTGTGCATTGCCATGTGTGTTGCCGCATGTGTTCTCGCATGTATTGCTGCGGTTGAGCGTTATCCGCGTGACGATGTCCGCGTATGTCACGTCGTTTAGCGTATCGATTGCCTTTACTCGCCGACGTCGTGCGACACAACGATACTGTTGCCCTGTCGTGTTCCGACGGTGGCTGTGTTGTACTGCGACGATGGTGGTGTCGTCAGCGTTTGCCGCAGGCGTCGACTTGCCAGCCGCCACGGCAGCCGCGTTTTCCGCCGTGACCCCGGGTCACCCGGTCGCGCTGCCTGAAGACAGCGGCGCACACCCGTCTTTTCGTACCGAGTGGTGGTACGCGACAGGCTGGCTCAATACTCCGGATAACCAGCCGCTTGGATTTCAGATTACGTTTTTCCGTTCAGCGACAGGTCACGATACCGCCGATCCGAGCGCTTTCGCGCCGTCGCAGTTGATCATTGCGCACGCCGCGTTGAGCGATCCAACAGTCGGACATCTCGTTCACGACCAGCGCATCGCCCGCGAGGGCTTCGGACTCGCGTATGCGAAGCTCGGCATTACCGATGTCAAACTGGGCGCGTGGAAAATGATTCGTCACGCGGATGGGCACTATGACGTCACTGTCGACGCGGCCGGGTTCTCGCTGCACCTCACGTTGACGCCGACGCAGGCCCCGTTGCTGCAAGGCGAGCGCGGCTATTCGCGCAAAGGACCGCGGCCGGAACAGGCGAGCTATTACTACAGCGAGCCGCAACTGCGCGTGACGGGCACGGTGGTGCGCCCGGCTACAGCGGAACACACCGCTCAGCGCACCGCGGCGGTAACAGGCAGCGGATGGCTCGATCACGAATGGTCGAGCACGTTGCTCGATGCTGATGCGGTCGGATGGGATTGGCTCGGCGCCAATTTGAAGGACGGTTCGGCGCTGATGGCATTCAAGGTACGTGGCCGCGATGGCCATGCAGTCTGGGCGCACGCGACGCTGCGCGATTCCGCTGGACATGTGACGAATTTCGGCCGCGATCAGGTCGAATTCACGCCGGTTCGCACGTGGCGCTCATCTCGTACCGGCGCATCGTATCCGGTCTCGATGCTCGTCAGAACCGGCGCGCTGACATGGCAACTCGATCCGCTGATGGATGACCAGGAACTCGATTCACGACAATCGACCGGCGCTGTGTATTGGGAAGGCGCGGTGAGCGTAAGCCGTGGCGGTGCGCAGTTGGGGCGGGCGTATCTGGAACTGACCGGATATGCGGACGCGCTGCAGACAGGCAGTGATAGAGGAAAGAACTGACGTGCGTTTTCGGGACCGGTATGCGCGAACCCAACGCGCCCACGCGATGCAGCAGGCACGCACTAGCGTCGATTAAAGTTTTACCCTCCACCGCCGTCATCCAGATTATCCCGCCACTCAATCAAGCCGCCGACCATGGACCATCCTGTCGAGGAACACATCGACGCCCACACCGCTGCGCTCTCATCGTCGTCGCTCGTCCCGGACGCGGTGCCCGTCGGCACGCCGCTTCCCTGGTCAATCGTCGATGGTGACGGCACGCTGCTCTTCGACAGCGGCACGATCCTCGCGACCACCGACGAGCGCGCGTTTCTGTTCGCCCACTTCCATCCGCAGCGTGGCGACCTGCTGGACCCGAACGCGGAACAGCCGCCGATGCCCGCGCCCCCCGCCGAATCCGCCGGTGAGTTGACGGTCAACGACATGCATCTGGGAATAGGTGCATTGATCGGCATGCGCTCCCAACTCGGCAGCGGCGCGCCGATGCAGCCATGCCGCATCATCGGCTTTGCGCCGAATCATGCGATCTTCGTCACGCCGCCGTTACAAGCGGGCCGGCCGATGCCGCTCGCGCTCGGCGAAAACGTCGAACTCGTCGCGATCGCCAGCCAGGCGGTGTTCCGTTTCGTCTGCACGATCGAGGCGATCTGCCGCCAGCCGTTCGACTACATCGTGCTGTCGAAGCCCGGTGTGATCCGCCGCCTGCGCGAACGCAAATCGATTCGCGTGCATGCGCATCTGCCGGTGCGATTCGGCATCGGCGAAACGGGCGAAGCCTACGAGGGCCTCGGGCTCGCGAAGGGCATCAGCGCGCTTGGCATGTCGTTGAGCGCACCGTGGGCGCTTGGCGCCGTCGGCGATCGCCTGCGCATCGCGTTTCGTCTGAAGTCCACCGAACTCGATACCGAGATCGAGACCACGGCCATCATCCGCAACGTGCAGAAAGGCAGCGCGCCCGGCGAGCCGTCGAGTCATGGGCTCGAGCTTGACCAGCTCAACACGGCGCAGCAAATGGCAATGAAGGTCTTCGTGTTCGATCGTCACGACGACGTGCTGTACTGGTCGAACGGCGTGAAATAAGCGGCACGGCCGGACCGGCCGCGCCGCGCTATCGCCGAAGCGCAAGCATGGCGGGGTCAGCCGATCAACGCTTCCGGCGCCAGACACCGGGCACCCCATACATCGGCGAGCGTTTCACAGCGCCCGAGCGTCAACCCGCCACGCTCGAAATCGACGAACACCACTTCGTCGGCATCGAGCGGGCGCGCGGGTACGTCGTGGGTGCGGCCGTCGGTCAGAATCCACAGCCAGCGCTGTTGTGCCGGCCGCCTGCGTGCGCTGCGCGCGAGCAGTTCCGCCGCGCGCCGCACGCCCGATCCAAGCGGCGAGCCCCCGCCGCCGCCCACCGGCTGCAGCCAACGCTCGTTCCACCAGCGCGGCACCGCCGGGCCGAAGCGCACGTCCGCGCCCGCACCGCCGAAACAGATCAGCGCGGCCTCGGCACGCATTGCGCTCGCATGATCGAACAGCGCAATGAGCAAGCCTTTCGCCAACGCGAGACGCTGCCCCTCCAGCATCGACCCCGAACAATCGAGCACGAAGCAATGCAGCACACCGCCGCGCGGTGTGTCGCGCACGAACCGCAGATGCTCGCGGCGCAGACCGTGCTCGCGCTCGCGCATCGCGGCGAGCGTCGGCGGCCATGCGATGCGTCCGCCTGGCTCGCCGCGTAAAGCGCCGCGCGAACTTGCGTTGGTGCCTTGCGGCCATCGAAAACCGCTGCGCGAGTCAGCGGCGGCACCTTTCCGATGGCTCAGCGCTTTTTTGCGGCGAGCGCAATGACGCTTTTGACCGGCACGGCCGCCGTCGGCTCCGGCGGCAGGTAGCCCCAGTCAGTTTCGGTCGAAGACGGTGCCGACGCGGCCCCTTCGGCAGCTTCATTGCTTGCGCGCTGCTGTGACGGACTCGCCGCGCTCTCGGACCGACCCGCGGACGGAGCTCGCGAATCAGGCTGCCGCCGCCGGTGGATCAGCACCGCGTCCGCCACGCGATCCACATGTTGCGCCGTCACTTCGGCCGCCTCGTCGAGCGCAGCCAGCGCGCGCGCCGCGCGCAGCATCACGAGATCGGCGCGCAGACCGTCGACGGCGGCGTCGATGCACAGCGCGCTTACCTGCGCATGCACGGCATCGTCGAAAGCGAGTTGCGGCAGCGCCGCGCGCGCCGCGCGAATCCGCTGCGCGTAGTCAGCCTGTTGCTGCGCATGGGCAGCACGAAAGCCGGCCGCATCATGATCGAACGCGAGTCGGGCCTTGACGATCGCCTGCCGCGTCCGCGGCTCGAACGCGTTCTGCAATTCGACCATCAGACCGAAGCGGTCGATCAATTGCGGCCGCAATTCGCCCTCTTCCGGATTCATCGTGCCGATCAGCACGAAGCTCGCGTCGTGACTGTGAGAAACGCCATCGCGTTCGACGGTATTCACGCCGCTCGCCGCCGCATCGAGCAGCGCATCGACGAGCGCGTCGGGCAGCAGATTGACCTCGTCGACATACAGCACGCCGCGATGCGCCTTCGCCAGCAGTCCAGGCGAAAAGCGCACCGAGCCGTCGCGCAGCACCGTTTCGATATCGAGCGTGCCGATCAGCCGATCCTCGCTCGCGCCGAGCGGCAGATTGACCAGTTGTCCCTCCGGCAGCAACTCAGCGAGCGCGCGCGCCGCAGTCGACTTCGCGGTGCCGCGCGGCCCGCTGATCAGCACGCCGCCGAGGCCCGGGTCGATCGCGGCGAGCAGCAGCGCCTGCTGCAATGGCGCCTGGCCGATCAGCGCGGCGAAGGGAAAAACCGGCCGCGAAGCCGTGCCCGACGTCGAGCACAAGATCGTTTCACCGCCGTTCGCATCGCCCGTTTCTCGCGTCGCGCCATTCATGTCCGTGTTCCTTCGATCTGCTGTTCACTCGCGAGCAGATGCTGCTCGACCTGCGCGCGATAGTCGCCCGGTTGCTGCCATAGCCCGCGCTGCATCGCTTCGAGCAGCCGCTCGCAGATCGAATGCAACGCATGCACGTTGTGCCGCTGCATGAACGCGCGGGTCTCGGCGTCGTTCAGATAAGCGTCGGCGACGAGCGCGTATTGATGATCCGCGATCACGCGCGCGGTCGCGTCGTACCCGTACAGATAGTCGACGGTCGCGGCGATTTCGGCCGCACCTTTGTAGCCGTGGCGCTTCACGCCATCGAGCCACTTCGGATTGACCACGCGCGAGCGGATCACGCGCGCGATCTCCTCGTGCAGCGTACGCACGCGCGGCGCGGCCGGGTTGCTGTGATCCGCGTGATACACGCGCGGCTGTGCGCCGGCAAGATGCCGCACCGCCGCGACCATGCCGCCCTGGAACTGGTAGTAGTCGTTCGAATCGAGCAGGTCGTGCTCGCGGTTGTCCTGGTTGTGCAGCACCACATCCATTGCGGCCAGACGCGCGCCGAACGCGTGATGCGCTTGCTCGCCCGCGCTTTGCCGCGCGTACGCGTAGCCGCCCCACGCCTGATAGGCGCTCGCAAGATCGGCGTCGGTCTGCCATTGACGCGAGTCGATCATCTGCTGCAGACCCGCGCCGTACGCACCGGGCCGTGCGCTGAATACGCGCCAGCCGGCGCGCTTGCGAGCTTCGGCCGGTTCTATTCCGCGTGCAATCAGCGCATCGCGTTCGCTCAGCACGCGCGCGCGGATCGGATTCAGATCGGCCGGCTCGTCGAGTTCGGCGACCGCCTGCACCGCCGCATCGAACAGATGCATCACGTTCGCGAACGCATCGCGGAAGAAACCGGACACCCGCAGCGTGACATCGATGCGCGGGCGGTCGAACGCTTCGATCGGCATGATTTCGAAATCCGTCACGCGATGGCTGCCTGGCGCCCACTTCGGCCGCACGCCGAGCAGCGCGAGCGCCTGCGCGATATCGTCGCCGCCGGTGCGCATCGTCGCGGTGCCCCACACCGACAGGCCGATCGCGCGCGGATAGTCGCCGTGCTCCTGCAAGTGCCGCTCGATCAGTTGCTGCGCCGATTTCAGGCCGAGCGCCCAGGCCGCTTGCGTGGGCACCGCGCGCGTGTCGACCGAGTAGAAGTTGCGGCCGGTGGGCAGCACGTCGGGCCGTCCGCGCGACGGCGAGCCGCTCGGTCCCGGTGGCACGAAGCGCCCTTCGAGACCGCGCCTCAGTTGCGTCATTTCCTGCGGACCACAAGCGTCGAGGCGCGGCAGCACGTCGTCGCGCAAACGGGCGATCACCTGTTTCGTTTGCGGCAGATGTTCAGCAAACGCCGGCGACGCTGGCTCGCCACCCGAACCACCCGAACCATCGGCACCTTCACCGCACACGCCACGCAGCAACTCGGCCGCGAGCAGTTCCAGCCGCTCCCGCGTATCGCCGTAATGCCGCCACGGTGCATCGCTGACTTGCTGCAACACATCGGCGCGCGGACCGTCCCACGGCGCCGCCCAATCCACGGTCAGTGGATCGAACAGATGATCGATGCGCAGATCGCGCGCGAGCGCATCGGTTAGCCCGGCCCTGCCGGACTGGCCGTCGCCGATTGGAAAGCGACCGAGCGCGAGCAGCGTGTCGCGCCGCTGCACGCCGCGCGGCGACTGCCCAAAGGTATGCAGCCCATCGCGTATCTGCGCTTCCTTCAACTCGCA
>NZ_DASXHN010000394.1:0-4219 GCF_036488505.1 Paraburkholderia sp. | reverse complement strand
CGCCATCGACACCATATGCGCGTAGATTTCCGTCTTCGCCCCTACGTCGATGCCGCGCGTGGGCTCGTCGAGCATGATCACCGCGGGTTCCGTTGCCGTAGCGCGCCCGAGAATCACCTTCTGCTGGTTGCCCCCGGACAGCGTGCCCGTGACCTGCAGGACCGAGGACGAACGCACGTTGAAGCGCATGCTGGCATCGCGTGCCAGTTTTCGCTTTCTGGGGCGGCTAACGAATCCGCCGGTTGCCAGCGCCTTCAGACTAGACAGCGCGATGTTTTCTTCGATGCTGGCATCGAGCACGAGCCCCTCAAGCTTGCGATCCTCCGACGTATAGACGAGGCCATGACGCACGCCTTCGGTCGGCGAATGATTCGAGATCTTCCTGCCTTTGACGCGTATCTCTCCGCCCGTCGCAGGCAGCGCGCCGAAGATGGTCTTCAGCAGCTCGGTGCGCCCCGCGCCTGCGATTCCCGCAATACCGACAATCTCGCCCGCGCGCACCTTGAAGCTTGCATTGCGCAGCAGCGGCGCACTGGCGAGATCGCGCACCTCGAGCACGACATCGCCGTAATCGCGCGGCTCCCACGGATAGAACGACTCCAGATTGCGCGCCACCATCGCCTGCACGAGTTCGGCCTCGGTCCATTGCGGCATGGGACGCGCGCCGACAGTCGCGCCGTCGCGCATGACCACCGCCGAATCGGCCAGCTCGAACACTTCTTCCAGGTGATGCGAAATGAAGATGATGCCCATGCCCGCCGCTCGGAGCCTGCGCACCACTGCATACAGATTGACGATGTCCTGACTTTGCAGCGCGGCGGTGGGCTCGTCCATCACGAGAATGCGCGCATCGCGGGTAATGGCTTTCGCGACTTCGACCAGTTGGCGCTTGTTGAGCGGCAAATCGCCCAGGCGCATCCAGGGCGGCACATCGTCGAGGCCCACGCGCGTGAGCGCCGCCCGCGCGAGCCGATTGGATTCGCGCTGCATGAGGAAGCCCTTGCGCGCAGGCATGCGGCCGAGAAACAGGTTCTCCGCCACCGTCATGTCGTTGATCAGCGAGAGTTCCTGATAGATCACGGCGACGCCTGCATCGATGGCCGCATGGGTGCCGCGCGCCAACGGCACGCCGTCGATTTCGATCGTGCCTTCGTCGGGCTCATACGCACCCGACAGCGTTTTGACGAGTGACGACTTGCCCGCGCCGTTTTCGCCGACGATCGCCATCACGTGCCCAGCCTGCAATTCGAGACTCACGCCGCGTAACGCCTTCACACCCGGAAAACTTTTGACGATGCCCTGCATGCGCAGCAGCGGCACAGGTGCCTCGACGGGCACGCGCTCGGGTTCTTCGGCTTGCACTGTCATGTCGCCTCATTCCGTTTGCGGGATGCGCGCACTGTCCGCTACAACGCAGCCCGCGACCTGTCTTACTGTTTGACTTCCTCGGACCACAGCCCATATTTCCTGGTCGCATCCGAATCGATATTGGACTTGTCGATCAGCAGGGTCGGCCACGCATAGTTCGCCGGCACGTCCTTTTTCGCGGTGTAGTCGGCGACGAATTGCAGCGACTTGGCAGCCATCTGAATCGGGTTCTGCGAAATGGTCGCGTCCTGCTTGCCCGCGCGAATCGCTGACAGTGCCTGCGCGGTGCCGTCCGCGCCGATCACGAGAATGTGCTGCTTGTCGCCGAGCGGCTTGTAGCGGCCTGCATTGTCGATGGCTTTTTCCGCGCCGACCGTGTTGTCGTCGTTAGCGCCGAACACCGCATCGATCTGAGGATACTTCTGCAGGATATTGGTCATCGCGTTGAGCGACTTTTCCTGATCGAATGCGCCTTCCTGACGGGCGACCACCTTGATGTCGGGATATTTGGCAATCTCGTCGCTAAAGCCCTTCTCGCGATCGGTGGCGGCCGTCGTGCCGACGAGCCCGATCAGATCGACCACGTTGCCTTTGGCCGAGCCGTAACGCTTCGTCAACTGGTCGGCGATCCATTTGGCCGCGGTCTGCCCCAGAGCAACGTTATCGGATGCGACAAAAGACGTGACCTTGCCGCCATCCGAACCACGATCCAGCGTGAACACCGGAATGTTCATCGCATTGGCTTTTTCGACAGCGGGAATGATGGCCTTCGAATCGATCGGATTCAGTACCAGCGCTGTCACGCCCTGGCTCAGAAGGTTGATCGCGTCGTTGACCTGCTGTTGCGCATCGCCGTTCGCATTGGTTTGCACGAGATCGAAGCCTTGCTCCTTGGCGCCCTTCTCCACGCCCCCTTTGAGGCCGACAAAGAACGCATTGTTGAGCGTGGACACCGAAAAACCGATCTTCGTCTTGCCGCCCGCCGCGTTCGCCACGGGCGCGCTCGCCGGCGCGCTCGCGGCTTCACCCGCGCTGCTGCTGGTCGAACTGTTGTCGCTTTTCGAACACCCGGCAAGCGCGGCTGCCGCACACAGCAACACCGTGCAGGTCGATTTGCCCAATACGTCCCATCCGTCGAATCTTGCTGAACTCCAGGCCATAGCTGTCTCCGTTGTAGGATTTATTCACTGCGATGCGAACGACCACTTCCTTCAAGCAAGCGTGCTAACGCTCGGCTTGCTTGCGCCTGCCATACGTCTTGAACTTTTCCAGCACCTCGTCCATCTGCGCACCCGACAGAAGCGGCGGCGCGCCCAGTTGACAGGCGAGCAGATACTGCCTTGCCAGCACTTCTACTTCGTGCGCGAGCCAAACCGCGCGCGCCAGATCGACACCCAGCGCGACCACGCCATGATGCGCAAGCAGGCACGCGCTGCGGTCCTGCAACGCCGTCAGCGCGTGGTCCGAAAGCAACTGTGTGCCAAACAGCGCGTAGGGCGCGCAGCGAATGGAATCGCCGCCCGCTGCCGCCACCATGTAATGCAGCGCTGGAATGTCGCGTCCATGGATTGCCATCGCCGTGGCCGCGATCGAATGCGTATGCACGACCGCATGCATCTCCTGCCGCGCGCGAAGAATGTCGCGATGAATGCGCCATTCAGAGGACGGACGCTTTTCGCGCAGGACGTCGGCGCCGTCGGCCACGTCGAGCGATAGCAGCACGATGCCGTCTTCGCGCAACTCGCGCGGCGGCACGCCGCTTGGCGTGACCAGAAAACCATCGCCCAGGCGCGCGCTCACGTTTCCCGAGGTGCCCTGGTTGATGCCGAGCCGCTCCATCTCGCGCGAAGTTTCGACGATTTCGCGGCGCAACGCGCGCTCCTTTGCCGCACTCATGCCGCGTTTCCTGCTGCCGGAAAGAGACTACCGAGCGATCGTTCAAACGGCGCCCTGACGATGCCGCGTTCAGTGATGAAACCCGTGACGAGTTGTTGCGGCGTGACATCGAATGCGGGATTGCGGACCTTGATGCCCGGCGCCGCCGTGCGTTGCCCCGCGATATGCGTGACTTCTTCGTCGCACCGCTCCTCGATTTCGATCTGCGCGCCGCTCGGCGTGCGAAAGTCCAGCGTCGACGAGGGGCACGCGACATAGAACGGTATGCCGTAATGCCTGGCTGCAAGGGCAACCCCGAGCGTGCCGATCTTGTTGGCGAAGTCGCCGTTGGCCGCCACGCGGTCGGTGCCGACGATCACCAGGTCGACGAGTCCCTGCGACATGATCGAAGCGGCCGCGCTGTCGATGATCAGTGTCACGTCGACGCCCGCCTGCTGCAATTCGAACGCGGTGAGACGAGCGCCTTGTAGCAGCGGCCGCGTTTCGTCCGCGAACACCTTGAACGTCACGCCGTCGCGATGCGCTGCGTAAATCGGCGCGGTTGCGGTGCCAAGGCCAGTAGTGGCAAGCGCCCCCGCGTTGCAATGGGTGAGCACGCCGCTGCCCTGCCCGATGAGCGGCATCCCATGGCGGCCGATGCCTTCGCATAGCGCCTGGTCTTCCGCATGGATCTGCTGCGCCTCTTCGACGAGCGCATCGTAAAGCGCAGCGGTATTGCTTGCGCCGCAAGTGTGTGCACGTTGCAGCATGCGTCTGAGGCTCCAGCTCAGATTGACGGCAGTGGGACGCGCGGTATCGAGCCAGCGTGCACGCCGTTCGAGTTCCGCCCGAAACTGCGCGAGCGGCAATGCGCGGGCATCCTGAACGGCGACGCATAGTCCATACGCCGCCGCCACGCCGATGGCCGGCGCGCCACGCACCCGCAATTCGTGAATGGCTCGCCATACTGCGGCTG
>NZ_DASXHN010000388.1:0-3111 GCF_036488505.1 Paraburkholderia sp. | reverse complement strand
TAGGTGTCCATGTGATCGGCGTCGATGTTCGTGATGACTTCGATCACCGGGAACAGGTTCAGGAACGACGCATCCGATTCGTCCGCCTCGGCGACGATGAAGTCGCCGGTGCCCAGGCGCGCATTGGCGCCCGCGCTGATCAGCCGGCCGCCGATCACGAAAGTCGGATCGAGCCCGCCCGCGGCGAGCACGCTCGCCACCAGCGACGTCGTCGTGGTCTTGCCATGCGTGCCGGCGATCGCGATGCCCTGCTTCAGGCGCATCAGTTCCGCGAGCATCACCGCGCGCGGCACGATCGGAATGCGCCGATGACGCGCGGCCAGCACTTCCGGGTTATCGCTGCGCACCGCGCTCGACACGACCACCGCGTTCGCGCCGTCGATGTTCTGCGCCGCATGGCCGATCGAAATGCGCGCGCCCAGCGCGGCGAGGCGCTCGGTCACCGCGTTGCCCGACAAGTCCGAGCCACTCACCTGATAGCCGAGGTTGACCAGCACCTCGGCGATACCGCTCATACCGACACCGCCGATGCCGACGAAATGAATGTGTTTGACGATGTGTTTCATTGCTTTCCTTCCGGGCTCGCACCCGCCGTCGACCCTGCCACGCTCGCGCAGATCCGCGCGACCTGTTCGGTGGCATCCGGCTTCGCGAGCGAGCGCGAACGCTCCGCCATGTCCGCGAGACTTTCGCGCGTCTGGCTGCGCAGCCAGTCGGCGAGCTTTTCCGCCGACAGGTCGCGTTGTTGCACGACCAGCGCCGCGCCGTTAGCGGCGAGGAAGGCCGCGTTGGTGGTCTGGTGATCGTCGACCGCGTACGGGAACGGCACGAACAGCGCCGCGACGCCAACTGCCGAAATCTCCGACACCGTCATCGCGCCCGAGCGGCAGATCACCAGATCGGCGTTTTCGTACGCGCTCGTCATGTCGTCGATGAACGGCACCAGTGCGACATCCGGGTGTTCGCCGTTATCGGCTTGCAAGCCCGCTGCCGCGTAGTTCTCGCGCAGCGCGTCGATATGCTTGGCACCCGCCTGATGCACGATGCGCGGACGTTCGTCGCTGTCCAGCAGCGCAACCGCGCGCGGCACCACTTCGTTCAACGCCGCGGCACCGAGACTGCCGCCCACGACCAGCACGTTCAGCGGACCGCTGCGTTGTGCGTAGCGTGCTTTGGGTGCATTCGCGCGCGCAAGTTCCTGACGAATCGGATTACCGGTCCACTCGCCGTGCGGCAACGCATTCGGGAACGCGACGAGCACGCGCTTCGCGAGTTTCGCGAGCACCTTGTTCGCGAGTCCCGCGATCGAATTCTGTTCGTGCAGCACCAGCGGCCGGCCGCTCAGCGCGGTCATCACGCCGGCCGGAAACGTGATGTAGCCGCCCATGCCGAGTACGACGTCCGGCTTCACGCGACGCAGCACGGAGAGGCTCTGCGTGCAGGCGCGCAGCAGGTTCACCGGCAGCATCAGCTTGGTTTTCAGGCCCTTGCCGCGCACGCCGCCAAAGCGCACGTACTCCATTGGAATGCCGTGCTTCGGCACGAGCGTCGCTTCCATGCCCGCGGGATTGCCGAGCCATACGACTTTCCATCCCCACGCCTGCATCAGGTGCGCGACCGCGAGGCCGGGGAACACGTGCCCCCCGGTGCCGCCGGCCATCACCATCAGCGTGCGTTGCTGCGTGAGGGTCATACTTTGCCCCCGCGCATCAACACCCGGTTCTCGTAGTCCACCCGCATCAGCACCGCGATCGCCACGCAGTTCAACAAAATGCCCGAGCCGCCGTAACTGACGAGCGGCAACGTCAGACCCTTGGTCGGCAGCAAGCCGAGGTTCACGCCCATGTTGATGAAAGTCTGCGCGCCGAACCAGATCCCCATGCCCTTCGCGACGAGACCCGCGAACGTGCGATCGAGCGCGAGCGCCTGACGGCCGATCTCGAACGAGCGGCGCACGATCCAGTAGAACATCAGGATCACGACCAGCACGCCGACGAACCCCAACTCCTCGCCGATCACCGCGAGAATGAAGTCGGTATGCGCTTCGGGCAGATAGTTGAGCTTCTCGACGCTGCCGCCGAGCCCGACGCCGAACCACTCGCCGCGCCCGAACGCGATCAGCGAGTGCGTCAACTGATAGGCCTTGCCCTGCGCGTAACGGTCGTCCCACGGATCGAGATACGCGAAAATCCGCTCGCGACGCCACGGCGACGCCCATACCAGCAACGTGAATGTGCCGACCGCGGTCGCGACCAGCCCGCCGAACAGCTTGCCGTTCACGCCGCCGAGGAACAGCACGCCCATCGCGATCGCCGCGATCACCATGAACGCGCCCATGTCCGGTTCGAGCAGCAGCAACATGCCGACGAGGCCGACCGCAACCGCCATCGGCAAGAAGCCCTTCGCGAAGCTGTGCATGTACTCCTGCTTGCGCACCGTGTAGTTCGCCGCGTAGATCGTCACCGCGAGCTTCATGATTTCAGACGGCTGCATGTTCGTGATACCGAGCGGAATCCAACGGCGCGCGCCGTTCACGCCCTTGCCGATGTGCGGAATCAGCACGATCACGAGCGCGACCAGCGAGATCAGGAAGAGCTTCGGCGCGTATTTGTCCCACGTCGAAATCGGCACGCGGAACGCGACGACGCCGATCACACTGCCCATCACGACGAAGATGATCTGGCGCACGAGGAACGCCCAATCGCGATACGACGCGTACTTCGGCGAATCGGGCATCGCGATCGACGCCGAATACACCATCACGATGCCGAGCCCGAGCAATGCGACGACGACCCACAGCAGCGAGTGGTCGTAGTCGAGCATGCGCGAGCGCAGCGGCCGCACGCCGTTGACCGCGCTCGCGAGACCACTGCCGCCCGTGCGTGTGGACGCGCGTGTCGCCGCACCGCCGCTGCCGGCTGCTTCGCGCGTGCCGAAACGTTCCGACCAGCTCATATCATCGTCCCCCGTTCGGCCGCGATGTCTTCCACGGTGCTGCGAAATACCGCGGCACGGTGTGCGTAACCCTTGAACATGTCGAAGCTCGCGCACGCGGGCGACAGCAGCACCGCGTCGCCGGGCTGCGCGAGCGCGCTCGCCGCGCGCGTCGCT
>NZ_DASXHN010000330.1:0-7818 GCF_036488505.1 Paraburkholderia sp. | reverse complement strand
CCAGCGTGGCGCCGTTCAGTGAACCTGGTATGGCGGCGGAGTTGCCCGACTCGCCCGGCGCGCCGACCAGTGCCGATAGCGCCGCGTCGACGCCCGGCGCGCCGCACGGCGACCCGCGCAAGCGCACGGTTTCGCGTGGCGACGCGCAGCCGGTATTGCATCCACCGGCGACGACCGATCCGGCCGATGCAGCCGACCAACCGCAACACAACGACAAAGCGTCGACGCCATCTGTGCCGGTGCCGCCGGAAACCGCCAGCGTCACGTCGCATTCGCTGCGTCTGGACGGTCGCAAGCTCGACTACACCGCGACCGCTGGTAATTTGCTGCTGCACGACGACAAGACCGGCGCGGCCAACGCGAGCGTTTTTTATATCGCTTACACGGTGCCCACCAAAACACCGTCGGCGCGCCCCGTCACGTTTCTGTTCAACGGCGGCCCCGGCGCCGGCAGCGTGTTCCTGATGATGGGCTCGTTCGGGCCGCAGCGCGTGCGTACGTCGAGCCCCGCGAGCACGCCACCCGCGCCATACACGCTCGGCGACAATCCGGACAGCCTGCTCGACACGACCGACCTCGTGTTTATCGACGCGGTCGGCGCGGGGCTGTCGAAGCCGGTCGGTCACGGCACCGGCAAGGACTTCTGGGGCGTCGATCAGGATCTGCGCGCGTTTGCGCAATTCATCGATCGTTACCTGACGGTGAATCAGCGCTGGAATTCGCCGAAATATCTGCTCGGCGAGTCGTATGGCACCGCGCGCGCCGCGATGCTCGCGTATGCGTTGGGACAGAACAATATCGCGCTGAATGGCGTGATCCTGCTGTCGTCGGTCCTCGATTCTTCGGCGTTCTCGCCGGGCTCCGATTTCAAGAGCGAGAGTTATTTGCCGAGTTTCGCGGCGATTGCGTGGTATCACGGCAAGATCACCCCGAAGCCCGCGAACCTGCCGGCATTTCTCGACGACGCGCGTGCGTTCGCGCGTGGATCGTATGCACAGGCGCTCGCGCAGGGCGACGCGTTGCCCGCCGACCAACGCGATGCGGTCGCCGCGCGCATTGCGTATTTCACCGGTCTGGACGTGGGCTATGTAAAGCGCAATCGTCTGCGTCTTTATCCGGGGCGTTTTCGCAGCGAATTGCTGCGCGATCAGTCGCGCAGCGTCGGCCGTTACGACGCGCGCTTCGAAGGAATCGATTCCGACGACGCGTCCGAGCATCCGGACTTCGATGCGTCGGTGAACAGCGTGTCGAACGCGTTCAACGCGTCGCTCCATCAATATCTGGCGGAGGATTTGCACTTCACGCCCACGGAGCCCTACAAGGTCTTCAACGACGATGCGCTGAAGCAATGGGACTGGAAGCATCGGGAATGGTGGGGCGAGCGTTTGCAGTTGCCGTATGCGGCCGGCGATCTGGCCGAAGCGATGCGGCAGAACCCGCAATTGCGCGTGATGTCGCTGAACGGCTATTTCGATCTGGCCACGCCGTTCTACGCGACCGAATATGCGCTCGCCCATCTGGGCATCGACGAGCCGCTGCGCGAAAACGTGCGGCCCGCTTACTATCCAACCGGTCACATGATCTATCTGGACGATGCGGCGTTGCACGCGCTGCGGCACGATCTGGTGAGCTTCTACACCGCGCAGCCGCACTGAGGTTGTGCTTCGTTCGCGCGCAACGGGTTGCGGCAATGCGCGGCGCTCACTCGCTCGACGCGCAAGGGCCACCGGTATAATTCGACGCAGTGTGAAGCAGCCGTTGCCGGCTGCTTCGTCAACCGCCTCACCGATTGCAGCCTATGCCATTCACCCCGATCCCGTCCTTCACACGCAAGCGCATCTCCGACGTGGTGTCCGAACAGATCAAGCAACTGATCTCTGAGGGCACGCTGATGCCCGGCGACCGGCTGCCGGCTGAACGTGATCTTGCGGCGCAACTCGGGGTTTCGCGCCCGTCGTTGCGCGAGGCGCTGATCCGGCTCGAAGCGGACGGATATATCGAAACCTCGGGGCGGGGCGGTTTTACGGTAGTCGACGTGACCGCGCCGATTATCTCGAAGCCGCTGGCCGAACTGCTGTTGCAGAATCCGCGTACCAGTGCCGACATTCTGGAGCTGCGCCAGGGGCTCGAAGCGATTTCGACGGTTTATGCGGCGCAACGCGCGACCGCGGCGGATCTGCAGCGCATCCGTGCGGCGTTCGAAGCGCTGCAGGCCGCGTCGTTGGCAGCCGATCGCGTGAATCTCGCCGAGCTGGACGCCGCCTTTCACCTCGCGATCGCCGATTCGACGCACAACGTCGCGCTCGCGCACGTGATGCACGGCATTCATACGCTGATCCGCGAGGGGATGCTTCGATACCACCGGTTGATCGACTACGACGACGCGATGGAAAAGCAGTTGATGAGCCAGCATCGGGCGATTTACGACGCGGTCGTCGCGCGCGACGCGCAAAAGGCGCGCAAGGCCGCAGAACGGCATCTGGCCTTCGTGCGCGAAATCTACAACGGCGATGCGGCAACGCCGCCGGCAACCGTGAATCCCTGAGCCCGCGCCAGGCGCGCGCAACACGCTGCAACAGGCTGCCAGGCCGACGATTGACACTGTCATGGGACTTTTCTATAGTCTTGGTCAGACCAACATGACCAGACTGGCCGGAATGCCGGAACTGGCATCAACTGGCATCGCCACCCGCCGCCGTTTTTTCCAGATCGCCTATGAAAGTCGCGCTGTTTATCCCGTGTTTCATCGATGCGTTCCACCCGGAGGTGGGCATTGCCACGCTCGAACTGCTCGAACGCTTCGGTATCGACGTCGACTATCCGCAGGAGCAAACCTGTTGCGGCCAGCCGATGGGCAACAGCGGCGCGCACGCCGATGCGGCGGCCACCGAGCGGCTGTTCGCGCGCAACTTCGCGGGTTACGACTACATCGTCGGGCCGTCCGCGAGTTGCATTCATCACGTGCGCGCGCATTTGACCGCGATCGAGCAGACCGATGAGGTGAAGAAGGTTCGCGCGAGTGCTTATGAACTGGTCGAGTTCCTGCACGATGTCGTCGGCGCGCGTGAATTCCCGTGGGCGGAATTTCCACATCGTGTCGGTCTGCACAATAGCTGCAGCGCGTTGCGTCATCTGAACGAGGCGTCGGTGTCGGAAATCGCCGGTACGCCGTTTTCGAAGCCGCGCACGCTGCTCGAAGGCGTCAAAGGCATCGAGTTCGTCAAGCCGGCGAGGCCCGACGAGTGCTGCGGCTTCGGCGGCACGTTTTCGGTCACGGAAGAGGCCGTGTCGGTGCGCATGGGCCAGGACAAGGTGCGCGACCATCTGAATGCAGGCGCCGAATACATCGTGTCCGGCGACATGTCGTGCCTGATGCATCAGCAGGGTTGCGCGGAACGCATGAAAGCCGACGCGCGTTTCATTCACATCGCACAGGTTCTCAATGGAGCGCGCGCATGAGCCGCGGCAATCACCGCATTGACCACGCGAAGGCGGCGGGCGCGTTCATTCAGAAAACCGGGCACGTCGCGTTTCACGACAAACGTCTGTGGGATTTGCGCGAGAAACGCGATGCGCAGGCGCATGGCATCGCCGAATGGGAAACGCTGCGCAGCCTCGCGTCGGGTATCAAGGAACATACGCTGTCGCATCTGGCCGACTATCTGGAGCAGTTCGCGTCGGCAGCCGAGGCCAATGGCGTGGTCGTGCATTGGGCGGCGACCGCCGAAGAGCACAACGCGATCGTTCATCAGTTGATGTCCGAGCGCGGGATGACCACGCTCGTGAAAAGCAAGTCGATGCTGACCGACGAATGCCGGATGCGCGAATACCTCGAACCGCGCGGCATTACCGTGATGGAAACGGATCTGGGCGAGCGCATCCAGCAACTCGATCACCAGGACCCGAGTCATATGGTCGTGCCCGCCGTGCACAAGTTGCGCGCGGACGTGGCCGAACTGTTCGGCCGCACGATCGGCACCGATCCGAACAACAGCGACATTCACTATCTGGCCGAAAGCCAGCGGATGCACACGCGGCCGTATTTCGTGCGCGAGAAAACGGCGGGCATGACCGGCTGCAATTTCGCGGTCGCGGAAACGGGCACGATTGTCGTCTGTACGAACGAGGGGAATGCGGATCTGTCGGCGAATGTGCCGCCGCTGCATATTGCGTCGATCGGTATCGAGAAGCTGATTCCGAAGGTGTCGGA
Organism: Paraburkholderia sp.; assembly: GCF_036488505.1. GTDB lineage: Bacteria > Pseudomonadota > Gammaproteobacteria > Burkholderiales > Burkholderiaceae > Paraburkholderia. Next base: position 3,608 of record NZ_DASXHN010000330.1, on the reverse strand, counting down.
TCTCGGCGTGTTCATCCGCATGCTGTCGCGCAGCGCATTGGGCTCGCCGATCACGCAGTACACGTCGCATTTCCGGGCGCCGCGCCCGGGCACCGAGATGCATTTCATCCTCGTCGATCACGGCCGCGCGGAACGGCTCGCGATGCAGGACTTCTGGTACTCGCTCAAATGCATTCGCTGCGGCGCGTGCATGAATACCTGTCCGGTGTATCGCCGCAGCGGTGGACTATCGTATGGCGGGACCTATTCCGGGCCGATCGGCGCCATCATCAATCCGACCTTCGATCTGAAGCGCTATAGCGCGTTGCCGTTTGCGTCGACGCTCAATGGCAGCTGCACGAACGTATGTCCGGTCAAAATCAATATCCACGAGCAGATCTATAAATGGCGCGCGGTGATTGCCGAGCACCATGAAGTGCCGTTCGTGAAACAGGAAGTGCTGAAGATGGCGGGGCGTCTGCTATCGAGTCCGACCTTGTATCGCGCAACCGTGTCGTCGATGGGTAGCGCATTACGGCGGCTGCCGAATTTCATGCTCTATAACCCGCTCAATATCTGGGGCAAGCAACGCGAATTACCGGACGCACCCAAGCTGACTTTTCATGCGTGGTACAAAAAGAATCGTGGGGGTGGCGATGGCAACGCGTGAGGCTTTTCTCGCGAAAGTCCGTGCCGCGCAACCGCCGGCAACGACTCGCCCCGACGTGCCGCTGTTCGACTCGCCGGGCGGCGATCCGCGCGCACGCTTTACCGCGGCGCTACAGCTAATGGGCGGCACCTGTATCGAAGCGGCGAGCGCAAGCGACGTCACTGCATTGATTCGCGAGCGCTTTGGCGCGTCCGCATCGATTGCATCGGCGACTGCCGAGGTGCCGGGCACGCGTGCGATTTCGGCGAACACGGAGCCGATTTCGCTGCAAGACATCGACGTCGGCGTGGTGCGCGCACGCTTTGGTGTCGCCGAAACGGGTTCGGTGTGGTTCAGCGAGCGCGAGTACGTGGTCAACGCGCTCGGCTATATCGTCCAGCATCTGGTCGTGCTGCTCGATCCATCGCAGTTGCTCGATGGACTGCAGGACGTTTATCGCCGCGACGACTTCCGTGACGCGCGCTATGCGGCGCTCGTCACCGGACCCTCGGCGACCGCCGACATCGAGGGTGTGTTGATCCGCGGCGCACAGGGTGTGCGTTCTCTGACGGTGGTCTGGATCGCGGCCTGAATTCCGGCCCGGATCTCAGCCCAAATCGCGACCTGGATAGCGACCCGACCCGTCCGGCCGCGGATTACCGCAATGCGGCTAGCGCCTGGCTGCGGTAGCGGACTTTGCTATCATCACTGTATAAACATACAGGTGATGCAAAACCCGTGGCAACCGCTGCTCAGCCGGAGATCCGCTCCGGCGTTCCTTACTACCTGCTCAATTTCGAGCGCGCGCTTGCATGGCTCGCCGCGCGCTACCACGATCTGCTCCACGACGACGAATACAGCTTTCTGACGGCTTTCGCGGGCTTGCCGCAAGCGTCGCGCGCGCTGCTGGTTCGCATGCTGATGCGCAAGGGCCCGCTGTTTCGCGCGAGCCGCCTCCAGTACGACGAGATCGGCTGTCCGTTGCAGGCCGCGCTGCCGATGACCGTGCATGGCTGGGTCGATGCCGAGCCGCTGCTATCGCTCGACGACCTGTTCGCGCTCAGCACGCGCGCGCAATTGCTGGAAATATTCGACCAGCCGATCGCGCTGATTCCCGGCGCCAAGACGTTACGCAAGCCGGAACTGCTGGAAACCCTGCGCGCGTATTTCGAAAGCCGCGACGGCGGCGCTTTCTGCGCGCGCCGCCCGCTTGCCGCATGGCACGGCGGCACCACCGACCACGTACTGCAGGTCGTCATCGCACCGCTGTGCGACCGTCTTCGCTTGATGTTTTTCGGCAATCTGCACCAGGACTGGTCGGAATTCGTGCTGGCCGATCTGGGTGTGTTCCAGTACGAGAAAGTGGCGTTTGCGCCGTCGTCGCGCGCATTCCAGCAACGCGCGGACGTCGATGGCTATCTTGCGCTGCATGCATGCCGCGACGCGCTGGAACGGCTGCCCATCGACGATTCCGCGGCGGCGCTGCGCGAACTGATTACGACCGTCCGCGCAATCGAAACCGACAACCCATGGCTCGAAACGCGTCGCGCGAAGCTGCTGTTCCGGATCGGCCAGGATTGCGAGAAACGGCAGCAGTGGAGCACGGCATTGTCGGTGTACGAGGTGTGCGCGTGGCCGGGCGCGCGTCACCGGCGCATTCGCGTACTCGAACGCAGCGGGCGCTGCGACGAAGCATTTGCGCTCGCGACGCAGGCGGTTGCCGCGCCGCACAGCGAGGAGGAAGCGCAGCGCATCGCGCGCATGTTGCCGCGCCTGCGGCGCAAATGTGGCGCGCCGGCGCAGCGCACGCACGCGGCGCGGCCCGTCGAGCGCAGCACGTTGGTGCTGCCGAAGCCCGACACCCCGCAGGCGGTCGAGTACGTGGTGCGAGACCATCTCGGTTGCGACGCCGCGCCGGTGCATTACGTCGAGAATGCGCTGATCAATTCGCTGTTTGGACTGCTGTGCTGGGAGCCGGTATTCGCGGCGCTGCCCGGCGCTTTTTTTCATCCGTTCCAGCGTGGTCCGGCCGATCTGCACGCGCCGGATTTTCATGCGCGCCGCGCCGGCCAGTTCGCCGCATGTTTGGCCGAACTCGATACCGGCGCCTATCGCGAGACGATTTTGCGGCATTGGCACGGCAAGGCGGGAGTGCAGTCGCCGTTCGTGTTCTGGGGGCTGCTGACGCCCGAGCTTGTCGAGCTCGCGCTCGATTGTCTGCCGGCCGCGCATCTGAAGCTATGGTTCGAGCGCTTGCTGTGCGACATCGGTGGCAATCGATCCGGCTTGCCCGACCTGATCCGTTTCTGGCCGGCCGACAAGCGTTATGAACTGATCGAGGTGAAGGGGCCGGGCGACCGGTTGCAGGACAACCAGATTCGCTGGCTCGCGTACTGCGCGCGGCACGACATGCCGGTACGCGTCGTCGATGTACGCTGGGCTGGCCATGACGAGGAGGTCCAAGCGCAGACGGCCGCGCCGATCGAAGCGCGGACAGAAGCGCGAACAGCAGCGCCGATCGCAACGGAGCCCGCCCGATGAGCTACGTGGTAGCCGTGCGCGCGATGTGCGAATTCACCGCGCGACGCGGCGATCTCGACCTGCGCTTCACACCCGCACCGACATCGCTCGAAGGCATAGCAGGCCACGTGACCGTCGCCGCGCGGCGCGCCAGCGGTTACGAAAGCGAGATCACGTTGAGCGGCACGCATCGCAACCTGACCGTGCGCGGCCGCGCGGACGGTTACGACCCGGCAGGCAACCGGCTGGAAGAGGTGAAGACGTATCGCGGCGAACTCGCGCGCATGCCGGCGAATCATCGCGCGCTGCATTGGGCGCAGGCGCTCGTGTACGGTCATCTGCTGTGCCGTGCGCGCGGGCTTGCCGGCTTGACGGTCGCGCTCGTGTACTTCGATATCGGCAGTCAGAAAGAAACGGTGCTCGCGCAACAGCACAGCGCGCGCGAACTCGAAACCTTCTT
>NZ_DASXHN010000316.1:0-3918 GCF_036488505.1 Paraburkholderia sp. | reverse complement strand
CGCCGAGACGCGAGGCGGCGGCCAGACTGATCACCGCGCACACAAAAATATAACCCGCCACAGCAAAGCCCGAATGGAAGTACGCCAACAGCGCGGTAGCAATCAACGGTGCGGGGCCGCCAGCTATGATGGACGCCAACTGGTAGCCCATCGACGCACCGCTGTAACGCAACCGGCCCGTAAACGATTCGGCTATCAGCGCGGCTTGCGGACCATACATCATCGCGTGCGGCACCAGCGAAAGCACGATGGCCGCGAAGATCCACATCGGGTTTCTCGTATTCACCATGAAAAAGAACAGGAAGCCGAAGACGCCGACAGCGGCGGCGCCGATCATGTACATGCGTCGCCGGCCGATCAGGTCGGATACGTGACCAAACAGCGGAATGGTGACGAATTCCAGCACCGCCGCGGCTAGCACGGCCGTGAGCAACAGGTCGCGTGTGACGCCCAGTGTTCTCACCCCGTAGGCGAAGATAAAGGCCGTGAAAATGTAGAAGGGCGCCTGTTCGGCCATCCGCGCAAAGGCCGACAGAAGAATGTCTTTCGGCTGACGGCGCAGGACTTCGAGCATCGGTGTTTTCTCGATCCTGCGCTCAGCAACAAGCTTGGCGAAAATCGGCGTCTCGAGAATATTCAACCGGATATAAAAACCAATCGCGACCAGCACGATGCTGAAGAAGAATGGCACCCGCCAGCCCCACGTGAGAAATGCGCTGCCGGAAACCTCGCTGGTGATCAGCACCACGAGGTTTGCGACGAACAGTCCCGCAGGCACGCCGAACTGCGGCCACGACGCGACGAAGCCGCGATGCTTGTTGGTACGTGCCCATTCCATCGACATCAGTACCGAACCGCCCCACTCGCCGCCGACGCCCACGCCCTGAACAAACCGCAGCAGCGTGAGCACGATGGCACCCCAAATGCCGATGCTTCCGTACGTGGGAACAAAACCAACGGCAAACGTCGCGAGCCCCATCAGCAAGAGTGTCACGATCAGCGTGGCTTTACGTCCGATGCGATCGCCATAGTGGCCGAAAATCGCCGCGCCGACCGGCCGTGCGATAAAGCCAACGGCGTAGATCAGAAAAGCCTGGAGTGTACCGACGACGGGATCCGATTCGGGGAAAAACAGCTTGGCGAACACGAGACCTGTGACCGTGCTGTAGAGAAAGAAGTCATACCATTCGATTGTCGTGCCAATCGTGCTGGCGATGACGGCGCGGCGCAACTGGCGCCGAGCCTCCTCGTTGGAAAGGGGCGATGCCCCTGATTGCGTGGCAGCCATTTGATATCTCCCCAAAGGCACGGGTAGCGTGCTTTATCGACAGTCAATGTGTCAGGCGGTTCCGGTGATCCGACGCTGCGGAACCGGTTCGAGCGCCTTAATGGCTTCCATCGTGGCCGGCAGCCCGGTGCAATAGAAATCGCGATCGGCTCACTATTCGCAGCAAGCAGAATTCGCCAAAAGCGCACATTGCCAAGGGCCGCATTTTTTCCCGAACCGGCATTGGCGAATCGCCATTCCAATGCAATCGATACCGATGCGCACGGGCCCCAGTGCTCGCCGTTCAGGACCAATAGGAGTCGGATTTCGCTGGATTGACGCTCGCCTTCGCGCGACACCGGTTCGAGCGTCGTTCCATATTGATGGATTCCAGGGCGGCTATGCCGCTGTCTGTACTTACCGCAATCGATCACAGGCTGACCCATCCAACCAAAGCAACATCCGCTCATCCTTCCGACACCTTCGGCGGCAGTGCAATCCGCGTCAGGTACTCGATACCCTCCGCCAGCGCAAACGTCGATTGACTCCCATCACGCGCGCGAACGCTGAGCGTGCGATGCCGTTCATCGCGCGGCCCCACGGCGGCGAGAACCGGCACCCGCTTCTCGCGCGCATCGACGACCTTCTTTTCCAGCCGCTCTGGCCGGCCATCGAGTACCGCGCGAATACCCGCGTCGTCGAGTGCCTGCACGAGCGCGTTCGCATAAGCGAGATTCGCGTCGCTGATCGTTGCGACCACGACCTGCTCAGGCGCAAGCCACATCGGCAGCCATCCGTCGCGATGTTCGAGCAGTATCGCTATGAAACGCTCGATGCTGCCGAGCACCGCTTGATGGATCATCACTGGCCGCACCCGCTCATTGCGCTCGTTCACATACTCCGCATCGAGACGCTCGGGCAGGACGAAATCGAGCTGAATCGTGCCGCATTGCCAGCTTCTCGCGCGGCCATTCATCAGATGGAATTCGAGTTTTGGCCCGTAAAAAGTGCCTTTTCCGGCGAGCACGTCGAATCCGAGGCCAGCCGCTCGCGCGGCGTTGGCCAGTGCGTCTTCCGCGCGATCCCACGTCGCGTCGCCGCCGGCGCGCAGCGCGGGCCGCGACGCCAGCGCAACCTTGAACTGCGCAAAGCCGAGGTCCGCATACATCGACCGCAGCAGCGCACAGAAGCGGCCCACTTCCGCCTCGATATGCTCGGGCGCGCAAAACACGTGCGCGTCGTCCTGGACGAACGCGCGCGTGCGCTTCAAGCCTTCGAGCGACCCCGACAGTTCGTCGCGATGACACGCGCCGAATTCGCTATACCGCACCGGCAAGTCGCGGTACGAACGCACGCGCTGGTTGAACACCTGCACATGGCAAGGGCAACTCATCGGCTTCAGACAGAGCGCGCGGCCCTCGTCGGCATCGGCCAGCGAATACATCGCGCCGCCGAACTTTTCCCAATGGCCGCTCTTTTCCCACAGCGAACGCGCGAGTAACTGCGGCGTACGTATCTCGCGAAAGCCCGCGCGACGCATGCACTCGCGCACGTAATCTTCGAGCACGCGATAGAGCGTAAAGCCGCGCGGATGCCAGAAGACCATGCCGGGGCCTTCTTCCTGCTGATGGAACAGGTCGAGTTTATTGCCGAGTGCACGATGATCGACGTCGTTCATGGTCATGCTCCGTTGCTTCGAATACCACGATGAATGCCGCAAACGGAGGGTCCAGAAACGCCAAAAGCCCCGTCCGTTTCCGGCGGGGCCCTTGGATTTGCGACTGATTCCGCTGTTTCCAGCGTCTAGCGCGCGCAACCTCCAGACGACCCGCCAGTGAAGGTGGTCGTCGCGGTGGTGACGGCGAGAAGGGGAAACGAGTGAGAGCGCATGTGCCGAAGGTACGCGAAACCGTGCGGGTACGTCAATCGTCGGAGGACTGCGCGTGTGCCGCGCTGGCTACGACCCGGCGAGAAACGCTACGATATATGTCTGATCCGACGCTGGCGCGCGCTCGTGCGCGCCAGCGTCGCAGGAATCACCATCCAAAACTCACCGAGCACTCAACCTTGACCATCCACATCCGCCCCGCCACCGCCTCTGACGCAGCGCTGATCCTTCGCTTCATCACCGAACTCGCGGTCTATGAGAAAGCCGAGCACGAAGTCGTCGCGACCGTCAAAGACATTGAAACCAGCCTGTTTTCCGCGGGCGTTCCCGCGAAAGCATTGATCTGCGAAATCGACGGCGAGCCCGTTGGCTTTTGCGTCTACTTCTTTTCGTATTCGACGTGGCTCGGCAAGCAGGGGCTTTATCTGGAGGATCTGTACGTGTCGCCTGCGTCGCGCGGCAGCGGCGCGGGCAAACAGATGCTGCGCCATCTGGCGCAAATCGCCTGCGAGACAGACTGCGGCCGCTTCGAATGGAGCGTGCTCGATTGGAACGAGCCGGCCATCGGCTTCTACAAGTCGATCGGCGCGAATCCGCAAAGCGAATGGGTGCGTTACCGTCTCGCGGGCGATGCGCTCAAAGCATTTGCCGAAGGCAACGCATAGGCCGCTCACGCGGCATCGCTATCTGGCGAAGCAAAACCACCGGGATACGCGTCGTTTATCTGCGGCAAGAACCGCCCGCGCGGTGCGGCGGCCGGCAG
>NZ_DASXHN010000271.1:0-47456 GCF_036488505.1 Paraburkholderia sp. | reverse complement strand
GCAGCGTTCGGCGCTGGTCGCGCAAGATCGCGCGTTTATCGAAGAGCTGTGGGGCATTGCACCGGGCACGCTGAAAGCGGATGCGGGTAACGGCACGATCGACATGTTCGCGCGGATGGCCGCAGGCGACATCAAGGCGTGCTGGATCATCTGCACGAATCCGGTCGCGACGGTCCCGAACCGGCACAACGCGATCGCGGGGCTGCGCGCCGCCGAACTCGTGATCGCGCAGGACGCGTTCCTCGACACCGAAACGAATCGCTACGCCGATGTGTTGCTGCCCGGCGCGCTATGGGCGGAAGCAGAAGGCGTGATGGTCAACTCCGAGCGCAACCTGACGCTGATGCAGCAGGCGATCGAGCCGCCCGGCGCGGCGCTGCCCGACTGGCAGATCATCGCGCGAATCGCGTGCGAGATGGGCTTCGCCGCCGCGTTCAGCTATGCGAGCGCCGACGAAGTGTTCGCCGAGATCACGCGCGCGTCGAACCCGGCCACGGGCTACGACTTGCGCGGCGCGAGTCATCGGCGCCTGAAGGAGACGCCGCTGCAATGGCCGCTGGCCGCGGGCGATTCGGGCGATGGCGGCGATGGCGCCGGGCGCAATCCGCTGCGCTACCTGAACGACGGCGTGAGCCAGACGTTGCGGCAACGCGACGATGGCAGCCGTCCTCGCCTGGCTTTTCCGACCGCGAGCGGTCACGCGAAGTTTTTCGCGCGCGCCTATGCCCCCGCGGCGGAATTGCCCGATGCCGAATTCCCGGTCGTATTGAACACCGGCCGCGTGCAGCATCAATGGCACACGATGACCAAGACCGGCAAGGTCGCGATGCTCAACAAGCTGAACCCGGGGCCGTTCGTCGAAATTCATCCGGAAGATGCGGCCGCGCTCGGCATCCGCGCGAGGCAACCGGTCGAGATCCGTTCGCGTCGAGGGCGCGCGATTCTGCCCGCTGTCGTGACCGATCGCGTCAGTGCGGGAAGCTGCTTCGCGCCGATGCACTGGAACGACGTGTTCGGCGACGACCTGTGCATCAACGCCGTGACCAACGATGCGGTCGATCCCGTTTCGCAGCAGCCAGAGCTGAAATTCTGCGCGGTGGCGCTGAGTCCAGTGACGGCCGCACGCGGTGCGGCAGCGCGCGACGGTGAGCACGCTGATGCCGCCATCGATGCCGGCGCTCAGGCAGCCGCTCAGCCGGTCATCGGCGCGGATATCGACGCCGATATCCACGCAGTTGCGCGCGCACCGACCGCCAAGGATCAACCTATGCGTCGTATCGAAGCACTCAACAGCCTGTTGCAACTGCCACCGGAGCCCGCGCCGTCACTCAGCGATGCCGAGCGTGCGTACCTGGGCGGGTTCGTCAGCGCACTGCGTTCGCTCGACGCGCCGGGCATCGACGGCGTGCCGGTGCTGCCGCCGAGCGCGCCATTCGATCCGGCCACGCGCTTGTATGTCGACGGCTTGCTCGCGGGGCTCTACAGCCGCGCTGCGACGAACGTGCCCGCGTCACCAGCGGCCTCGCCGGACCTCATGGACCTGCAAGAGCCGCGCGAAGCGGGCGTGCGCATCGTCCGCGCGCGCCCGAAAGTCACGCTGCTGTGGGCGTCGCAAACCGGCAACACCGAATCGCTGACCGAGCGCTACGCGACCCGTCTGATGGAATCGGGCTTCGAAATCCGCACCGCGTGCATGGCCGACTATCCGCTCGCGGCGCTCGCGAAGGCGCAATACGTGTTGCTGATGACGAGCACCTTCGGCGATGGCGATCCGCCCGACAACGCGCAGGACTTCTGGACGCAACTGAACGCGCCGCACGCGCCGCGTCTCGATGGCGTGCACTTCGCGGTGCTCGCGCTCGGCGACCGCAACTACGACCAGTTCTGCGGCCATGGCCGCCGTCTCGACGACCGGCTCGGCGCGCAGGGGGCACTGCGCCTGATGGAGCGTGTCGATTGCGATAGCGACTATCAGCCGGCCGCCGATGCGTGGCTCGAACGCGTGATCGTGCGCATCAAGGAAGCGGACGCGGCGCTCTATGCGGTGCCGCCGGGCGGAATGATCAACGCGGTGGTGGGCACGGTGCCCAGCAAGACGCGGCCGGCCGCGTCGCGGCTCGTCGGCAATCTGCGGCTGAACCGCCAGGGCGCGGCGAAAGACACGCGCTGCGTGTCGCTGGATACCGGCGACGCGAACCTCGAATACGAAGCGGGTGACGCGCTCGGCGTGTGGCCGACCAACTGCCCCGAACTCGTCGACGAACTGATTTCGCTGAGCGGCCTGCACGCGGATGCGCCGGTCCATGTCGCGGGCATCGGCGATCTGCGGCTCGCCGATGCCCTCGGCAAGCACTACGAGATCGCACGGCCGAGCGTGGAAGCCCTCGCATTCGTCGCCGCGCGCAGCGGCCGTGGCGCGCTGCGCGATCTGCTCGCACCCGCGCGCAAGGCGGATCTGAAGCAATGGCTATGGGGCCAGCAACTGGCCGACGTACTGCACGAATTTCCGGTGAAGCTCACGGCGGCTGAGTTGACCGGCATGTTGAAGCGTCTGCAGCCGCGCCTGTATTCGATCGCGTCGAGCCCGAAAGCGCACCCGGGCGAAGTGCATCTGACGGTGTCGGCGGTGCGCTACAGCAACGGGCGGCGGCATCGCAAAGGCGTGTCGTCGACGTTTCTCGCCGATCGCGCCGGGGATATCGACGTGCCGGTCTTCGTGCAGAAGTCCGCGCATTTCCGCCCGCCGCATCACGGCGACACGCCGATGATTATGGTCGGCCCCGGTACCGGCATCGCACCGTTTCGCGGCTTTCTGCACGAGCGCCGCGCGCGTGGCGAGCGCGGACGCAACTGGCTGTTGTTCGGCGAGCAGCACGCGGCCACCGATTTCTACTATCGCGACGAACTCGAAGCGATGCGCGCGAGTGGGCTGCTGACGCGGCTCGATGTCGCGTTCTCGCGCGACCAGGCCGACAAGATTTATGTGCAGGACCGCATGCGCGAACACGGCGCGCAACTGTGGGCCTGGCTGGAGGAGGGCGCGCATTTCTATGTATGTGGCGACGCCAACCGGATGGCGCGCGACGTCGACGCGGCGCTCAAGCAGGTGGTCGCAACGCACGGCGGCATGAGCGACGACGACGCGCTCGACTACGTGAGCCGGATGACGCGCGAAAAGCGCTATGCGCGCGATGTGTATTGAGCGCCATGTGTCGCCGCGGCGAACGTGAGCAAGGTTTCAGCAAGCGCAGCACGGGAAACGCAGCACAAGCAAGGCAGCACAAGCAACGCAGCACGAGAAACACGCGGACGGCACCACGCCGGTGCGCCGCTCCGCTTTCGCAACCTGGACGACACGCCGGCGCGGCTGCATCCGATGCAAGCGCCGGAGGGTCGGGCAATCCGTCTCCTAAGGACCTTTGATGAAAAACCTGATGCACTGCCTTCGAAGCGGCGACTGGCGCGCGCTGGTCGCCTGTTTTCTCTATTTCGACACGGGCTTCACCGTGTGGGTGCTGTATGGGCCGCTTGCGCCGTTCATCAGCCGGAGCATCGCGATGACGCCCGCGCAGCAGGGTTTGCTGGTCGCGGTGCCGGTGTTGTCGGCGGCGATTTTGCGGGTGACGCTCGGCAATCTGTATCAGTCCGCGCATGGCAAGCGCATTGCGCTGATGGGCGTGCTGCTGTCGGCGCTGCCGACGATCGTGCTGCCGGCGATGCACTCGGCGCCGTCGTATCAGATGCTGCTCGTGCTCGGCGTGTTCCTCGGCGTCGGCGGCGCAAGCTTCGCGGTCGCGTTACCGATGGCCGGCAGCAACTATCCGCCGAAGGTGCAGGGGCTGGTGCTGGGTCTTGCCGCGGCGGGCAACATCGGCGCGGTGCTCGACGGCTTCCTGTTCCCGCAACTGGCGACGCGCTATGGCTGGCAGATGGCCGCCGGCGGCGCGTTGCCGCTGCTCGCGATCGCGGCGATCACGCTGTACTTCTGGGCCAACGACGCCGGCGTAAAAACGGGCAGCGTGCTGCGCGCGTTTGGCGGCTTTGCGGTGTCGCTCGCCGGTTTGATCGTGCTCGTGCTGCTCGTCGAGGCGGGGCTGTTCGGCGCGGGCAGGACCGGCGTGCTGTTGCTGCCGGTGGCCGGCGCGCTGCTCGCGATCGCGGTGCTGCCCAAACATTATCGCGCGGTGCTCGCCGAGCGCGATACGTGGGTGATCATGCTCGTCTATAGCATCACTTTCGGCGGTTTCGTCGGCATGTCGTCGTATGTATCGCTGTTGCTCACGAACCTCTATCAGCTATCGAAGATCGATGCGGGCCTATTGATGGCGTTGCTGGCCGCGACCGGCGCGATGTTGCGTCCGCTTGGCGGGCTGATCGCGGACCGCGTGTCGGGCGTGCGCGCGCTCACCGTGCTGCTCGCGATCATCTCCGTGTGCGACTTCGTGTTCGCCGCCGCGATGCCGGCGCTCGCGGGCGGTATCGCGCTGCTGCTGTGCCTGTACGTCGCGTTCGGCCTCGGCAATGGCGCGACGTTCCAGCTGGTGCCGCATCGCTGGGCAGGGCGCACCGGTTTGATGTCGGGGATCGTCGGCGCGGCCGGTGGTATCGGCGGGTTTTATCTGCCAGTCGTGATGGGTATCGCGAAGGAGAGCACCGGCAGCTATCAGATGGGCTTCGCGACGTTTGGCGCGCTGTCCGCCTGCGCGTTTGTCGCGATCCTCGCGCTGCGCCGTCCGTGGATGGCATGGTCGATGCAGGGCGGGGTGATGCACGCGCATGCGACAGAGTGAAGGGTTGCGCGCGGCGTTCGTCGTAACGCAAAGGGGCCGACAAACGGGCCCCCGGATTTTCCCGCGATCGCCGCGATCGATGAAAAATCAGTCCGCGAGGCGCTTGTCCGCCAGCGCGCTCTGGCAATCGGCCAGCACCTGCCGCAGCAGCCGGGCCTGCGGATCCAGGTCGTCGGTATCGAGAATTTCTTCGACCGCGTCGCGCGCCCAGTCCGTGTCGACGAATTGCGCGTGGCGCCTGGCGATTTCCACCGCGGTGGCCGACAGCTTCGCGATGCATAGCCAGTCGGCCTCGCGCGCGCGGCGGTCGAGCCACTTGTGCGCGGCCTGCACGTGGAATGCCGCGTCCGGCCAGTCTTCGTTCAGATAGTAAGCGCCGAGGCTTCCGCATGTGAGCCAGCACAACAGCTCCAGACGGTCGCGGGGACTCAGATGTTGGCGTACATCACTCATGGCGACGCTCGCTGCGGTAAATGGCTTCCCGGTGAGGCCGGCATGGCGCCGTCCTCGGCTTTCAACAAACATTAGCACGCGATATTCCCGCGCGGCAATTCCCAACCAACCCTGGCGCGCCGCGCGTTTCGGCGCGGGTTTTGGCAGCGACGAGCAGGGCAGGTGGGCGGAACAGCGGTTCACACCAGGGGCCGGCCACGCGCCGCAGCTGCCGGACGCTTTTCGCGCGCACCGTGGACGGCGCGCGACGCCCGGCAGCGGTGCCGGGATGCCCGGCGCGTCAGCCGGCCGCGCGCGTCGCGACGATAAATAGCCGCGGAAATGGCAGCAGCACGGTGCCATCGGTGAGCGCGGGGTAAGCGTTGGCGATTTCGTCGCGGTAACGCTGCAGGAACGTGGTGCGTTCCCTGTCGTCGAGCGCGGCCAGAAACGGCCGCAGCGCGCTGCCCTTGAACCACTCGACCACCGCGTCGGCGCCGCCGGCGAGCGGATGGTGGTAGGTGGTGCGCCACACGTCGACGCGCTCGCACAGCGGCCTGAGCAGCGCGTAGTACCACTCTGCACCGTGGCGCACCGTGCGCTCGACACCGTCGAGCCGCGGCGCCCACGGGCCGTCGCCCGCGACCTCGCGCAACAGCCGGTGCGCCGGTTCCTCGAGATTGTCGGGCATCTGCACCGCGAGGCTGCCGCCGCCGGCAAGTTTTTCCAGCAACGCCGGCATCACCCGCTCGTGGTCCGGCACCCATTGCAGCACCGCATTCGCGAGGATCACGTCGTAGCGCTCGTGCGTATTCCATGTCGAGATGTCGCCGAGCTCGAAGCTCACTGTCGGTAGACGCCGGCGGGCCGCCGCGATCATGTCGGCGGAACTGTCGATGCCGCTGACCGTCGCGCCCGGCAGACGCGCGGCGAGCACCTCGGTCGAATTGCCGGGTCCACAGCCGATGTCGACCGCGCGCCGCACACGGTCGGTGGGCACTGCCGCGAGCAGATCGCGCACCGGGCGCGTGCGCTCGTTTTCGAACAGCATGTACTGTTTCGCCTGCCAGTCGGCCTGGGGCCGGGTCGAGTCGTGAGCCGGGCCGGTGATGGCTTTCTCCGTCATGCTTGTGCTCCTTCGTGGGTTCGGTGCGCCCATTCTGGGGGCTCGAAGGCCAGAGTAAAATCAATTTGTGATTCCGCTTGCCGCGTTTTTCTAAAACCGATATCGCGCGGCCACGTCCGCAGCGCGCGACGTGCCGCTCACCGAAGAGCGCGACGTACCTCGATCGATCACCTCACTCATCGGCCCGTCCATGCTGCAGATACTCGGCAAGACCACCTCGATCAACGTGCGCAAGGTGCTGTGGACCTGCGCGGAACTCGGCCTTTCGTTCGAACAGGAAGACTGGGGCTCGGGCTTCCGTTCGACCGACGTCGCCGAGTTCCGCGCGCTCAATCCGAATGCAATGGTGCCGGTGATTCGCGACGGCGAGTTCGTGCTGTGGGAATCGAATTCGATCATCCGCTATCTGGCGAACCGCTACGGCGGCGAGTGGCTGTATCCGGCGGATGCGCTCGAGCGCGCGCGCTGCGATCAATGGATCGACTGGCAGGCGAGCGAGTTGAACCGCTCGTGGAGCTATGCGTTCATGGCGCTGGTGCGGCATTCGCCCGCGCATCAGGATGCGCGGCAGATCGCGCTGTCGTGCGCGGACTGGGCGAAGCATATGGCGATCATCGAGCAGCAGCTCGCCCGCACCGGCGCGTTTATCGCGGGGCAGGCGTTCTCGCTCGCGGATATTCCAATCGCGCTGTCGGCTCACCGCTGGCTCGAAACGCCGCAACAGCACGACGATCTTCCGGCGCTGGCCGCGTATAGGGGGCGGCTCGCGCAGCGCGGCGGCTATCGCGAATATTGCCGTAACGGCACGCCGTGATTGAGCCGGCTCGACCGCGCAAGTGACGCACGCGCAAGTCGGGCCGGCGCGCATTACCGGTGGAAGCTGGATTTGCAGCCTGCCCGACAGTGGGCCGTGACGCTTACATGATCCGCCGCCGATCCTGACAGATTCGTTGCGCAAGGTGCTTGTGCGCAACGCACTCCGTGTCCCCTACAATGGCCGCCTTTGTGACCTTGAAGGTTCGACGATGCGAGTAACGAAAATCGCACTGGCGCTGCTGATGGCGTGCTTCACACTGAACGCGAGCGCCGAAATGACCGCTGCGCAATACAAGACATGGGCGCACGCGGACAACAATTCGATTTACGCGGCGTACATCACCGGCACGATCAACGCGTTCGGCTGGGTCAACGGCGACCTTATCGCGCAGAAACGGCCGCCGCTGTTCTGCCCGCCGCCCACGCTCGCGATCGGCAATCAGACGGTCTATCCGATGCTCGACGCGTTCTTCGCGAATCATCCCGGGATTTCCGACGATTTCCCGATCGGGCTCGCGATTCTGCGCGCGTTGCAGGGGGCGTTTCCGTGCAGTGAAGGCAAGAGCGAGTAGCGCGGCGATCAAATGGATAGAGGCGGGTCAGTGAACTGAGCCCGCCTCTATTCGAACAACAACCCTCACACCTGCACGAGGTTCGGAATCTGCACGTCCGGATCGACGTCCGCTTCGTAATCGATCCCCTTCATGTCGAAGCCGAACAGACGCAAAAAATCGGTCTTGTAGCCGGCGAAATCGGTGAGCTCGTAGAGGTTGTCGTTGGTCACCTGACTCCACAATTCCTGCACGCGGCCTTGCACCTGCGCATCGAGCTCCTTGTAGTCGGCACGCAGACGGCCTTCGTCGTCCAGATGCGGCTGAGCACCATAGAGGCTGTCCTTGTACAGACCGTAGACCTGTTCGATGCAGCCCTCGTGGGTGCCTTTCTCCTTCATCACCTTGAAGAGCAGCGACAGATAAAGCGGCATCATCGGAATCGCCGAGCTGGCCTGCGTGACGACTGCCTTCAGCACGGCGACGCGCGCATCGCCGCCTTTCGCCGCGAGTTTGGCGCGAATGCCGAGCACCTTCTGGTCGAGATCCTTCTTGGCCGCGCCGATCGACCCGTTCCAGTAGATGTCGTGGGTGATTTTCTCGCCGAGATAGGTGAACGCGGTGGTCTTCGCACCGTCCGCGAGCACGCCCGCGTCGGCGAGCGTGTCGATCCACATCTGCCAGTCCTCGCCGCCCATCACCGCGACCGTGTCCGCGATTTCTTGCGGCGTGGCCGGTTCGAGCACGGTTTCCTTGATCACTTCCTTGTCGGTGTCGATGCCGCGCAGATTCACCGCGTGACCGATCGGCTTCAACACCGAACTAAACACTTCGCCCGTCTTCGGATGCCGGCGCTTCGGCGCCGCGAGGCTATAGACGACAAGATCGACCTGGCCGAGATCGCGCTTGATGATGTCGATCGTGCGCGCCTTCACTTCGTCGGAGAACGCGTCGCCGTTGATGCTCGTCGCGTACAGGCCTTCGGCGGTCGCGAATTTTTCGAATGCGGCGGTGTTGTACCAGCCAGCCGTGCCCGATTTGGTTTCGCTGCCGGCGCGTTCGAAGAATACGCCGAGGGTGGCCGCGCCCGAGCCGAACGCCGCGCTGATGCGGGCGGCGAGCCCGTAACCGGTCGATGCACCGATCACGAGAACCTTCTTCGGGCCGTTGGCGATCGGGCCGCGTGCCTTCACATACTGGATCTGTTCGTTGACGTTGGCTTCGCAGCCGGTCGGATGGGTCGATACGCAGATGAAGCCACGCACACGCGGTTTGATGATC
Organism: Paraburkholderia sp.; assembly: GCF_036488505.1. Taxonomy (GTDB): domain Bacteria; phylum Pseudomonadota; class Gammaproteobacteria; order Burkholderiales; family Burkholderiaceae; genus Paraburkholderia. Next base: position 38,460 of record NZ_DASXHN010000271.1, on the reverse strand, counting down.
ATGAAGCACCTCTTGTCGGAATTGCCGACATTATAGTGGCCCCGCCAACGGGGCCGGGGCATCGGCGGGGAAGAGGGGCCGGCAACGCGGGGGTGAGCGCGACAGCTGGGCCCGACCGTCGACCGCCCATCGCCACTTCGCAAAAATCGGTGAGCTTCCCGCATCTTGGTACGATTGCGCCTTTCCCAGCCGACCACAACGCAAGCGTGAAGCGCCTCATCACCTTTTTCCTCGCGGCCCTCGACCAAGGGCTGACCGTCGCGAACCCGCTGATCGCGCAAGCCTCGTGGCATCTGCGCCACCCGACTCGCCGCACCTTCGCGTGGGGGCTCGCCGCGCTGCCGGCGTTGTTCGTGCTCTACGTGCTGCTGCTGATTCCGTTCACGCCGAGCATCGGCGACATCCGCAAGGCGAAGATCGAGCAGCCCGCGCAGATCCTGTCCGCCGACGGCAAGCTGCTCGCCGAGTTCAAGCCGTCGAACCGCGAATGGGTGAAGCTCAAAGAGATCTCGCCGAACGTCGTGAACGCGTTGATCGCGACCGAAGATCACCGCTTCTACCAGCATTTCGGCCTCGACTGGCGGCGCACCGCGTCGGCCGCGCTGCATACCTTTTCCGGCGACCGCCAGGGCGGCTCGACGATCACCCAGCAGCTCGCGCGCAATCTGTATCCCGATGAAATCGGCCGCGCGCCGACGTTGACACGCAAGCTGAAGGAGGCGATCACCGCGCTGAAAATCGAGGCGTTCTATACCAAAGACGAGATCCTCGAAACCTACCTGAACACGGTGCCGTTCCTGTACAACGCGTACGGCATCGAGATGGCCGCGCGCACCTATTTCGACAAGTCGGCGTCCGATCTGAACGTGCTCGAAGCGGCGACGCTGACCGGCATGCTGAAGGGCAACAGCTATTACAACCCGGTGTTGAATCCCGAGCGCGCGTTGCAGCGGCGTAATACGGTGCTCGCGCAGATGGTCAAGTACGGCAAGCTCACGCCGGCCAGCTTCGACACGCTGAGCCGCAAACCGCTGCGTCTGGACTTCGAGCGCCAGGTCGAGCCGGCCGGACCCGCGCCGCACTTCACGCAGCAGTTGCGCAAGTGGCTGGTCGCGTGGGCCGATCGTAACGACTACAACATCTACGCGGACGGCCTCGTCGTGCGCACGACGATCGATTCGCGTCTGCAGACGATGGCGACCCAAGCTGTCACGCTGCAGGGCAACCAGTTGCAGGCCATCGCGAATTCGGTCTGGGGCACGCGCTCCGGCTGCTCGGCGGACAAGGACCTGATGCGCACGTTCCTGCGCGAAACGCCGGAATTCCGCGCGGCCAAAGACACCGGCCTGTCCGACGACGATGCGATCACGAAGCTGTCCGCCGATCGCAAGCTATTGCAGCGCGTCTGCGACACGAAAACGCGCGTGCAGGCCGACTTTCTCGCGATGGACCCGCGCACCGGCGAGATCAAGGCATGGGTCGGCAGCCGCGACTTCAGCGAGGATCCGTTCGATCACGTGCAGCAGGCGCGCCGTCAGCCCGGCTCGACGTTCAAGCCGTTCGTCTACGCGGCGGCGTTCGAGGCGGGCGCGAAACCGGACGACAAGCTGCCCGACAACCCGGTCGAAATCCAGTTGGCGGGCGGCGAAATCTGGAAGCCGGGCGACGAGGACGCACCGAGCGGACGCGAGATCAGCCTGCGCGACGCGCTTGCGTATTCGCGCAACCGCATCACCGCGCAGGTGATGCAGTCAGTCGGCCCGAACAGGGTCGCGCGGCTCGCGCGCGCGATGGGCGTACGCGACAGCCAGCTCGATCCGGTGCCGTCGCTCGCGCTGGGCACGAGCCCGGTCACGTTGAAGGAGATGGTGTCCGCGTACGGCACGATCGCGAATCTCGGCAACTACGTCGAGCCGCTGATGGTCACGCGCATCGAGGATCGCAACGGCAAGGTGCTCGCGCAGTTCGCGCCGGCCTCGCCGACCCGCGAGTTGCCCGCCGCTGCCGCGCGCACGCTCGTCGATGTGATGCGCGACGTGATCAGCCGTGGCACCGGCGCGAGCATCCGCACGCGCTTCGGTGTGCGCGGCGATGTCGCCGGCAAGACCGGCACGACCCAGGGCAATGCGGACGGCTGGTTCATCCTGATTCAGCCGCAACTGGTGGCGGGCGCGTGGGTCGGCTTCAACGACAGCCGCGTGACGCTGCGCAGCGATTACTGGGGACAGGGCGCACATAGTGCGCTGCCGATCGTCGGCGATTTCTTCCAGCGCGCGCAGCGTTCACGCCTCGTCGATACGCATCTGAAGTTCGATACGGACCAGCCGCCGAGCTGGTTCGCCGAGCGCACCGCGAGGTTGAGCGACTGGCTCGGGCATCTGTTTTCGCGTACCCCGGACAGGCCGCACAAGCAGGTGATCGCGCATCCGCCGGCGCGGCGCGCGGCCGTGGCGAGCGCTGAACCGGCGGCTGAAACGACGGCGCATGCGGCCGCCGCGCAGTCCGCGTCGGCGCAGGCGGCTGGTGCGTCCGCGGCGGCACCCGGGCCGCGTGAGCTGCCGCCGCTGTTGACGGCACCGGGTCCGGCGCCGATGCCGTCAGTGGACGATACGGTCGATGGCGAAGCACGCGGCGGCGGTGCGCCGGCAATCGCGCCGACCCCGACGCCGGATGATGCCGCGCCGCCTGATGCGGGCGGGCAGGGTAGCGACGCTTCCGGCAACGGCGGTGGCGCGAACTAGGATCTCGCCACCCCGGCGTCGCCCGGCGGCTGCGCGTGCGGATTGCCGTGCACCGTCTCCAGCGACGTGTCGTGATGCAGCAGCAACACCGCGGCCACGCCGACGAGCCCCGCGCCCGCGAGACACAGCAGCCCCGCGCCGAAGCCGCCGGTGCTGTCCTTGATCCATCCCATCGCGAACGGTCCGAAAAAGCCCGCCAGATTGCCGAGCGAATTGATCGCGGCGATGCCGCCGGCGGCCGCCGCGCCTGACAGGAACGCGGCCGGCAACGTCCAGATCACCGGCAGGCAGCCGAAGATGCCGAACCCGGCGATCGACAGCGCAATCATCTTCTGCACCGGATTGTCGAGGCCGGCCGCGGCCGCGATACCGGCGGCGGCCACCAGCAGCGCGATCGCCACATGCCAGCGGCGTTCCAGCTTGCGATCCGAATGGCGTCCCCACACGATCATCCCGATCAGGCCGACCACATACGGCAGCGAGGTCACGAAGCCGGTTTGCAGATTGGACAGGCCAAAGGCCTTGATGATCTGCGGCAGAAAAAAGCTCAGCCCGTAATTGGTTGCATTCGCGCCGAAATAGATCAGCGCGATCGCCAGCACGCGCCGGTTGATCAGCGCCTCTTTCACGCTGAAGTTGTGCACCGCCTCGCGATGCTCGCGCTCCTGCTTCTGGCGCGCGATCAGCCAGTTGCGCTCGTCGTCGGCGAGCCATGTCGCGTCGGCCGGCTTGTCGGTCAGATAGAACAGCACCGCGATCGACAGCAACAACGCGGGCAGCGCCTCGATCAGATATAGCCACTGCCAGCCGCCGAGTCCGCCATGACCGTCGAGCGACAGCAGCGCGCCCGAAATCGGGCCGCCGATCACCGTCGACAGCGGAATCGCCGCCATGAAATAGCCGACCACGCGACCCCGGTACGCAGCCGGGAACCACAACGTGAGCAGAAAGATGATGCCCGGGAAGAAGCCGGCCTCGGCCACGCCGAGCAGGATGCGCAGTCCGTAGAACACGTGCGCGGGCGACATGCCGGTGAAGCGCGCGATATTCGGAATAAACGCCATCGCGCCCGCGAGGATGCCCCAGGTGAACATGATCCGCGCGATCCAGCGCCGTGCGCCGAAGCGTTCGAGCAGCAGATTCGACGGCACTTCAAAGAAGAAATAGGCGATGAAAAACACGCCGGCGCCGAAGCCGAATGCGCTCGCGGACAGATCGAGCGCCTTGTTCATCTGCAACGCCGCGAAGCCGACATTCACGCGATCCAGATACGCGATGAAGTAGCAAAGAATCAGGAACGGTACGAGCCGAATCGTGACGCGGCGGAGGGTGCGTGCCTCGAGATCCATCGATTGTCTCCTGCGGTTTTGCGGCTATTGCATGCCGCTGTGTGTGGGGGTCGTGCGAATGCGTGCGCATGTGCTTGTGACTGTGCCTGTACCTGTACCTGCGCCAGCGCGCCGCAAACGCATCGCTACAGACTAGCCCCTCGCTGGCGATTTCGGAAGATGTTTCGCTTGCCGTCGATGCCGGCCATTGTTAGGTGGCGCACAACAGTGTTTTCGGTTTGAGGCGCCTGATTTCCGATCACCTATTACGGATAATTCGATGCTTGTAATCGGTTAAAGATGCAGGTATCGCACTATGTTCAGACAGGACTCGGGCAGGGTTTCCGGCGTACTCGCGAGCGCGGGTGAGGGGCGCGGCGAATCTGTCGCGCACGCGCGCAGCGTTGAAGGCGCGAAGAAGAAAGTGCCGGTTTCGGCTCGCTTGGCTCAGCGCGTGCGCGAGCTCGTCGTCGCGGTGGTTGCATGCGCGAGCCTCGCCGCATGCGCGTCCAGCACCGACGTGGTGGCGAGCAGCAAGCCGGGGAGCTACACGGTCGCGGCGAGCGCAACAGGCGGCCGTATGGCGTGGGCCCGCGCGCATCAGCTCGCGATGAACGAGGCGCGCGACTACTGCGAACGGCGCGGGATGCAAAGCAGCGTGACGACGGAGACCGTCAGTGGCGTGAGCGTGATGACCGAGCATGAATCGTCGGTCCATTTCGAGTGTCACCCGAAGTTCGAGGCAGCGCGCTAAGACCGGTCTGATCCGATCGGCCCGTGGCCAAATCAGAGCAGGTTGCCTGGAATGGGTCGTTCTGTGCGGTTCCGCGCATATCGCGGGTGCACGTATGAAGCAGGCGGATGGCTTGTCCACGGGTGCTCGCGGGACGTCGCGGCGCGATATCGCGGGCAGCGGCGCGCATGATCGTTTGGGCGTCCTACAATGCTCGGGTTGTCGCGAGCAGTCCCCGCTGTCAATCAGCGCGGGGAGTGCCGATTGCTTTGCCGTTCTCGTCACCGTGTGGCATGCCCACTGATACCGCACGGTTTCTTCCCTCCCGAGGAGTAAGCGATGCGAAAGATGCAGGCAGTGCAAGTAGCGAAACCCGGCGCTCCGCTGGAACTGGTCGAACGCGAAGTTCCGGAACCGCCTGAAGGACACGTGCTCGTGAAGGTCCAGGCCTGCGGGATCTGCCATAGCGACTCGCTCACGAAGGAAGGCGTTTGGCCGGGTCTGCAGTTTCCGCGCGTGCCCGGCCACGAGATCGCGGGCGTGATCGAAAAGCTCGGCGCGCGGGTGGACGACTGGCAGGTTGGCCAGCGCATCGGAGTGGGTTGGCACGGCGGCCATTGCGGCCATTGCGAGCATTGCCGGCATGGCGACTTCGTGTTGTGCAAGAACGGCCAGATTCCCGGCATCAGTTACGACGGTGGCTACGCGGAGTACATGGTGGCGCCGCAGGAAGCGCTCGCGCGGATGGCCGAGGACCTGTCTGACGTCGACGCCGCGCCGCTGCTATGCGCGGGCATCACCACCTTTAACGCGCTGCGCAACAGCGGCGCGCGCGGCGGTGAAGTGGTGGCTATCCTCGGCATCGGCGGGCTCGGCCACCTCGGTGTGCAGTACGCGCGCAAGCTGGGCTTCGTGACGGTGGCGATCGCGCGGGGCGAGGACAAGGCGCCGCTCGCGAAACAGCTGGGCGCGCACCATTACATCGACAGCTCGTCGCAGAACGTCGCTGAAGCGTTGCAGGCGCTCGGCGGCGCGCGCGTGATCCTGGCCACGGCCACCAGCGGCAAGGCGATGAGCGCGGCGCTCGGCGGTCTTGGCCTGAACGGCAAGCTGATCATGGTAGGGGTGTCCGAAGAACCCGTGGAAGTACCCATTACGCAGTTCATCATGGGTCGCCATTCGGTGCAGGGTTGGCCGTCGGGCACCGCGGCGGATTCGACCGAAACGCTCGCGTTCAGCGCGCTGGCGGGCGTGAAGCCGATGATCGAGGAATATCCGTTGTCGCGCGCGGCCGAGGCGTACGAGCGGATGATGAGCGGCAAGGCGCGCTTCCGGGTTGTGCTGAAGCCGGGCGCCTGACGGCGCAAACGGGGCGGCGCGACATCGACCGCCCATCGTGTGCGATAAGGAAGACATCGGCGCCCTTGAACCGATCTTGCCGACTCTACAACACGACATTAGTACTATAATGTCGTGTTCTTAAAAGACCGGGTCTCGGTCACAGCGCGCGATGTCGCAGCGTCATACAACGGCTTCATCGTTGCCGAAAACTGGCCGCTCCCGGCTCGTCGCGCGGTGCCGCTTCAAGGCGGCTTCTCGCCGGGCGCCGCCGGCGAAGCCGCTCCAGCGCTGTACGTTGCGCGCCCGGCGAAACCACGGCCGCCTCAAGCCACTCAAACGCGCCTGTGTGCGCGCGAACATTCCGGCACAGTCCGCGCCCTCAGTCAGCACGCCCTATCACGCGGCGGTCGAGGGCCTGCCCGCATACGACGCCCCGGCAGCCTCCGCCCGCGACTTGCTGCTAGCTCCGCTCAACCCCCGGTCCAGCGCCGCCGCCACCGCCTGCACATTCGGCTCCGCAATCATATCGACGTGGTCGCACGCGAGCTCGACCACCTCCAGTCCGGCGCGAGCCAGATGCGCCCACAGAACCAGCTGATTGCTGCGGTACGTCTGCGCGATCGTCCCGTGCACATAGACGATCGGGCCGGCGCGATAAGGCTGCGGGCGATACATCGTCATCGCGACCCGCAACGTCTCGCGCACCGCTCTGAGCGCAGGCGGCATCACCATGTTATGACTGTCGGGATGGTGCGCCAGGTGCCCGCTTCGCATCCGTACGAGATCGGCCGCGTTCGCGAATTTGCCTTTCAGGTAGCCGGCAAGTTGCGAACTGGGCACCGCGCGCAGCTTGCGCCACTGCCAGGCCACGAAACCGCAGTTGTGGCGCAACCACGCACGCCACGGCAGGCAGCGCTCGTTCGCATAGGTATCGATCAGACACAGAAAATCCACCTCCTCGCCGGCGCCCGACAGCTGTTGCGCAATCTCGACCGCAATCAATCCGCCGAACGAATACCCCGCCACCGCGTACGGGCCCGTCGGCTGCACGCTGCGCATTTGCCCGATATAGCTGGCCGCGATGTCATGGACACGCGCCTGCGCCGGCAACTCGCCGTCGAGCCCCTGCGCCTGCAGCCCCATCACCGGACGCGGACTCTGCATCGCGCCGATCAGCGTCCAGCATTCCATCACCGTGCCGCTCACCCCATGAATAAAGAACAGCGGTGAGCCCGTGCCCGCGCGCATCGGCACGAGCGTCGGCGATGAGCACGGCGCTTCGCCGTCGTCGATCGCCGCGGCAAGGCGCGCGATCGTCGGCGCGGTCAGCAGCGTTGCGAGCGGTATCTTGCGCCCGGTCGACTGATACACGCCGGCCAGCAGTCTCGCGGCCAGCAGCGAGTTGCCGCCCAACTCGAAAAAGTTATCGTCCCGACCGATGGGCGCGAACTCCAGCAACTTCTCCCACTGCGTCTGCAAGTGCCTCTCCAGACTCTCGCGAGACTCCCCCACCGGCGCCAATTCACGCGTTGCCAGATTCAGCGCCGGATGATGCCGAATCGCGTCGAGACATTCGGGGTTGCGCAGCGCCGCGGTGTTGCTGACCGGCAAGCCGCTGATCGCGTTGCGTGCGGCTGCTTCCGAAAACTTGCCGTTGTGCGTGACCGGCAACGCATCGACCGCGATGATCCGGTCCGGCACATGCGCTGGCGATGCGCGACGGGCAAGTTCGCGGCGCACCCGCGCGACCAGCGCGGCGTTGAACTGGATGCCCTGCTGCAGTACCAGCAGCAGCACGGTGCGCGGTTCCTGCGTGGTCGCCTGTCCATGCGCGTCCAGCGTATTGCGCGCCGGCGCCTGAACCACCATCGCCTCACGGATTTCGCGGATGTCGTTCAGCACCCGGTAGATTTCGCCGGGCCCCACGTTGATGCCGCGCACGTTCAGCACACCGTCCGTGCGGCCGTGCAAGCGCGCGCTGCCTTGCGGCGAGAACTCGATCAGATCGCCGTGCGTCCACACACCCGGATTGCTCGCGAAGTACGCGGCGTGAAACGCGCTGCCGTCCGTGTCCCCGAACAGCCCGAGCGGGCGTGACGGAAACGGATTCGCGCAAACCAGCTCGCCGATCCCGGTGGTGCGCACGCCGTGCGCGCGGGCCTGCACGTCGAGCGCAAGACTCTTGCACTGGGCCTCCCCTGCGAAGACCGGCAGGTTCGGATTGCCCAGCACAAAGCAGCCCAGGATATCCGTGCCGCCGGAGATCGACTGTAGCGGCAACGGCTTGACGCTATTGCGCACCCAGTGGAACTGAGCGTCGAACAGCACCGCACCGGTCGACAGGATCGCGCGCAGTGCGCCGAGGTCGAACTGCTGCCCGGGCACGAGGCCCGCATCTTCGCTCATCCGCAGATAGGCGGGACTCGTGCCGAATACGGTGACGCGCTCGTCGGCCACGAGGCGCCATAGCGTATCGACGGTGGAGATCGGCCCATCGTAGGTGACGATTTCGACGCCGGATGCAAGCGCCGACAACTGCCAGTTCCACATCATCCATGCGCAACTGGTGTGAAAGTACATCCGGTCACCGGGCCGCAGGTCATGGTGCAGCCGATGCTCCTTCAGGTGTTCGAGCAGACTGCCGCCGGCACCGTGCACGATGCACTTCGGCTTGCCGGTGGTGCCCGACGAAAACATCACGACCAGCGGATGGTTGAACGGAAAGCGCCGCCATTCGAAGCGCTCCGGGTCACCGTGCAGGAGCACTTCGTCCAGCGAATAAATGCGTTGTTTGACGCTGTCAGGCAGCGCTCCATCGTCCAGACACACGACGCCTTCGAGCGACGGCAACGCAGCGGCCAGCTCGGCGATCTTTTGCGCGACCGCCACGCCCGTGTCGGCATGCTGCGCCGCGGTGTGCGCGAACAGCAGTCGCGGCGCGAGCGGCGCAAAGCGATCGAGAATCGTCTCGCTGCCCATCTCGGGGGCAACCGTCGACAGCGTCGCGCCGAGCGCGGTCACCGCGAGCGCCGTAACGACCGCCTGAGCATCGTTGCGCATCACGCAGACCACGCGGTCCCCGTCGCGCAGGCCCCATTGGGCGAGCGCATCGGCGAGACCCGCGACGCGCTCGCGCAACTCGCCGCGAGTCAGACGCACTCGCCGGCCATCCGCGTGACAGGCTGTGAGCGCAGGTGCGTCGGCACTCGCGACCGCCAGACTCAGCAGGTTGTCCGCATAGTTCAGTTCGACCTCCGGAAAAAACTGCGCGTGCTCGCATTCGTCGCCGACGCAAACGGGTTCGATGCTGCCGGACCAGTCGAGCCCTTGTGACCACCGCATGAAAACTTGCCAGAACGTTCGGTACTCCTGGACCGAGAAGTCATGCAGCGTTTGATAGTTGTCGAGGATCTGGCGCGTGTGCGCCTGCAAGGCGTTCGTGAACGCCGTCATTTGCGAGCTGGCGGCGCACTCGCCGGTGTTGGTGTAAACAGGTGTCCGTTGCAACGGCGCAGCAGCGCACAGCGGCGTGCCAGACAGTTCAAGGCGATCCATCTATCCCTCCATGGAGGTGCGGAAAATGCCGATCCGAAGAATGTCAAATGTCACTGTCTGACCCATCCTATTTAACGACTCTCGCGCGTTATGTGCGCAAACGCACCATTAAAAAAGGGGCTTCATGAAGGCCCTCGCTGGCTCCGGAGGGTCGTCGAGAGGCGTTCGGCCCGACAGGCAAACAGCGCCCCATTCGCGCGATGCGGCGAGCATCGCGGCGGCGGGACACTGCTTAATGGATGTGCGTTTTCGTGACTGGGCGGCGGTACCTGTTCGGGGTCGTTCCGCGTAAAACGCATGCGCCCCGGCTGTTATTCCAGGCTTTCGCTCTGAGACGCGGTCACGCACCCGCGCGTCAAAAGCCGTGCCAGCACCCATCGGATCGACGTCACCGCACGCGGGCTATCCGCATTCCGACGCGCGCGCTCAGCGAGCCTTGCGGCTCACTGCGCGGACCACTTCCATGCGGGGATATCGAGTTCGTCGGCGCCGGTGATGTGGGTCGCGCCGAGTTGCTTGTCGAGCACGATCGACTGGCTCGCGGCTTCACGCTCGAGCGCCGCGATGAGCCGCATCGCATGTGAAACGACGATGACCTGCGAACGTGTCGATGCGTCGGCGATCAGCCGTCCCAGCGCGGGCAGCAAATCAGGATGCAGGCTGGTCTCGGGCTCGTTGAGCACGAGCAACGCGGGCGGCCGCGGCGTCAGCAGCGCGGCGGCCAGCAGCAAATAGCGCAGCGTGCCATCGGATAGCTCACGCGCCTTCAGCGGGCGCAGCAGTCCATGCTGCCGCATCGTGACTTCGAAGTGGCCATCGTGATTCGTCACCGCAATCCGGCCGCCGGGAAACGCATCTTCGATCGCCGTATCGAGCGCGACGGGATCACCGATTTCCTGGATGGTTTGCAGCGCGGCCGCGAGATCGGCGCCGTCGTTGGACAGCACGGGCGTATGGGTGCCGATCTGCGGTTGCCGCGAAGGCGCACCGGTGTCGGTCCGAAAGTGATCGTAGAAGCGCCACGAGCGGATCTGCTCGCGCACCGCGATCATCTCGGGAGCCGTTCTGGGATCGGCGAACTCGGTCAACATACTGTCGAAGCTCGCGATCGGTTGAGCGACGGATGTCCACTCCCCTGCTTCATCGCGCGTGCGCAGCGCTGCGCCCTGCCGGTCCGCGAGCAAGGCGGACCGGCGCAGCACGGGACCACTCCAGATGCACTCGCGTTTGATGACCGGATCGAGCTGGAACTGCGACGTCGTATCAATCGGTGGCAGGCCCAGGTCGATCGCATAGCCCAATGCATCGCCGGCGAAACCGAGCCGCAGGTTCACCGGAGTCGAACGCCTCGTTCCCTGCACCGCTTGCTCTCCCGCGAGCATGCCGCGCGAAAAGCGCTCGGGACCGGCCCATAGCGTCGACTGCAGCCCGCCTTCGCGAGCCAGCGATGGGATCAACTCGCCACGCGCGGTGTCCGCGAGCAAGCGCAGGCCGCGGTACAAATTCGATTTACCGCTGCCATTCGGTCCGGTCACGACGGTGAGCGTCGTGAGCGGCACGATCAATTCGCGCAGTGAACGATATCCGGCAATGGCGAGTGTGGTCAGCATGTCAGGCTCTCGTAGGATCACGAATCAGGTCGCACACGATACCAAAGTCACCCCTGCAAGTGGTCTGATCTGCCGCTGCCGGCCTCCGCTGCCGCGATGCGGACGCTCGCCGCAACCCATCATGCAGCCCCCTTCATAGCGCCCATTTTTGCGCTCGAATTTGACGAGTCGGTCGGCCCGAAGCGCGCGTGCACCCTTCGCGATGCGACAATCAGGCGCGTCGGCGCGCGCGATGCAACGATTCGACATCCGATGTGCTCACGCGTCGCCTGTCATCCGGGTTTCGTTTAGCCTGCGCGTTTAGCCTGCGCAGCCAGATGCGCTAAGATCGCCAACGGCAAGACCCGGCAAGACCCGGCAAAACGACGAATATGTCGATGCATAACGTGCACAACGAGGCGACGATGCTTGAGTTGACGGAGCATGACGAGGCGACATTGAACGGCGCATCCGGCGCGGGCGCGGCGCTCGCGATGCGCATCGTGGTCGCCACCGCGCATGTGATGAACGCGCGCCGCCTCGTCGATATCTGTTGCGCGCATATCGATGGATGTCTGTATCACGGCGATGTCAGTCTCGACTTCGTCGAGCGCTTCGTCGCAGCGGGCACGCGCGTGGCCGTGCCGACCACGCTCAACGTCGGCTCGCTCGACCTGATCCACCCGGAACTGTTTCGCGGCAACGCCGACACCGCGCGCGCGGCGAAGCGGCTGATGGACGCGCATCTGGAACTCGGCTGCGAAGCGACCTTCACCTGCGCGCCCTATCAGCTCAAACACCGTCCTCGAGCGGGCGACCAGATCGCGTGGGCCGAATCGAATGCGATCGTCTTCGCGAACTCGGTGCTGGGCGCGAGAACGAGCCGTTACGGCGATTTCCTCGATCTGGCCGCGGCGATCACCGCGCGTGTGCCGTACGCCGGTCTGCACGTCACCGAAAATCGCGCTGCCCGCGTCGTCGTCGAAGCCCCCAACTTCAGTGCCTCCGCGCGTCGCGACGCGTACTTCGCGGCGCTCGGCTTTATTCTCGGTCAGACGGCGGGCGCCACGATCGCCGCGATCACCGGCCTGCCTGCCGATACCACCGAAGACGAACTGAAAAGTCTGGGCGCCGCGGCCGCATCGAGCGGCGCGGTGGCGCTCTTTCACGCGGTCGGTATCACGCCGGAAGCCGCGACACTCGACGACGCGCTACAACGCGGCAGACCGGAACGCACGATCGCGGTGAGCGAGGCCGATCTGCTCGCCGTCCACCGTCAGTGGAACCACACGCGTGCCGACTCGACGCTCGCGGCGATCAGTCTCGGCACACCGCATTTTTCAGTCGATGAATTCCGCAAGCTCGACGCGCTGTTCGATGCCTATACGGGCCCGCTGCGCTGCGACTTCTATGTCAATACGAGCCGGTTCGTGCTATGGCAGATGGAAGATGAAGGGCTCGCGCAACGGCTCAGCGCGCGTGGCGTGCAAATCGTCGTCGATACCTGCACCTACATCACGCCGGTGATGAAACGGATCAGCGGACTGGTGATGACCAATTCCGGAAAGTGGGCGCACTACGCGCCGAGCAATATCGGCGTATCGGTCGCGTTCGGCAGCATGAGCGAATGCGTTCGTTCGGCGTTCGAAGGGAGAGTCTGCATCGATGAATCAGTCCGCCAGATCCAGTAGCGCGACGGCCATGAACCGATCGACCGTTGCGCTCGCAGGCGAGGTGCTGGTGCCCGGGAACGCGCGGGGCATCCCGCTCGCGCTGGCGCCGCTGAGTTTTTGGGGCGGCTATGACGCCGCGGGCGGCACGATCATCGACCGCACCCATCCGAACCATGGGCAAAGCCTGCAAGGCCGGATACTCGTGATGCCGCGCGCACGCGGATCCAGCTCCAGCAGCAGCGTGCTGGCCGAAGCGTTGCGCAACGGCACGGGACCCGCCGGGATCATCCTGGGTGAGCGCGATCTGATCATCGCGATCGGCGCGATCGCGGCCAATGAACTCTATTCGCTCGCTGTGCCGGTGATCACGATGGAGGAGCACGCGTTCGCCCGTGTCGCGCTGTGTACGTCGATATTGACGGTCGATGCGGCGGACGCGGCGCGGGCCGCCAGCATTTGGTTCAGCGTCTGAGCGTTTGAGAATCAGAGATCTGTGAATGGAACGGACGGACTGAAGGTGCTTCCGGCAGCGGTGCGGATTGCCGCGCGTCGATCAGCGCGACACGACCGCCTGCACGACCGACACGATCTGCTGCGCGGCCGTTTTAACATGCTGTTCGAGCAGCTTCGCGCCGAGCTTCGCGTCGCGGTTGCGGCACGCTTGAACAAGCGCCATGTGTTCGTCGTGGGACTGTTCGCGAATCGGCACCTGCACCGCCTGGAAGCGGAAATAGCGGTCGCTGCGATCATGCAGCACCCGCAGCATCTGCAGCGTGATATCGCGTTGCGACGGCAGATAAAGCGTTTCGTGCAAACGCCAGTTCAATTGCCCCCACACGCCCGAACCGGCATCGTCCATTTCATTGACGAGCCGCTCGGCCTTGCCGATCTCGGCCTCGGTGATGCGCGGAATCGCTTCCGAAAAGATCCACGGTTCCAGACGCAGCCGAATGTCGAACGTTTCCTTCACTTCGTCGATCGACAACTCGGCCACATAGGCGCCCTTGTGGGGCACGCTGGTCAAAAGCCCCTCGGCGGTCAGACGTGTGATCGCCTCACGCACCGGCACGCGGCTCACGCCGAGTTCTTCGGCCAACGCCTCCTGACGCAACACCTCGCCCGGCGCCAGCTCACCGCTCAGAATCCGTTGGCGCACCGCGGTCGTGACCAGCTCGACCGTGGTGGGACGCACGATTTTTCGGGTGTTTTCGTCGGCGACGATCTGATTCATCGCGGAGGTATTCCTGGCGGGACGTCGGGCGGATACCGGAGGCATGGTCGGCTTCATTGGCGGGATTCAGGATACAACGGCGATGCTATCACGGCGTCGGCTTTCGGATCCAAAATCCAATACGCAACGCAGCGTCACAGCAACGCTTCGCGCACCCATGCGCCGTTTTTCATGATGCCGGCGATGCGCTCGCCCTGGCCGGTCAGCACGCTGATGTCCTTTAGCGGATCGCCGTCGACGACCAGCAGGTCCGCGTAAGCGCCAGCGGCGACGACGCCGAGACGGCCCTGTTGGCCGACGATTTCCGCGCCCACCGCGGTCGCCTGGCACAGCGTTTCGAACGCGCCGAGAACGCCGGCGCGAATCGTCAGCTCGTCGCTCTGAAACTCGTGCATATCGCCGAGCAGGTCGGTGCCCAGTCCCATCTTCACGCCCGCGCGTTGCAGCAGTTCGAGCGCCTTCAGGCCTTGCAAGCGCACGCTCTCGTTCTTCGCGAGCGCGCTTTCGGCGATGCCCGACTTCGCGCCGACCTTGCTCATCGCGTCGTAGGTGACCAGCGTGGGCACCGCGAACGCGCCCTGCCCGGCCATCACCGCGGCGGCTTCGTCGTCGATCAGATTGCCGTGCTCGATCGTGCGCACGCCCAGCTTGACCACCCGCGTGATTGCTTTAGCCGTGTACGCATGCGCCATCACGTAGGTTTGATGCGACGCCGCTTCCTCGACGACGGCCTTGACCTCGTCGACCGAGAACTGCAGATTGCCGATCGGATCGGTCGGCGATGCGACGCCACCCGACGCCATGATCTTGATGTGGTGCGCGCCCGCGCGCATCTCCTCGCGAACCGCCTTGCGCACCTCGTCCACGCCGTCGACGATACGGCCGATCGCACCCAGGTTTCGATGGCAGCCGCACGGATCGGGGTCGGAATTGTCGAAGCGCTCGCGGAAGTCGCCATGACCGCCGGTTTGCGACAGCGCCTTGCCGGCGACGAACAGACGCGGCCCGGCGATCACACCTTCCTCGATCGCGCGCGACAGCGCATAGTCGGCGCCGCCCGCGTCGCGCACGGTCGTGAAACCGCGATTGAGCATGCCGGCGAGAATCGGCACCGCCCGCAGTACCGCGAAAGTATTCGGCAAACGTCCGTTATTACCGAGGTGGGCAACCGACGCAATCACGTGCGCATGGCAATCGATCAGGCCGGGCATCACGGTTTTGCCGCCCACGTCGATCACCTGCGCGCCTTCGATCGACACCGGTTCGCGGGTGACGTCCTTGATCACGTCGCCGTCGATGACAATGGAATACGGCGCGGTGTCGTGTTCGTGATCGACGTCCAGCACGCGCGCGTTTTTCAGGATCAGCATTCGAATTCCCCAGCGAGTTGTTGCGCGGCTCGCGCACCCGCGCGGCCACGGTGGATCACTTGATCGATCAGGTCAGCAAAAAACCTTTGGCAAGCGGATCGCGATCGTCGACGAAGATCGTGTTATGGCCGGTGACGCGAGCCCATCCTTCGATGCTCGGGACGATCGCGTCGAAGTCGCCGACCTTGGCCGCTTGCTCCGCGACGCCGTTGAACAGCGTGCCGATGATGCTTTCGTGCACGAAGCGCTCGCCGATCCCGAGCTGGCCTTTGGCCACCAGGTGCGCGATGCGCGCCGACGTGCCGGTGCCGCACGGCGAGCGGTCGATCGCCTTGTCGCCGTAGAAGACCGCATTGCGCGCGCTTGCGCCTTGCACCGTCGGCTCGCCGGTCCACATCACGTGGCTGAGCCCGCGGATTTCGGCCTTTTCCGGATGAACGAACGAGTACTTGTCGTTGGCCTTCTGTCGCAGGATCGGACTGAGGCGCTGAATGTCCGACGGCTTGAGCGTATGCAGGCCAGCGTAGTTCGCCTGCGGCTCGATGATCGCGTAGAAGTTGCCGCCATACGCGACGTCGAAGCGGATTTCGCCCAGCCCGTCCACCTCGACCGTCAGATCCGTCGAATGAACAAACGACGGCACGTTGATCAGGCGCACCGAATCGACGTTGTCGCCGTCCATCCGGTAGCGCGCGACCACCACGCCCGCCGGCGTATCGAGGCGCAGCACGCCGGGCTCGAGCGGCCGCACGAGGCCATGTTCGATCGCGCTCGTCACGGTGCCGATCGTGCCGTGGCCGCACATCGGCAGGCAGCCGCTCACCTCGATGAAGAGGATCGCGATATCGCAGTCGGGCCGCGTCGGCGGATAAAGAATGCTGCCCGACATCACTTCGTGCCCGCGCGGCTCGAACATCAACGCGGTGCGAATCCAGTCGAATTCGCGCTCGAAATGCGCGCGCCGCTCGATCATGTTCGCGCCGTCGAGCCGGGGCGCGCCGCCGGCGACGACCCGCACCGGATTACCGCAGGTGTGTCCGTCGATACAAAAGAAGGTCGATTTCATCGTGCTGGTCCGTCGAGAACTTGCTGCACAAGATAGCCTGGGGACGCGCACGCCGTCGAGCAGTTCGAAGGCGTCCGCGGTTGATCGGGCTGTCCCGCTTACTTCGACAGCGCGCGCAGATCCGCCAGCGTCTTCTCGACGATCGCCAGCACTTTCGCGCGCTCTTCGCCTTCGAGCGCGAGACGCGGCGCCTTCACGGTTTCCGCATAGCCGGCCGTCACGTGCTCGGCCAGCTTGATGTACTGCACGAGCTTCACGTGCGTATCGAGGTGGAACAGATCGATCAGCGCGCGATACAGCTTGCGGGCCTGTTCATAGTTGCCGGCGACCGCCAGATTCAGCAGTTCGACCGATTCGCGCGGCACCGCGTTGGCCATGCCCGACACCCAGCATTTCGCGCCCAGCGCGGCCGACTCGAGCACCAGATCGTCGACGCCGCAAACCACCGCGAGCCGGTCGCCGAAACGCTTGATCAGATCGGTCACGCGCGTGGTGTCGTAGGACTCTTCCTTCAGCGCCTCGATCGTCGGCTCCTTCAGCAGTTGCGCGACGACATCCGGCGTCAGGTCCACCCCGTAACCGCGCGGATTGTTATAGAGCAGGATCGACAGGCTCGAGGCCTGCGCGATGGTCCTGTAGTACGCGACCGTTTCGCGCGGGTCCGACTTATACGTGAGTCCCGGAAACACCATCAGCCCCTGCACGCCGAGCGCTTGCGCATCCTTTGCATACTGCACCGCGCTCGCCGTATTGGTCTCGGCCAGACCCGCGATCACCGGCACGCGGCCGTCGACGGTTTCCACCGCCAGGCGGATCACGGTGCGCTTTTCTTCCTGCGTGAGCTGCGCGCTTTCGCCGACCATGCCCATCATCACGACGCCGCCGACGCCGCTGTCGATCAGCCGGTTCAAACCGGATTTGATCGCTTCATGATCGAGCGAACCATCCTGCGTGAGCTTCGTGGTCACAGCGGGGAAAACACCTTGCCAGTTGACTTTCATGGCGACTCCTTTTCAGAACAGATAAAAACGCACAATGAGAGGCGGGATATCCCGCGCGGATCAATCGAGGCCGCGGCGGCCTCGTCAAGTTCGGAAGCGACTGATCGAATACGGTTCGAGATCGATGCCGGGGGTTCGGCCGGCCAGCAGATCGGCGACCAGCGCGCCGGTCGTTGCCGACTGCGTCAGGCCCAGATGACCGTGGCCGAACGCGTAAATCACGGCCGGCGCGCGCGGCGAGCGGCCAATCACCGGCAGCGAATCGGGGGTGGCCGGGCGATGCCCCATCCACTTCACCGCGCCCGCGTCGTTGATATCAGGCAAGAAGCGCTTGCCGAGCGCGAGCAACGCATCGCTGCGCCGATAGTTCGGCGGCGCGTGCAGGCCCGCGAATTCGGCGGCGCCGCCGATGCGCAAACCGATGTCGAGCGGCGTCGCGACGAACTTGCGCTCGGCGAAAATGACTTCGCGCGACAGCCCGATGCCGTGCGACGGCAGCGTCGTGTTGTAACCCCGCTCGCTTTCCAGCAGCACACGATCGCCAATGGAGGCGGCCAGCGACGCGGACCATGCGCCGGTCGCCACGACCACGCGGCGGCCCTTGACCCGTTCGCCGTTGCCGAGGACCGCGGCGGGCGCGAGCGCGTCGGCCGGATCGAGCGCGGTCACGGTGCCCTCGACCAGCGTCGCGCCAAGCTGTTCGACCCGTGCCCGCAACTGCTTGACGAGCCCCTTCGGGTCGCCGATATGCGACCAGTCGTCGAGGAACACGCCGTGCCGGAACACCGGCGCAAGCGACGGTTCGTACGCGCGAATCTCGGCGGCGGACAGCGCGTGCCAGCGCACGCCCAGTTCGCGCTTGAACGCCCACTCGTGCTGGTCGGCCGCAAACGCTTCGTCGGTCTCGTAGACCGTCAGTGCGCCGCGCCGGTAGAAGCTGTCCATCGCACCGATGTCCTCGAACATCGGCACGATGTCGTCGTACACGCGCTGGTTCAGGCTCGCGAGCGCCAGCGCAATGTCGCGAAAACGCGCCTCGTTCGCCGCGCGCTGAAACGCGATAAACCACGGCCATGCGGCCGGCAGATGTTTCCAGTCGAGCGATAGCGGCCCCAGCGGATCGAACAGCCACTTCAACGCTTTCGTGTACAGCCCGTTCACCGCGATCGGGGTGCTCTCCGTCACCGCGATGCCGCCCGCATTGCCGTGCGACGCACGGTCGCCTGCGAAATCGCGATCGATCACGGTGACGCGCGCGCCGTCTCGCAGCGCCGACCATGCGCAGGCGAGACCGATTATGCCGCCGCCGATCACGACGACATCGGCGCTTGTGCTGGCGTTCCGGGCGTACTGGGTCATCAATGGGTTCGAGTTGCTTTGAAAAAACGGACGGGGCGCGGTGTGCGGCCACCCCTCCCCGGCTCCTACACCTGTTCCATCACATCCGGATCCGCGAGGCCGCGGATCCTTTGCACCTGATCTTCGAGTGGCGCGACCGCCAGTTGCGCGAAGATCGACGCCACCTCGAGGTCGGCATGGTCATAGAGACCCGCGTCGCCGAGCAGGTTCATCGTGCCGAGCGTCACGCCGTTCTTGCGCACCGGAATATTCAGCACGCTCTCGCAGCCGATCGACCACAGCACCTGGTACTCCGAGAACACGGCCTTGATGTCTTCGCGGGTCGAGCCGATAAACACTTCCCCACGCTGCAACACCTGCGCCGACCAGCGGCTTGGCGTGACGCGCTTGAGGCCGCCGATTGGATTGATGTCGACGCGGTTGCTATGCAGGCGGCCAAGCCGGCTCGAGCTGTCGTCGTATGCGAGCACGGTAAAGAGCCGTTGCCCGAATACCTCGGTGAGCGAGCGTTCGAATTCATCCCAGACCGCCTCCGGGCGACCGTCGCCGCCAGCCTCGGTAGCAGGGCCTGCCTGCTGCAGCCGGGCGACCCGGGCGATCGCATGCAGGGTCCGTGCGGCGGTCGCGCTGTTTGCATCTGTCACGAGGCGCTCCTCATTTGGCCGTGCGAAGTCCGCCGCTGCCCGGTTCGGCGCGCATCGCGCCGTATTCGGTCTCGGCGATTTCTTCGAGGGTCCGGCCGTGCGTCGACACGCCGAGGAAAATCACCGCGAATGCGCCAATCAGCAGAATCCCGGTCGTCATCCCGAACACGCCGGCGAAGCCCCACAGCGGATAGATATAGCCGACCAGCATCGGCGAACAGATCGCGCCGATGCGCCCGAACGCGGAGGCCGCGCCCATCCCCGTCGCGCGCAGGTGCGTCGGGAACACTTCGGGCGTATACGCATACTCGCCGGCGTTCACGCCGTTCATCGCGAACGACATGAAGGTCGACGCGAACACGATCGCCGTGTCGCTGCCCGCGTTGGCCAACCAGATGCCCGCGACGCACGCCATCCCCATATACGAGACGATCGTCGTCTTGCGGCCGAGCTTTTCGCAAAAGTACGCGGCCGAGTAGTAGCCGGGGATCTGCGCGAGGTAGATGATGATCGACACCGAAAAGCTCTTCGTGATGGTCATCCCATGCTGCACCAGCAGACCGGGAATCCACACGAAGAACGCATACGAGCAGAACGTGACGGACAGCCACAGGCACCAGGTCATCAGCGTCGTTCGGGCGAGCGGCGGCTTCCACAGCAGCTTCAGATTGCCAAAGAACGAACCGGACTGCTCGAAGCTGAGCGTGCTGCCCGCGACCGGGCTGACCGGCGCGAGCGTCACGCCGGTGCGCTCGATCTGCCGCTCGATGTCGGCGACGACCGCCTCTGCTTCGTCGTGGCGGCCGTGCAGTTCCAGCCAGCGCGGCGACTCGTGCAGCGACCGCCGCCACCACAGCAGCACGACGACCGGCAGCGAAACGATGATCAGCGCGATGCGCCAGCCCTCCGGATTCAGCGGAATGACGAAGTAGCCGAGCAGCGCGGCGGCGACGAAGCCGAACGAGAAAAATCCGGCCAGCGCGCCGGTAAACGCGCCGCGATAGCGGTTGCTGACGAACTCGACGAGGAATGGCGCGATGATCGCGCCCTCGGCGCCCATCCCGATACCGGCGATCGCGCGCAGCAGCGCGAACGTATGCCAATCGTTGACGAATGCGTTGATGAACGTCAGCACGCAGAAAAACGTCAATGACCACATCATCACGACGCGCCGGCCGAAGCGGTCTCCCAGCAGCCCCGCGAGCAGCGCGCCGACCAGGAAGCCGACGTAGGTGCTGCTGCCGAGCAGCCCCGTCTCGAAGCTGGTCAGATGCCACTTGGTGCGAACGACGGGCAGGATGAACGCGATGATCGCCGCGTCGATGGCTTCGAACATGAAGCCCAGACCGCCCATCAGCAGCAGCTTGAAGTGAAAGCGGCTGAACGGAAGACGCTCGAGCCGCGCGGCAATCGGTGACATGTGGAACTCCCAGAAAAGAGACCAGCGGGACCAGCCCTGTTTCGGAAAAGGCGTATCGATTTCGTGTATCAATATCCTGGATCCAAAATACAGTGTCAAGCGCGGGTAAACCTTGCGGGGAGGCGGCACCGCGTTGCGGCCTCACGTCGCGCGTGGGTCGGTTCCGCTAAATGATGGTGCTCCCTGGCGTGCAGAGCCCGCTCAGCCGTGACCCAGCAAGGCGAGCGCGACGCTGCTCGCGACGCAGAGTACGACGACCGCCAGCGGCGGCACCTTCCACCGGGTCAACAGCACGAAGCCGATGCAGACAATCGCGAAATCGGCGGGCGACAGCACCGCGCTGGTCCACACCGGCGAATACAGCGCGCTGGCCAGCAGCCCGACCACCGCCGCATTGATGCCCGCCAGCGCCGCCGACATCGGCGGTCGCGCGCGCAGCGCCTGCCACCACGGCAGCGCCGCGACGAGCAGCAACAGGCCGGGCAGAAAGATGCCCAGTGTCGCGAGCAGCGCGCCGCTCCAATGGCGAGGCGGCGCGCTCATCATCCAGCCGAGAAACGCGGCGAATGTGAAGAGCGGCCCGGGTACCGCCTGGGCCGCGCCGTAGCCGGCCAGAAAGTCATTGGGCGCAACCCAGCCGGTCGCGACGGTCGCCCGCTGCAGCAGCGGCAGCACCACGTGTCCGCCGCCGAATACCAGCGCGCCGGATCGATAGAACGCGTCGAACACGCGCAGGGTTTGCGAGCCTGCGGTGGTGACCCACAGCGGCAGCGCGAAAAGCAGCGCGCAAAAGACCACCAGTGCGGCGACGCCGATCGTGCGCGATACGCGGAAATGGCCCTGATGCGACGGCAGGCGGCGCGGCGCGGCGGCCACATCGGGCCGGCATAGCGCAACGCCAAGCACCGCGCCGGCACCGATCGCGATCAGTTGCGCGAACGCGGTGGCGAGCAGGCTCAGCAACGCGATGCAAAAGAGCGCGATTGCCGCGCGGCGGCGGTCGGGGCAAAGACGCCTGGCCATATCCCAGACGGCCTGCGCGACGACGGCCACCGCGACGAGCTTCAGCCCATGGATCACGCCCGCGCCAGCCGGTCCACCGAGATCCGGCGCGATGGCGGCAAACGCCAGCATCACGGCGATCGACGGCAGCGTGAAGCCGCACCATGCGGCAAGGCCTCCGGCCCACCCCGCGCGCAGCAGACCGATCGAAAAGCCCGCCTGGCTGCTCGCGGGTCCGGGCAGAAACTGGCACAGTCCGATCAGATCGGTGAACGCTTCGTCATCGAGCCAGCGGCGGCGCTCGACGAACTCGCGCCGAAAGTATCCGATGTGCGCGATCGGGCCACCGAAGCTCGTCAGCCCCAGCTTCAGAAACACGGTGAGAACTTCGAACACGCGCGCCAGCCAGGAGGGCCGCGGCGATGAAAGGTCGGTGTCCATGGAGGTGCGGGTGGAGGAAGCCGACGCCGTCCTGTGACGGGCGGCCGGCTAAGGTTGGCCGTTGATGGATGAATTCATTGAGGACGCACAGGACGCACAGTATAGAGGCGCGCACGCTTTCCCCTATGGGCCGAGACACACGTGATGCGTGGCATTTGGCGCGGTCCGGCGAGCACCAACCGGACGGTGTGCCGCGCGCTGAGACCTTCATCGCTGAACCCGACACGCCGCATAGGATGGCAACGACGAGTGCGTATGACCGTTGGGCAAGTTCCCGTACCGGTGAGCGCTTTGCGCTCGATGCGCTCGACCTGCGTCAGAGCGTGCGCGCTGCGACGCCGGCGGGTTTGCGCGCGGCTACAAGCGCGCCGACTCGGGCTTGCCTTCCTCGCGAATCAGCAACACCGGACACCGCGAGAAGCGCAACGCCCGCTCCGCCACGCTGCCGATGACCAGACGCTCGACGCCGCGGCGTCCATGCGTGCCCATCACGAGCAGATCGGTATCGATCTGTTGCGCATGTCGCAGTATCACGTTCGCGACGTCATCGGACGGATCGTTCGACTCGACCAGTTCCGGGTGACACGGGACGCCGGCCGTCGCGCATGCCTGCCCGGCCTGGTCCATCAACGCCTCGCCTTCCTTGCGCAGCGCCTCGACGAGCACCAGCGGATCGTAGTGGCTCGCGTACGAAAAGAGCGGCGTCTTGTCGAGCACGTAGAGCGGATGCACGACGCCCTTCGTCAACGCGGCGAGGCTCACCGCTTCTTTCAGCGCGAGCTTCGACGAACTGCTGCCGTCGAACGCAACGAGAATATTCTGGTACACGGCGATTCTCCGCTAACGTGGGTTCATGACCGGTTCGTCGATCCGCCGCGCCAGCCGGCTTGCCGGTGCGCAAAGGATCGAGCGGGTGGATTGCATCGCTTAAAGCATAGGATCAGAAATCGATGTTCGCTGTCGGACCGGCCATGCGCGGATGACCCGGCGCCATGCTGCGCGTGGACGTGAAAGCCAGCGTGCGCAGCCAATCCAGACCACGCAGCAGCGCCCCGCCGCGACAGCCGCCGTCCCCGCCCCGATCAAAACTGCTCGATGCTCAGCCCCGCCCCACTCGCCGCACCCGACGCACCGCTGCGGATCATCTGCAGCAGCGCATTCGCGCGCGGCAGCACCTTGTCCGCATAAAAGCGCGCGGTGGCGAGTTTGGCGCCGTGAAACTCCACGTCGTCCTGCGCCTGCGCCCTTTTCGACGCGACCAGTGCGGCCCGTCCGAGCTGCCAGCCACCGCATACGTAGCCGGTGAGCATCAGATAGTCGACCGAACTCGCGAGCGCGGCCTCCCGCTGGCCCGCGATCGCGTCCACCATCCAGCCGGTCGCGTCGTCCAGCGCTTGAACCGCCGTCGCGAGCGCCGCGCCGATCGGCGCCAGCTGCTCATCCGTGTTCTGCTGCAGCGCCGCTGCGAGCTCGCGCAGCTCGGCGAGCAGCGCCGTCATCGCCGCGCCGCGGTCCGACACGAGCTTGCGCCCGACGAGGTCCGCGGCCTGGACGCCGGTGGTGCCCTCGTAGATCGGCGCAATCCGCGCGTCGCGCAGAAACTGGCAGGCGCCGGTTTCCTCGATGTAGCCCATGCCGCCGTGCACCTGCACGCCAAGCGATGCAATGTCGACACCCAGTTCCGTGCACCATCCCTTCAACACAGGGATCAGCAGATCGACTCGCGCCTGACGAAATCCGCGCTCGCTCGCATCGGGATCGCGGTGCGCGCGGTCCATATCGGCGGCCATCACATACGCGAACGCGCGCATCGCCTCGACCTGCGACTTCATCGTCAGCAGCATGCGCCGCACATCCGGGTGATGGATGATCGCCACCGCCTGCGCCGATGCGCCGGAGGCGAGCCGTCCCTGGACACGTTCCTTCGCGTAATCGCGTGCCTGCTGATACGCGCGCTCCGCGATCGCGAGGCCCTGGATGCCGACCTTCTGGCGCGCTTCGTTCATCATCGTGAACATGTGAGCGAGCCCCCTGTTCGGCTGGCCCACCAGAAAACCGATCGCACCGTCGCGCTCGCCGAAGCTCATCACGCAGGTCGGGCTCGCGTGAATGCCGAGCTTGTGTTCGAGCGACACGCAGTGCACATCGTTGCGTTGTCCCGGCGAGCCGTCGGCGTTCAGCAGGAACTTCGGCACCAGGAAGAGCGAGATGCCATGCACGCCTTCCGGCGCATCGGGCATCCGGGCGAGCACCAGATGAATGACGTTGTCCGTCATATCGTGGTCGCCCCACGTGATGAAGATCTTCTGCCCGTGCAGACGATAGTGGTCGCCTTCGGCAATCGCCTTGGTGCGCACCGCGGCAAGGTCGGAGCCCGCTTGCGGCTCGGTAAGGTTCATCGTGCCGGTCCACTGCCCGCTGACGAGCTTCGCCAGGTAGCGCGACTTCAGTTCGTCGGCGCCATGCTGCCGCAGCGCCTCGGTCGCGCCCGCCGTCAGCATCGGACACAGCGCGAACGCCATGTTCGACGCGTTCCACATCTCGGTGGTCGCCGCATGCAGCAGCTCCGGCAGCCCCTGGCCGCCGAACCCGGGGTCGCCGCTCAGGCCGCTCCAGCCGCCTTCGCTGAACGCACGATAGGCGGCGGCGAAGCCATCCGCCGCGAGCACGCCCGCGCCATCGCCGCTCAGACGCGCGCCCTGCTGGTCGCCGGACTGGTTCAGCGGCGCCAGTACTTCGCTCGCAAACTTCGCCGCTTCGTCCAGTACGGCCTCGGCGAGCTCGGGCGTCGCGTCCTCGAAGCCCGGCAGCGCCGATAGCGCATCGAGGCCAGCCAGTTCCGTCATCACGAAGCGCATGTCGCGCAGCGGTGCAATGTAAGTGCTCATCGGGTTCCTGCTTCCATTCGGTTGAAGTTTGTCGGGTTCGGCGCTGCCGTCGGCTTGCACGCGAACGCGCACGTTGGCGTCGACGACGCGTTCGACAGGGGCCAGCACTTCGATCGGTTGATTACTTACTCGGTGGCGCATGCGGGGATCCACTGGCGAGCCGCGCGCTGCATCTGCACGCGACGCACGGCGCGGCGGGCACGCCGTGCTCCCGCGAGCGCGTTGGGCGTATCATTTCTCGAGCCCGTCGATCGTCACGCTGATCGCCATGGTGTCCCAGCGCCGCACCGCGCAGAATCCCCCTTACGGGGGACCGCGATCGCATCGAGCGCAAGCCGACATCCCAACCCGAGGACCCGCCGATGCCCGAATCAGACGCGGTGCCCGCCACCCACCCCCCGCTCTTTCCCGTCACCAAGGCGCTGCGGCCACGCCTGCCCGCTGGCCTGATCGATCGGCCACGGCTCGTCGCGCTTGCCGCGAAGGCGGAAAGCAGGCGGCTCACCGTGATCAAGGCGCCGGCCGGCTTCGGCAAGACGTCGCTCGCGCTCACGTGGATCGACCGGCGGCTGAACGCGAGCGGCGCGTTCATCGCGTGGCTGTCGCTCGATAGCGGCGACGACGAACCCGCGCGCTTTTTCCATCATCTGACGCAGGCCGTGCGCCATGCGTGCCCCAGCGCCGGCGCGGCCGCGCTGAGCCTGACCAGCGAGGCGTCGCTAGTGCCCGCGCAGGTGGTCGTGGCGACGCTGATCAACGAGCTCGTCGAAGCCGACGACGACGTCTATCTGTTTATCGACGACTATCATCTGATCAGCCTGAGCGCGATCCACGACGCGATGTCGTACTTCATCGAGCATGCGTCGTCGAACGTGCATGTGGTGATCTGCACGCGCACCGATCCGCCGCTGCCGCTCGCGCGTTTGCGCGCGAAGAACGATCTGCTCGAAGTCGATGCGGCAGCGCTGCGTTTCGACCTGGACGAAACCCGCAGCTTCGTCGAACACGAGTGTCCGGGCGGGTTGCGCGCGGCGAGCGTCAAATCGCTGTTCGCGCGCACCGAAGGGTGGGCCGCGGCGCTGCGTATTTCGGCATCGCTGCTCAGCCGCGACGACGGCCGCGCCGCGCTCGACGCACACGCGCCGACGGGCGCCTGCCTGCCGTTCGCCGCGTATCTCGAAGACATGCTCGAACATCTGCCGGCCGCGATGGTCGGCTTCATGTCGCGCACGTCGATACTCGAGCGGCTGAGCGCGCCGCTATGCGAGGCCGTCACCGGCGTCGCTGGCGCACGCGCGATGCTGGAGACCATCGCCGCGCGGCAGCTGCTGCTCGAACCGCTCGATCTCGAAGGCGTCTGGTTCCGCTATCACCCTCTGATGGGCGAGTACCTGCGCCGGCGGCTGGAAACGCGCCATCGCGACGAACTGGTGGAGCTGCATCGCCGTGCCTGCCAGTGGTACGCGGGCGAGCAGCAATGGACGGATGCCGTCAGACATGCGATCGCCGCGGGCGACACCGCGCACGCGATCTCGCTGATGGGCCGTTGCGCGATGGCGCTCGTCACCGGGGGCGATCTGCTGACACTGCTCGGCTGGCAACGGCAGTTCCCGGCTGAGCTGATGCGCGGGCAACCCAGGATCACGCTCGCGATCGCCTGGGGGATGGCGCTCGCGATGCGCTTTGACGAAGCACTCGCGATGCTCGACGAAATCGAGCGCGACGCCGGCGTGGCGGCGCCCGATGTGGCCGGCAATATCCGCTGGGAATGTCAGACGATCCGCGCGGTGGTCGCGGGGCTTCAGGACGATGCGCCGCGCGCGCTGACGCTCGCGCAAGCGTGTCTCGAACATCGGTCGACCGATATCTGGACCACCAACATCGCGTCCAATATCGTGCGCTTCGGCCATTGGAAAGCCGGCAACCTCGGCGCGCTGTACGCGACACCGTGGATTCCGTATTCGGTCGAGGAAGACCGGCGCAACGTCTTCGCGTCGGTCTACCGGCTATGCATGCTCGGTCACGCGGAGTTGCAGCAGATGCACTTCGTGCTCGCCGAACGCTATTTCACCGAGTCGGTCCAGCTCGCCGAACGCCATTGCGGTCCGAAGTCCATTGCCGTGGCGCTCTGCGCGCCGATGATCGCGCACATCTGGTACGAGCAGGGACGGCTCGACGAGGCCGAGGCGTTGCTGGTCGATCTGATGCCGGTGATCGATTTCGCCGTGCTGCTCGACAGCACGTTGTTCGCGTACCGCGTGCTGGTGCGCATCGCGATCGCACGTGCCGACACGGGTCATGCGCACGCGCTGCTCGATCAGGCGCAGAGCCTCGGCTATGGGCGCCGCTGGGACCGCTTGAGCGCGGGCGTGCTGGTCGAGCGCGCGCGGCTCTATCTGCGCGAAGACCGCATCACCGAAGCGGCGGCCTGCGTCGAGCAACTGGACCGGCTGGTGCAAGCGCGCGCCGTCGCCGCGAAGCCGGCGTCGCCCGAGATCGAGACGTTCCGCGCGACCGCGGTCGCGTGGCTGGCGATGGCCCAGAACCGCACCGAGGACGCGATCGGCGCGTTGAACCCGGCGCTGCGCAGCGTCGAAAGCCGGCACGCTGACTATCTCGCGCTGCGCCTGCGCACCACGCTCGCGCTCGTGTGGCTGCGCGCGAACGACGACGCGCGCGCGATCGAACTCTGTCGCGAGGTGCTGAACGCGAGCCGCGATATCTATCGCTCGATCCTCGATCAGGGGCCGGAAGTCGGCCGGTTGCTGCAAGCGGTTCGCGACCACACCCGCGCGAGCCCGCAGACGAAAGACGTGCTCGCGTATATCGATCGTTTGCTGGACGGCTGGCGAGCGATGTACGAACCGGGCGCCACGGCTGCGCGCGACACCGAACGCGAGCCGTTGAGCGCGCGCGAGCGCGGCATCGTCGCACTGATCGCGCAGGGTCAATCCAACAAGGAGATCGCGCGTACGCTCGGCATCGCGCCGGAAACCGTCAAGACCCATGTGAAGAACATCTTCGTCAAACTGGAAGTCGACAAGCGCGCGCAGGCCGTGGCGCGCGCGCAAGTGCTCGGACTGGTGGCGCCAGGCTAGCGCGACGGCGCCAGCCGCGCGGCCGGCCGCGCTTTGTCAGCGCCGCTTGCGAACCGACTCAAGCCGGCTGATCGCGCAGGAAGCTGCGCACCACAGGCGCCACTTCCTGCGCACGCGCGATCAGAAACAGATGACCGTCGTCGATCACATACAGCGTCGCATTGCGGATGCGGGTGGCGAGAATCTTCGCGTTGCCGAGCGGCACGATCGGGTCGTCGTCGCCGTGCATGACGAGCGTCGTCTGACGCAAGGCGCCAAGCCACGGCAAGCTCGTCCAGCCGGTCGCGGCCAGTAGTTGATACAGATAGCCGCGGCCACGCGGCGGCTGGATGTGCCGGCCATGCTCCTCCAGCAACGCCGGATCGCGCCGGTACGCACCGCCGTAGAGGTCGGCCCCGACGTGTTGCAGATAAAGCGGATCGAGGTAGCGGCGCGGGCCGATCATCTTCGCGAGCACCGACAGTTTCGCCGGCACCATCAGCACGCCGGGCGAGGTCGCCGCGAGGATCAGCCGTCGGCAGCGCCGCGGATACAGACGCGCGAACTGCTGCGCCAGCGCGCCGCCCCACGAGAGGCCGAGTACGTCGACCGGCCCGTCGATGCCGAGCCGCGACAGCAGCCTGTCGGTCAGTGCACACAGCGTCGAAAAGCGATACGGCAGCACCGGCGCGGGCGATTCGCCGACGCCCGGCACATCGAAGATGACCACGCTGACGTCATCGAGCGCGGCGACGAACGGCTCGAGCAGTTCGAGGTTCGCGCCGATGCCGTTGAAGACGACCAGCGGCGGCGATGCGTCGCTGCCGCGCGACGTGGCCACGCGCAGGGTCTGGCCGTCCAGATCGATCGTCTGGATTCGCAGACGGCAAGCGGACTGGGGGTTGATTGGCATCAGTTGTTTTCCGGGTGATCCAATTGAACTGCGGTGAAGAAACTCAGGCTTCGAGCACGTAGGTGCCGGGCGCCTTCGCGCCGGCCGGATGTCGCTCGCTACCGACGCCAGCCGGCGCGGCGCGCCGTTCGCCGGAGCGCCCGGCGAGCCACGCGCGCCAGTTGCCCCACCACGAATCGCGTTGCTCGCGCGCATTGGCGAGCCACGCATCGGCTTGGGCCGGCAGTTGCGGGTTGACGAAGAACTTCGCCTTCGGATTGCCCGGCGGATTGACGAGGCTCTGGATATGGCCGCTCGAACTCAGCACGAAGCGGGTATCGCCGCCGAACCGGCGGGCGGTGTTGTACACGCCTTTCCACGGCGTGATGTGGTCGGTCAGGCCGCCGACCACGTACTTGTCGCAGGTCACCTCCGACAGGTCGATCGGCGTGCCCAGCACGGTCAGCGCGCGCGGCTTGCCGAACAGATTGCCGGCGAAGATATCGAGCAGCTGGCCATGCAGGCCGGCGGGCAGGCGCGTCGCATCGTTGTTCCAGTAGAGGACGTCGAACGCGGGCGGCGGGTTGCCGAGCAGATAGTTGTTGACCCAGTAATTCCACACGAGGTCGTTGGGCCGCATCCACGCGAACACGCGCCCCATCTCTTCGCCGGCGAGCACCCCCTTGGCCGTGCTGCTGTGCTTCGCGGCCGCGATCGCCTCGGGCGTCGCAAACAGACCAATCTGCGAGTCGACCGTGTTGTCGAGCACGGCGACCATCAGCGTCGCCGCGTGCACGCTTTTGTCGCCCCGGCTCGCCAGATGGCCGAGCAACGCCGCAATCGTCATCGCGCCCGAGCACGCGCCGTGCAGGTTGACGTCGTCACAGCCGGTGATGTCGCGCACCGCCGCGATCGCTTCGATCAGCGCGGCGACATAGGTATCGAGATTCCAGTGGCTGTGCCCGGTGCCCGGATTGCGCCAGCTCACCACGAATACCTGAAACTCGTTGTTCACCAGGTACTCGACGATGCTCTTGCCGCCGGACAGGTCGAACACGTAGAACTTGTTGATCTGCGGCGGCACGATCAGTTGCGCCCGGGCATGAACGTGTTCCGTGGCCGGCGCGTATTGGATCAGTTCGAGCACTTCGTTGCGAAACACGACCGCGCCGGGCGACGTGCCGACGTTCTCACCGACCTTGAATGCGTTCTTGTCGACCTGGGCCGGCATGCCCCGGTTGCGCAGCAGGTCCATGACGAGATTGCGCATCCCGCCGAGCAGGCTCGCGCCGCCCGAATCGATGGCCTTCTTCAACGCCGTCGGGTTGCCGGGCAGCGTATTCGTCGGCGACATCGCATCGGTGTAGAGCGACATCACGAACTGCGCGCGCTCGCGCGTCTTCGCATCGAGCGCGGAACGCTCGACAAAGCCGGTCAGCGCGTCGCGCCACGCGAGATAGCCTTGCATCGCCGTGCGATAGAACGAATTGTCCTGCCACGCCGGGTCATTGAAACGCTTGTCGCCCTGCGGCGGCTTGCATTCCGAACTGCCGCTGAGCACCGCGAGCATATCGCGCGCGAGCGCCGCCTCCTGTTCGACGACCAACGCGGGCTGACGCAGCGCCTGCGCGCCGATCTGCTGCACGGTCGCGACAAGGTCGCGTGCGCGCAGCCCGACGAACGGGTTCGGCCCGGGCATGCCGTGCGCGGATGCCGCCGCTGTCTCGTCCGGTTGCGGGCTGTGATGTGCACCGCCGTTGTCGGTGCTGCCGGTATTCGCGATCGTGCTCATGCTTTGCTTGTTTGCCGCCATGTTGCCGCTCCTCGAACTGCTGTATCGGTTGCGCCGTTGCGCTGATGGTTGCGGTTACTCGTTGCACGCGTTCACGCGACCAGCATCGCCAATGTCTCGGCGATCAGCGCGGGCTTGTCCTCGCCGTCGATCTGCAACTCGTTCATCGTCTTCAGGATGAACCGGCCGCCGCCCGTCTTTTCCACCGACACCAGCGTCGCGCGATTGCGCACGCGCGCGCCCGCCTTGACCGGCGTCATGAAGCGCACCTTGTCGAGCCCGTAGTTCAGCCCGGCCGATGCGTCCGCGGGAATCAGGCCGATCTCGATCGACAGCGCGGCCAGCAGCGACAGCGTCAGATACCCGTGCGCGATCGTGCCGCCGAACGGGCTCTCACGGCTCGCGCGCTCGATGTCCGTATGAATCCATTGGCGGTCGCCGGTGCAGGCCGCGAATACGTCGATGCGCTGCTGATCGACGACGACCCAGTCCGACACGCCCAGTTCGCGACCGATGAACTGATCGATCGTCGCAATGCTGTATTCGTTGATGCTCATCGTGCTTGCTCCGTGGAGGCTTGGGGACCGGTCAGGCGAACTGCTCGCGCAACCACTTCTTGTTGGTCTTGCCGACGCTGGTCTTCTGCAGCGCGTCGACGAAACGGACGATCTGCGGCACCGCGTACTTCGAGATCTGCCCTGTCCTGCTGAAAGCCATCACGTGCTGCCTGAGCTCGTCCTCGCTGACATCGGTGTCCGCTTTGGCGACCACCAGCGCGACAGGACGCTCTCCCCATTTTTCGTCCTTGATGCCGATCACCGCGACTTCCGCGACACACGGATGCAGCGAAATCAGGCTCTCGATTTCGAGCGACGAAATCCACTCGCCGCCCGACTTGATCACGTCCTTGATGCGGTCGGTGATCTGCACGTTGCCGTGCGCGTCGATATTCGCGATGTCCTGGGTATGCAGGTAGCCGCCCGCCCACAGCTGCACGGACGCGTCGGGATTCTTCAGATAGCCCTGCGTGAGCCACGGTGCGCGCACGACGATCTCGCCGTAGGCCTTGCCGTCGTGCGCGGCCTCCTGCATGTTCTCGTCGACGATGCGCAGATCGACGAGCGGCACCGGAAAGCCGGTCTTGCAGCGCCAGCGCACTTCGTCGTCGAGATCGAGCGGCTGCGCATGCGGCGGAATCTGCGCGAGGCTCAGGATCGGGCAGGTCTCCGACATCCCGTAGCCGGAAAACACGTCGATGCCGCGATCGAGCGCCGCGCGCGCCAGACCGTGCGGCAACGCGCCGCCGCCGATGATCACTTTCCACTGGCTGAGGTCCGCGTGCTTCGCGGCGTCGCACGACAGCAGCATGTGCAGGATCGTGCTGACGCAATGCGAAAAGCTCACGCGTTCGTCGCGGATCAGTTGCACGAGCCGCTCGGGCTCGTAGCGGCCCGGATAGACCTGCTTTACCCCGAGCAGCGTCGCGACATACGGGATGCCCCATGCGTGTACGTGAAACATCGGCGTGAGCGGCATATACACGTCGCCGCGATGAAAGCGCTGTCCCGACACCGGGCTCGACAACGCGCCCGCCAACGTGATCGTGTGCAGCACCAGTTGGCGATGCGAGAAGTACACGCCCTTCGGCAGACCGGTAGTGCCGGTCGTGTAGAACGTGGTCGCGCGGGTGTTCTCGTCGAAGTCGGGGAAGTCGTAGCTGGCGGCGCTTTCGCCGAGCATCGCCTCGTATTCGGTCGCGAACGGGATAGTGTGCTCGTACGCTTGACTGCCTGGTTCGTCGATCCACACGAAGGTCTGAACCGTATGGAGCTGATCCCTGATCGCTTCGACCACCGGCAGAAAGTCGCTGTGCACGAACAGCACCTGCGCGCCGGCGTGGTTGATCGTATAGGCGATCTCGGCGTTCGACAGCCGCACGTTGACC
Organism: Paraburkholderia sp.; assembly: GCF_036488505.1. Lineage (GTDB taxonomy): Bacteria > Pseudomonadota > Gammaproteobacteria > Burkholderiales > Burkholderiaceae > Paraburkholderia. The sequence continues at coordinate 5,372 of NZ_DASXHN010000271.1, read as the reverse complement.
GTCTGCAACACGGCTCCCATCATCGGCACCGCGAAGTACGACTCCAGATAGCGATGACTGTCCCAATCCATTACGGCGACGGTCGTGCCATGCCGCACGCCGAGCCGTTCCAGCCCGTTCGCGAGCCGCGCGATGCGCTCGCGCAGCGTCGCATAGGTGAGGCGCACGTCGCCGCGGTAGACGATTTCCTGCTCCAGGGCCTGCACGAACGGCGTATGCAGCAACTGCTTGATCAACAGCGGGTACGCATACGGGGATGGCGTCGGATCGTGGTCGATGTGCTGCATCTGGGTCTCCTGGGGTCGGTCAAGGGATCGTGCTGGCGGCGGTGCTGACAACGCGGCTGACACGGCTTCGTCGAAGCATGTCGCGCTCTGGTATCGCGAGTGACGCCATCATCGGCAGGTTCGGCGCGACGCAACATCCCCTGAACAGGGGATGCCGCGATGCGGGCGGGTTTCAGGATGGGCCGCGGCGCGCGGCGCAGCGACGCGGGGCCGGGCGGAGATAAAAAAGGGGCGATTACCGGTTTCGCGGCAATCGCCCCACATGCAGAACAACTATGTCAAGAACTACGCGTTACGCTTCGGTTTCATTACGCACACCGCCCCCACGTCGTAAAGTGCGGTGAAAAAAAAGCAGCGGTGCGAAGCACCGTCGCCGCCCGCTGCGTGCTGCGACGGTTCAAGCGAGATCGAAGCGGTCGAGGTTCATCACCTTGCCCCATGCGGCGACGAAGTCGCGCACGAATTTCTGCTTCCCGTCATTGCTTGCATACACTTCGCATAGCGAGCGCAGCTGGGAATTCGAGCCGAACACCAGATCGACCCGCGTGCCGGTCCACTTGCGTTGGCCGGTTTTCGCGGCGCGCCCTTCGAACACGTCGGCGGCGGCCGACAGCGGCTTCCATTCGGTGCCCATGTCGAGCAGGTTGCGAAAGAAGTCGTTGGTCAGCGTTCCCGGCCTGTCCGTCAGCACGCCATGCGCGTCGTTGCCGCTGTGAACGTTCAGCACGCGCAGCCCGCCGAGCAGCACCGTCATTTCGGGCACCGTCAGAGTCAGCAGTTGTGCCTTGTCGATCAGCAGCACTTCCGCCGGCACCTGCAAGCCAGCCTTCAGGTAGTTGCGGAAACCATCGGCAGCCGGCTCGAGCATCGCGACCGATTCGACCTCGGTCTGCTCCTGCGAAGCATCCGTGCGACCGGGCGCGAACGGCACCGTCACCTGCTGATCCGCGGCTGCCGCGGCCTGCTCGATCGCAGCACCGCCGGCCAGCACGATCAGATCGGCCAGTGAAATCTTCTTGCCGCCCGACTGCGCGCCGTTGAACTCGCTCTGGATGCCTTCCAGCACCTGCAGCACCTTCGCGAGCTCCACCGGCTGGTTCGCGTCCCAGTCCTTCTGCGGCGCGAGACGGATGCGCGCACCATTGGCGCCGCCGCGCTTGTCCGAGCCACGAAAGGTCGATGCCGACGCCCACGCGGTCGTCACCAGTTGCGGCACGGACAGGCCCGACGCGAGGATCTTCTGCTTGAGCGCGGCGATGTCCTGAGCGTCGACGAGCGGATGATCGACGGCGGGGACCGGGTCTTGCCACGGCAGTTGTTCGGCCGGCACTTCCGGGCCGAGGTAACGGGCACGCGGTCCCATGTCGCGGTGCGTGAGCTTGTACCAGGCGCGCGCGAACGCATCGGCGAATTGGTCCGGGTTTTCCAGAAAGCGGCGCGAAATCTTTTCGTAGGCCGGGTCGAAGCGCAGCGACAGATCGGTCGTGAGCATCGCCGGCATCACCTTCTTCGACGGATCGTGCGCGTGCGGGTAAGTCGCTTGCGCATCTTTCGCGACCCACTGGTTCGCGCCCGCGGGGCTCTTCGTCAGTTCCCATTCGTGGCCGAACAGGCTCTCGAAGAAGCTCATATCCCACTGCGTCGGCGTGCCGGTCCACGTGACTTCCAGACCGCTCGTGATCGTGTCGCCACCGCGACCGGTGCCGAAGCTGTTGCTCCAGCCGAGCCCCTGGTTCTCGAGGCCGGCGCCCTCGGGTTCCGGTCCGACGTTGTCGGCCGGGCCCGCGCCGTGGGTCTTGCCAAAGGTGTGACCGCCGGCGATCAGCGCGACGGTTTCCTCGTCGTTCATCGCCATGCGCGCGAAGGTTTCGCGGATGTCGAGCGCCGCGGCAAGCGGATCGGGGTTGCCGTCCGGGCCTTCCGGGTTCACGTAGATCAGACCCATCTGTACCGCGCCGAGTGGACTTTCGAGGTTGCGGCCGGTGTCGGTGCGGCTCAGTTCGGTGCCGTGCAGTTCCGCGTCGGCGACCAGCACGCCTTCGTCGTCCTGCTTGCCTGCCGCGCCCTTGCCATAGCGCACGTCACCGCCGAGCCAGGTTTTTTCGTTGCCCCAGTAGACGTCCTGATCCGGCTCCCAGGTGTCCTCACGGCCGCCGCCGAAACCGAAGGTCCTGAAGCCCATCGTTTCCAGTGCGACGTTGCCGGTCAGCACCAGCAGGTCGGCCCACGAAATCTTCTGGCCATATTTCTGCTTGATCGGCCACAGCAGACGCCGCGCCTTGTCGAGGCTGACGTTATCGGGCCAGCTATTGAGCGGCGCGAAACGCTGCTGGCCTCGCCCTGCGCCGCCACGGCCGTCGCCGATGCGATAGGTGCCGGCGCTGTGCCATGCCATGCGGATAAAGAGCGGCCCGTAGTGACCGAAGTCGGCGGGCCACCACGGCTGTGAATCGGTCATCAGCGCGGCGAGGTCTTTCTTGAGCTCGGCGAAATCGAGGCTTTTGAATGCCTCCGCATAGTTGAATTCCTCGTCCAGCGGATTCGAGCGGTTCGAATGCTGGCTCAGCAGATCCAGACGCAGCGCTTTCGGCCACCAGTCACGATTGGTTGTCCCGCCGCCGGCGGAATGAATGAACGGGCACTTTGCTTCATTTGACATGCGTTCTCTCCTTGGGAGGATGTCTTCGTTATGCGCTTGCCATGGTGTCAGCCTTCCATGGCAACTTGACGGTCTAAAGACCTGCCCGCTGGCCGGGCCAACGCGGCAGTGCGCTCATCTACCGTTACTACGGTTGTCGTCATTCATCTTGCATGGATCAGGGGTCGAGGGAGGAAGGCCGCCGGTGTAGCCGGCAGGTTGATATGCTGGTTGATGCACCGCTTGATGCATCGCTTGATGCACGCATTGCTTTAATTGGCGCGCACAGGCCATTCCAATATAGGCGAGCGCAAAGTTCAATAGAATTCGATTACGGCAATGCCGGTCATAGCTCGCTGCTATACCGTCGTGCAGCCGCACCGTGTTGCACGTCGTGCGATCATCGCGTGGCGGCCCGAGCGGGTGTCGCCATCATAATGCCGGCGATGCGCGCACGATCGTTTTGCGCCAGACGAAGCCGACCGTGTGATAGTGTTCCGCGCCAGCCTCGAGGCGTTTGAAGGAGAGTTCCGAACCGTGTCCAAAGCCGCACCGCAAGCCGCCTCTTACGCTCAACTCGCCACTGTCCAGCCCGTCGAAGCGCTGGTCGTGCCGGCCACGCTCGATGGCCGCGACGGCACCAATCGCGGTGCCGCCGAGAACTCGCAACTGTCCGCGCGTAACGATCTCGATGCGGTGCGCGCGTGGTTGTCGAATTACGCGGACACCAGGACCACCTTCGACAATTACCGCAAGGAAGCCGAGCGGCTTCTGCTATGGGCGGTCGTGCAGCTCGGCAAGCCGCTGTCGTCGCTCACGCACGAGGATCTGCTGCTGTTCAAGGCGTTTATCGCCGATCCGCAGCCGGCCGCGCGCTGGGTATCGGCGACCGGCGGTAAATATCCGCGCGGCGACGAGCGCTGGCGTCCGTTCAACGGGCCGCTTTCTGCCGCGAGCCAGCGTCAGGCGCTGATCATTCTGAACGCGATGTTCACGTGGCTCGTGAACGCCGGTTATCTGCGCGGCAATCCGATGGCGCTGCTGCGGCAACGGGCGAAACGCTCGGCGCCGCGCGTCACCCGTTATCTGTCGACGTCGCTGTGGGACGAAGTGAAGCTGTTCGTCGAGCAACTGCCCCGCGACACCGGCGCGCAGCGCGCGTATTACGCGCGTTGCCGCTGGCTGACCACGCTGTTCTATCTGCAGGGCATGCGGATTTCGGAGGTTGCCGGCGGCCAGATGGGCCAGTTCTTCAGACGGCTCGGCACCGACGGCCAAGACCAGTGGTGGCTTGAGACGCTCGGCAAGGGCGACAAGGAGCGGATCGTGCCGGTGTCGATCGAACTGATCGAGGAGCTGCGCAGCTATCGCACGCTCAACGGCCTTGCCGCGCTGCCGACCCGTGCGGAAGAAACGCCGCTCGTCATACCGTTCACCGGGCGCAACCGCTGCCTGTCGCGCTCGGCGATCCACGACGCGATCAAGGGTATCTTTGCCGGCGCGGCGACGTGGCTGCGCGCCCGCGGTCCGGAATTCGCCGATCGCGCCGATGAGCTCGAGCGCGCGTCCGCGCACTGGCTGCGGCATACCGCCGGCTCGCATCAGGCCGACGGCGGCGTCGATCTACGCACGATCCGCGACAACCTCGGCCATGTATCGCTGAATACCACCAGTCTTTATCTGCACACCGAAGACGATTCGCGGCATGCGGAGACCGTTAACCGGCATCGGATGAACTGGGGCGAAGCGAAGCCGGAAGACGGCAATCCGGACGGTAATTAAACGCGGTATCGAGGCAGGATTTGCCGCGTATTTTATGGTCGTTTTCTCCATAGAATCAGGCATAAAGCAACGGGTGAGCGCGTGGCCAGACGCCTGCGGCCGCGTGCGTCACGCTGACCGTTTTCATCGCCAATCGATCCGGACGGCATAAATCAACGTTCACTCGTCATTCAAACGATCGGTGTCTCGTAATACCCTGTAACTGTAAAAACCCCTGAATCGGCGATCCCCATATCAAGAACGGAAAATACCGGTCGTTAAGAAATCGTCGTTCGACAAATAATCAATACAGATCGGGGATCCGAAGTTGAAAACCATAACCCACGCGCTACTGGCATCGGCCGCGTGCGCGGCCTTTCTCGCCGGCTGCGCAACCAACGAGCAAGGCCAGCTCGTCATCGACCCGAACAAGGTGAATGAAGTGATCGCGAGCGCGCTGACGCCGCCGCCTCCTGCGCCGATGATCGTCGAGCCCGCGTATGAACCGTTGCCGACCGATGTCTATGTCGCCAACGTGGTCGACCGCGATGTGGTGATCGTCGGTGGCGATACGTATGTCTGGGTCAACGGTCCCGATGGCGTCCGGCATCGTCAGTTCTATGCGCATGGCGACCACCGCGCGGACGTGTTGCATCGCCGCGAGGAATTGCATCGCGTGATGGCCA
>NZ_DASXHN010000269.1:0-6260 GCF_036488505.1 Paraburkholderia sp. | reverse complement strand
GGTTTTCGCGCTTTCGGCAATCTGCTGGAAGAAGCACAGGCGCGTGGTCTACTCGAATTCGGCCGTGATGAAAAATCCGGCGCGTATGTGTATCGAAGCGCGGCAGCCAACGTCGGCAACGATGCAGTAAATGAGCCCGGCGAAACCGAGGTAGCTGAACATGCCGTTGAACGCGCCGATGACGCGCAGGACGCGCAAGTGGCCACAGCCGAGTCAGCCGGCAAGCACAAATCGCGCCGCAAAGAACGGGGTAATCGCAAAACGGGCCGTGACCACCACGAAGCCGCTCATCACGAACCGTCTGATGAAAGAGCAGCAGCCATCGAGCCGCCTGCTGACGAAGAGACCGGGCACACCGGGCACACACGACACGTCGAGCGACACCGGCAGGGAGGAACGCAGGAGCCCATACCGTCTGCGAGCGGGCTCCCGGCCGACCAGCCCGACGCCGCTTCGGTAGCGACGGCGCAAAGCATCGCCGCTGCGCCAATAGTCGCTGACAACAATAGCGAGCCGGAAGCTGATCGCGAGCAATCGCAGCAGACCCCGAACGTCAAAAAGCGCGCATCGCGCAAAACGGCCGCAAAAAAGGCGAAGAACAGCACGCCGCGAACGATCGACGAACTCTCTGAGATCGCCGCACCGGCCGAGCCCTCCGCCTCGCACATCAGCAGCCGGGACGAAGCCCCTGCGCCGAGCAGCAAGGCAACGCGAAAAACGGCATCGCGTGGGCGCCGTCCGCGCAAAACGGCGTCAACGGACAACGCGGAGTGAGCACGCGACCAAAACCGTCATACAGCGCTAACACCGCGGTGCCCCGTTCCTAGCCGCCAGATAGGCCTTCGCCGTGGTCGACCATGCGTCGTGGTCACAGTCAACGCCGCGCCCGGCTGTTTGCCCACCACTGCCGGACATCGTTGCGCGCCTGTCTGGCAGACACAACCGAATCCTTGCAATCGCCGACCGTTGAGTTCACGGCCACTGCTGGACCGTCACGCGAACAGCGCAGACGCCGGCAATCGCTGGGTAATCGAGGTTGATCCCGGCAGACGCTCAATAGTACGGATACGGCGAATACATGACCGGAGGCGGTGGCGCGTAATAAGGACCGGGCTGCACGTACGCCGGTTGCGGCGCATAGTAAGGCTGGGGTTGCGCGATGGTGTCGCCCTTGGAGGTCATGCATTGGGCGTAAGCGGCGTCGTAGCGCGCCTGCATGCCTGCGGCCGAATACTGCGCGCCATTTGCGCCGTTCGCGCCACCGATCAGTAGACCGCTACCCGCACCGATGGCCGCGCCCGCGCCGGCGTTGCCCGCGGCCGCGCCGAGCAGCGCGCCGACCGCCGCGCCGCCGAGCGTGCCGAGCGCTGCGCTGTTCACGCTATTCGTCGTGGCTGCCTGCGCGGCGCCGGACGGATTGGTCGAGTGGTTCGCGTAATCGCGGCATGCATAGTCGTCCTGCTGGAACTGTTCGAGCGGCTGGCCGCTATGCGGCAGCGCGACAATGCTCGGACCGGTTGGTGGCGCCACCGCGCAACCGCCGAGCGCGAGCGCGATAACGGCGGCGGGAATGGCGAGGCTGATGGTTTTATAGCGGGAAATCATGGCAGTGCGCTTCTGGACATTGGAATCCAAACGTTAGGCCAATCGCTGGACTCCGTGGTTACCGGATCGTTACAGAAAGTTTTTGCCCTACCGTCGCTGTTGGTCGCGCGAATCATAAAACGCGATGACTGTCCGCGTCATATCGGCTAACGCGTGGGAGTGAACCTGCAATCGAACTGCGCGGCAAGCCCTTAATCTCGCGTCGAACCCCGTCGGCCGCGCGTAACTCAAGCGTAACCCTGCCAGAACGACGCGCCACGACGCTGCGGTGAAGCGGTTCGCCCTGACCACGAGCGCGGCTTGTGCTGCATCCACGGCGGCCTGTTCGCGAAGTCGAATCCAGCCGCGCCCCACGACGCGCTCCGGCAGGCGATAAGGACTTTTCCAGGCACCGCGATCGCACAATGCCCACTACGTCACCCGTGCGCCACACCGCCGAACGCGGCCAAGGCGGCTGGGCCGACGCGCAGCGGACGCGGCCATCGGCATGGGGAAATGTCGACGAACTTCGATCCGAGAGCAGCGAGTGGCCGTCAACTGCCCGGCAGACAAGCCGTTTAGCGCTTCCGCCGCGCCCCACTCACGTGACGCTGCAGTTACCAACTGTGACAATCTTCTTTCAGAAATCGTCATGAAAGACTGTCACCGACGTTTCGAAAAGAGCCTGCGGGCCTCAGCGAGCGAGTACGAAAAATCAATCGCAAAAGCAGAAAGCCCTCGCACGGGAGGGCTTTCATCTTTGCTTCCGCTACCGTGGTCGATCGCAACTGCGAGAATCGGTTCGGCTCGCCGAACTCACTTCCGATTACGAGACTGCACGGCAGACAACAACTGGTGAACTCAAGCGAAGTTCTTCGCCGCGAATTCCCAATTGACGATGTTCCAGAACGCTTCGACGAACTTCGGCCGGGCGTTGCGGTAGTCGATGTAGTACGCGTGCTCCCAGACGTCGATCGTCAGCAGCGGCTTGGCGTCGGTGGTCAGCGGCGTTGCGGCGTTGCTCGTGGAGACCAGATCGAGCGAACCGTCGGCCTTCTTCACGAGCCATGCCCAACCCGAGCCGAACGTGCCGACCGCGGTCTTCGCGAATTCTTCCTTGAACTTGTCGAACGAGCCCCACTTCGCGTTGATCGCATCGGCCAGCGCGCCGCTCGGTGCGCCGCCACCTTGCGGCGACAGGCAGTTCCAGAAGAACGTGTGATTCCACACTTGAGCCGAGTTGTTGAACACGCCGCCCGACGACTTCTTGATGATCTCTTCCAGCGACAGGTTCTCGAACTCCGTGCCTTTGATCAGATTGTTCAGGTTGGTCACATAGGTCTGGTGATGCTTGCCGTAGTGAAACTCGAGCGTCTCTTCCGACATGTGCGGAGCGAGCGCGTTTTTCGCGAACGGCAGCGGCGGGAGCGTATGTTCCATGGTGCTTTCCTTCTGTCTGTATCTGTTGTGGGGAGCCTGCGACGGATGACGCTATCGAGCACTCGATTGTAGGCGACTTGGAATAACCCCGCAAACCAACGGCCTTTATCCGAGCTATGAGAAATGTGCGGCAGCGCGAGGCATCGCAGCAGTCGCGCACGGCGCGTGCCCGGCTCGTTTTCGCGACGACACCGGAGCAGAACGTGCCATCCATCAATGTCGCAAAGAGCTCAGAAGCCGTCGGCCAAGCGCGCTTGCACGTCGGCGAGCGCGACGTCGGCCGAGCCTTCGGCGAGATGCATCGTCAAACGCCGTCCCGGTTTCAGCGACGACGGCGCACGCACCGCGCGACCGGTCTGCGCATCGAGCACAGCCGCATAACCGCGCTCGAGCGTGCGCTGCGGACTCAGTACTTCGAGCCGCGCGGCAAGCGTATCGATACGCGCGAGTTGACGTTCATGCTGACGCAACAACGCCGCGTCCAGACGCTGCGCGAGATTGTCGATGCCCTTGCGTTCAGCCGCCAGGTCCGGCCGCCAGCGCTGCCAGCGCATGTGCAGCAACGCGAAGCGCGCCCGCGCGTCGCGCACCGGACGCGCCCCCGCCGACGCGAGCCGCACCTGCAGCTGCCGCAAATGCGTGCGCTCCCGCGCGAGCCGCTCGGCCGGCGACACCAGCCGGCGCGCGAGCCAATCGAGTTGCTGCGCGCGCCGCTCCATCATGCGGCCGAACGCACGGGCGAGCGTCGCGTGCCGGTGATCGAGTTCGCGCAGCAGCATCACGCGCTGGGGGCTCACCAGTTCGGCGGCGCCAGTCGGTGTCGGCGCGCGCACGTCGGCGGCGAAGTCGGCGATCGTGAAATCGGTTTCGTGACCGACGCCGCTCACCACCGGGATCACGCTCCCGGCGATCGCCCGCGCCAGCACTTCTTCGTTGAACGCCCACAGGTCTTCGATGGAGCCGCCGCCGCGGCACACGATCAGCACGTCGACCTCGCGCCGCGCGCCGGCCGCCTCGATCATCGCAGCGAGTTTCGCGCTGACACCCACACCTTGCACCGGCGCCGGATAGACAATCACCGGTACATGTGGCGCGCGGCGCGACAGCGTGGTCAGAACGTCGCGCAACGCGGCGGCCTGCAACGACGTGACGATGCCGATCGCCCGCGGATGCGCGGGCAACGCGCGCTTGCGCTCCGCCGCGAACAGGCCCTCGGCCTCGAGCTGGGCCTTGAGCCGCAGAAAGGCTTCGTACAGACGCCCCTGGCCAGTACGGCGCACCGCCTCGACGTTCAGTTGCAGCTCGCCGCGCGGCTCGTACATCGTGACCAGCGCGCGCACCTCGATGCGGTCGCCTTCGCGCGGCATGAATTCGGCGTACTGTGCGCGGCCGCGAAACATCACGCAGCGCATTTGCGCCTGCGCGTCCTTGATCGAGAAATACCAGTGGCCGCTCGCGGCACGTGTGAAATTGGACACTTCGCCCGCTACCCAGACAAGCGGGAATGAGCGTTCGAGCATCGTGCCGATCGCGCGGTTCAGCGCGGACACGGGAACGACGGTCTCACCGCCGGGCATCGGCGGCGCAGCAAAAGGGCTTTCGGGAGTCATACGAGGAGTAAGGGGAACAGGCCGGACAGACGATAGACCGACCGGCCATCGCCGTCCAGCCTCACCGCGGAATTGTTAAAAGTGTCCACATGGCGGGAACCGCCTGACGAATTCCGCCAGAACGCCCACCAAAGCCAAGGAATTTGGAGCATGCCATTGATTTATATGGCTTTTAGCTGTCACGAAGAGCGGGGCGTAGCGAGCGAATGGGCGCCGGATGGCCCTTTGCGCTAATCACACTGCAGGTTCTCCACAAAGTTATCCACAGCCGGGCGAGTGGCGAAGGCGCCTGCCCGAGCGGGCGCGACGCGCCACGCGACTTGCCGGGCGGGACGCTCGCGCGCTAGAGTGGCGGGTTCGACGGCATGGCCAACGCACTGCGCAGCGAGTCGTTGCGGCGCGTCGGCCGAAGTCCTTCCAGAAACCTGGCTGATGCGCGCGAGTCCCTTCAGCCCGCAACTCGCGCGTCGTTTCCGCGTCATTTCCAATTGCATTTCGATCGCCCGGAGAATCGCGTTAATGCTGATGCCCCGTATCGCACGCCACACGTCACACGACACCTCCATCTCGCCGCGCCGCCCCGATCCGGCGAACCGCGCTCGGCCTGTACCCGCCACCCGCTCATGAGCACGCTGAAGGATCGTCTCGAAGCGCGCCTCGCGCACGAATGGCAGCAGCGCGGACCGCTCGCCTGGGCGCTCACGCCGCTCGCGTGCGTATTCGGCGCGATCGCGGCCGCGCGGCGCGCCGCCTTCGCGCTCGGCTGGTTGAAAGCATTGCGCGTCGGCGTGCCGGTGGTCGTGGTCGGCAACGTCACCGTCGGCGGCACCGGCAAGACGCCGACCGTGATCGCATTGGTCGAGGCACTGCGCGGCGCGGGTTTCACGCCCGGCGTCGTGTCGCGCGGCTACGGCGCGCGTGTCAGCACGCCGACGCTGGTCACGCCCGGCTCCTCGGCGCGCGTCGGCGGCGATGAGCCGTTGCTGATCGCGCGCCGCTCCGGCGCGCCGGTGTGGGTCTGCCCGGACCGCGTCGGCGCCGCGCAGGCGCTGTGCGCCGCGCACCCCGATGTCGACGTGATCGTCAGCGACGACGGCCTGCAGCACTACCGCCTCGCGCGCGACGTCGAACTGGTCGTGTTCGATCACCGGCTTGGCGGCAACGGTTTCGTGCTGCCGGCCGGGCCGCTGCGCGAGCCGCTGTCGCGCCGCCGCGATGCGACGCTGATCAACGATCCGTACGCGCGCACGCTGCCCCCATGGCCCAACACGTTCGCGCTGCAACTCGCGCCCGCCGACGCCTGGCATCTCGACAGTCCGTCACTGCGCCGCCCGCTCGCGCAATTCGCCGGTCAGCGTGTGCTGGCCGCCGCTGGCATCGGCGCTCCCGAGCGTTTTTTCGCGATGCTGCGCGCGGCCGGCCTCGCGCCCGCAACGCGCGCGCTGCCCGATCACTACGCGTTCGAGCGCAACCCATTCACCGATATCGACGCCGACGCGATCCTGATCACCGAAAAGGATGCGGTAAAATTAGGGTCCTGGCACGACGGGCGCATCTGGGTTGTCCCGGTCGAAGCCGCGCTCGATCATCGCCTCACCGCATTAGTCGTGGAGAAAGTCCGTGGAC
>NZ_DASXHN010000268.1:0-10967 GCF_036488505.1 Paraburkholderia sp. | reverse complement strand
GTGCGTCGCCGCTGATCGGCCGGCGGCGATTGCATGCGTTTGGCTGCGTCCAGAACGAAGGATTCGCCAACGCGTCGATCTGTGCGTCGGACAAGCAATGGTCTCCGGTGTCCGCGCCCCTGGGGCAGCGTAACGGCGCACCGTTGAGCGTAGCGATCGACGGATCGAATCGCGCATTGCATTGCCGCTGGTCGCTGATCAGGCCGTCGACCACGCCGTCAAGCGCATCGCAAGCCTGCATTGCCGCGTCGTACACCGCCTGGCGTTTCCCCACCGACAGATACGCGCCGGGTTTCGCCAGCGCGCGGTTCATGCGCTGACCTCCGAGCAGTGCGGCTGCATCGTCCCATGCCGGGTACCATGCGATTGCACCGTCCCAATCCGACGGCCAGCGCTGAATCGCCGTCACGGCCTCGCGCCCTCCCGTCGATCCGCCGGCGAAATAGGCCTTGCGCGGCAAGTGCGCATAGCGGGCCTTGATGATCGCCAGTGCCGCGTCGTGGGTTTTCTTCAGCGCGTCGCCGCCGAAATTGCTCACCGCCTCGTCGTTCAAACCGAAGCGTCCGTCCTGCGAGCCCAACGCGTTGGCCTGATGGCCGGAGTCGCTGGCGAAGGTCGCGTAGCCACGACCGAGCGGCACCGCTGCATCGACAGGACCATTGGGTACATTGCCCGCGACATCGGGGATGGTGCCGTCGAAACCGCCGCCGCCGAACATCACGACCTTGCCGTTCCACTCAGCGGGGAGCGCGACTTTGAACTGGATGTCGGGCGCGGATCTGTCGACCGGGGATATCTTGCCCGTCACTTCGCAGTAGTCGGGTAACGCGCTTGCTCCGCTTCCGCTCGCAGCAACTGGCTTCACCGCCGTCCCGCTCGCTCCAGAAGTAGGCTCACCAATTTCGGACGCGGGCACCACGAAGCCCTGAAGACGCTGGCAGGTGGCTTCGTGTCCCGCAGGCAAAGTCGCACCGATGCTGTACGCCGAAACCGCGGAAGTGATGAAAGCCGCGATCACGGCGCGACTCCCGGATTGCAGGAGTGACCTGGTAGCATGACTTCTCCGTGATGAATAACGTTTCACGTGGACGCGATTCATTTTCAGTAGAGGCATCGGCCACGGACTGGCTTTAACCGTTGAGCAAGACACACTCGCGTTGCGGTCGAGGCCGTTTGATAGTAGCGGTGACATCCGAGCGGCGCGAGGTCGGATTCGGACTCGAAAATGTTCTCCGGGGACAGCGCCTCGCCGCTCGTGGCGAACTGGCGCGGCTTCCGCTCGAGCGGTCAGTGCTTTCCCTGGACTAACGCGTCATGCCGCCAGAAACCTCGATGACCGCGCCGTTGATATAGCTCGCCTCGTCGCTGGCAAGAAACGCGTAGATGTTCGCAATCTCTTCAGGCTTACCTGGTGAAATTACGTCGGGAAATGCCGGTCTGTGTCGAAGAACCGAACAGCAGGCGGCGCCGCTCGAAGAGACTGCTGCAAGCTCGTGGCATCGAGCAGGTGACGACTAGGGTGTCGCCTATGACCAAGTTACACAGCCAAAGCAGCGCTTGTTGAACGGGCCGCGGCAGCATCGCTTTCCCAGAAAGAACAAGCGAGCCAATGCTTAAAGTCGTCGCAGGTTTTCGGTTTTTCTACAGAAAACTTTTTGTGCGAATGATAACAAGATGCATAAAAAATGACACGAAATTCATAATTGTCCATTGTGATTCTGCTGTCCGCCGCATCTGTCGTTATCAGTGGAAATGTTAAAAAAAATCGATTGCCAACCAGACAGATTCATACGAAAGATCCTGCACTCAGGAATTGGCCCGAACAACCTTATTTAGTTGGCGCTTCCGTGCAGTGTCTGCTACGACCGCCTGCGCTGGCACCTTGACATTCCAGGTTGCGGCGATTTAACAATGACTTAGCGGCCGCGTCGTGGCGACGCCTCAAGCGTTATTAGCCTCCCCTGGCTGATGCGAGCATGACAGTCGGAAGACAAAGCTAAGGATCGTCAGGCTGGAAATGTTATGTCGCAATAGCGCAGCATTGCATTTGCTATTTGTAGACAAATTAAAACTCTTGTGACAAAGTTCAGGCCAGCACACACCTTTCTTTTGGTTACGCAATACCGCCGGAGGAGACGCCGTATCTGAAGCGAATAGGTCAACCATCGTCTGAGATGGTGCTCAATCAGTTGAATAAAACCGCGTTTTCGCACGACGCGAGGCGACTCGCCATTCAGGCGCCGATGAAACCAAAGCGACGCCATATCAGGGGTTGGCAGCTATGAGTATTCGAGGTGTAACAAAGTCGGGTGCACGCCCGGCGAGACAACAACATGAAGGTCGGCAAGTGGCGTTCCCCCGCTCTATCGCTGTCCCTGTCTCCATGCCGTGTCCGTTCGGGCCTTCATAACGCGGCAGTCCATCCATCGTCTCAGCGGGTAGCCGTCGCAACCGGAAATATCTGGTCGACGCTCGCGTTTTCCTTTAGCTAACGAATGGATCGTGCGGCGGTGTTCTGCGCCGACACCAAAGATTCGCCGTCGAAAGATCAACGCTAAAGCTGTTCGCCGCTCGGAGATGTTTTCAACGCAGGAAATAGTCATCCTAACTAGTTGGGAGGCGAGCGCACGCTCGCGCTTTTTAACTCCGCATTTCGATCATTCGACGAGACAACGACATGAACAACGCATATCGGACCATCTGGAACAAGGCGCTGGGCGCCTTCGTCGCAACGTCGGAACTGGACACGTCGCGCGGCAAGGGCAAGTCAGGGTCAGCTGCCTCCATATGCGATGCGCGCAACGGTGAACCCGCGCAACGCAGTGCTGTCCCGCTACGTGGCGCATGACGCCGTCACGATCCGACAGTTGGCGGGCGCGCTGTCGTCGTTTGCGGTGACGGGCCAGCTGTATTTCCACGCGAATTCCACCGCGGCGGATTCGCTCGCGGTCGGCGCGGAGTCGATCGCTGTTGGGCCGACCACCGTGGTCAACGGCGACAACGGCGTCGGCGTGGGTAATGGCGCGATCGTCGATGCGACGGCGCCGGGCGGTGTCGCGATCGGTCAGGCCGCCAATTCGGCGCAAGCGGACGCGATCGCGGTCGGCAGCGGTTCGGTCGCGAGCGGCGCGCAATCGATTGCTCAAGGCGCGAACGCGAGCGCGGCCAACGCCGGGTCCATCGCAATCGGTTCGGGCGCGCAGAGCAGCGCGATCGATGCGCTCGCGTTGGGTGCCGGCGCGAACGCGTCGTTCGCGAACAGCGTCGCGCTCGGAGCAGGCTCCGTGACGACAGTCGGCGCGATGAGCAATTACATCGCGTATGGCTTGAGCACGCCGCAGTCGTCGGTCGGCGAAGTGAATATCGGCAATCGGCAGATCACCCGGCTCGCGGCCGGCAAGGCCGGCACCGACGCCGTCAACGTGTCGCAGCTCGATGCAGTGGCAAGCCGCTTGACGACGCTCATCGGCCAGCAGACCACCAACAACGGCGGAAGCTTCTCGTCGTCGCCCGGAACGCCCACGGGGCCGACGTCCTCGGGCACGAACTCGTCGGCCGGTGGACAGGGCGCGCTGGCGTCCGGCAGCAACAGCTCGGCGGTTGGTAACGGCTCGACGGCTTCGGGCACCGGTTCGACAGCAGTTGGAGCCGGGGCGACATCGACGGGTGCGGGCTCCACCGCGCTCGGTTCCGACAGTAACGACGGCGGCCGCACGAATGTCGTGGCAGTGGGCTCCGCTGCCACGAACCGGCAGGTCATCAATGTGGCAGCCGGCACCGCACCGACGGATGCTGTCAACGTCCAGCAGTTGAACACCGCGCTTTCTCAGGCGAACGCCTACACGGACACCCGGATGAACGAACTGCAGAACGGCATCAATTCGACGGCGCGTAATGCGTATTCGGGCATCGCCGCGGCGACCGCGCTCACGATGATCCCCGAAGTGGACAAGGACAAGACGCTGTCGCTCGGCATCGGCACCGCGGGCTTCCGCGGATATCAGGCGGTGGCGATCGGCGGCACGGCGCGCCTGACCGAGAACCTGAAGATGAAGGCCGGCGTGGGCATGAGCCCCGGAGGCACGACGGTCGGCGTCGGCGCGGCCAGGCAATGGTAAGTCGTGAACGCGGGGCCGCAGCCGCGCGCCCCGCATTCTTCGCCACACACAGTTTATGGAGCACCAGATGAACCGAGTCTTTTTCGCAAGCCTTTTCAGTACCGCCCTGCTCGTGATGACCGGATGCACGGCGGCGAGTGGTCCGACCTTCAACGCTTATTCGGTTGACTCGAGCAGCGGCGTTCGCACCTATCGGGCCGAGTGCCACGGGTTGTTCGAGAGCGCTTCGACTTGCATGGACGTGGCGCAACGCATCTGCGGCGACAAGGAGGTGCAGCCGATCGACAAGATCGACCGCGTGCGCGCCGCCGACGACAACCGCAGCGACCCGCGCATTCTGCTGTTCAAATGCTCCCAGCAGGCCAGCAACAATGCGCCGGCGGATACTGGGGCCGACGCCTCAGAAGAGCCCACGCTCGAGAGTTTTGCACTGGAAAGCGATGCATTGTTCCCGTTCGGCGAGTCCGCGGCCGAGACCATGTTGCCGTCCGCAAGAACGGAACTCGACGAAATTGCCGCCCGCATCCGCAAGCATGAGCAGGTGAGCGCGATCACCGTCGTCGGCCATGCCGACAGGCTCGGTGCCGAATCGCTCAACGGCCCGCTGTCGGTCGCCCGGGCCAACACCGTGCGCGACTATCTGATCGCGCACGGACTCGACGGCAGCATCATTCACGCGAAGGGCGTGGGCTCGACCCAGCCGAGAACGCACTGCGCGGACCGGGAGGGTCGCGCGCTGATCGCATGCCTGCAACCGGATCGCTATGTGTCGATCAGAGTTCAAGGCCGCAAGTAAGGCAAGCCGCAGTCGAATATCAGCCGTCCGTATGCGCATTGATTCGGTGCGCATACCTCGTTGTCTGCCGATAGGGGGGATTCGAGAAAAATTTGACAGACTATCTTTAGATATATATCTTACGATGCATCTTACGACACTCCATGGAGTCCTCAGATGCGTCATGCTCATTGTGATCACCCGCACGCCCCCGCCACCGCTGACACGCGCGAGCGCTTCTTTCTGCACGCACTCTGGCATGCGATCGGCCGCCATCACGCGCACCGTTCGGGCGGCCATGGCGGGCGCTTCGGCGGCGGCCCCGGCGGCTTCGGCGGCGACGGTGACGGCTTTGCTCGCGGCCGTAAATTCAGCTCCGACGATCTGCAACTGCTGCTGCTTTCGCTGATCGACGCGCAGCCGAGCCATGGCTACGAGCTCATCAAGGCGCTGGAGACGCGTTCGAACGGCTACTACAGCCCGAGCCCCGGCATGGTCTACCCGGCGCTCACCTATCTGGAAGAACTCGGCTACGTGAGCGTGCAGCTCGAAGGCAACCGCAAGCGCTACGCGTTATCGGATGCGGGCCGCGCCTATCTGGGCGCGAACCGCGAGCGCGTCGAGTCGATGCTCGCCAGACTGACGCATATCGCTCGCAAGATGGATTCGGTGCGCCGCGCGTTCGCCGGCGAGGAGCCGGCCGACGTCAGCGAAGGCGGCTGGGTGCCCGAGTTGAACGAAGCGCGTCGCACGCTGAAGAACGCGCTGCTGCGCCGTGACAGCGCGCCGGCCGACGAACAGCGTCGGATCGCCGCGATCCTGATGCGCGCGGCGAAGGAAATCGAAGGCACGAACGAAGGCACGGGCAAAGGCCCCGGCGAAGGCACGGACAACGGCGCCGAACCGGTTGCCTGACACTCGCCGCCCTCAGTCAAAGCCGTGACAGCGCGCCCAGCGCGCGCTCCCCGAACCGAACCGACCGAACCGAGCAGGAGCAACACCTTTATGCCGACCCAACACAATCGCCCCGATCTCGCCGTCTATCGCGTACGGCATCCATTGAAATTCCGGCTGCTGCAAGTCAAAGCGGTGCGCGCGCTGACCCCGCATCTGATCCGCGTGACCTTCGGCGGCGACGATCTGCACGACTTCGTGTCCGCATCGTTCGACGACCACATCAAGGTCTTCTTCCCCGAGCCCGGCGCCGACAAGCCGGCGCTGCCGCAAGCCGGCCCCGACGGCCCCGTATTTCCGGAAGGCAAGCGCCCGACCGCGCGCGATTTCACGCCGCGCCGTTTCGATGCCGAGGCGCGCGAACTGGACATCGAATTCGCGCTGCACGAAGCCGGTCCCGCGGCGACGTGGGCCGCGCAGGCGCAAGTGGGCCAGTACCTGGGCATCGGCGGCCCGCGCGGCTCGCTGGTGATTCCGACCGGCTTCGACTGGCATCTGCTGGTCGGCGACGACACCGCGCTGCCGGCGATCGCGCGCCGTCTCGAAGAGCTGCCTGCCGGCGCGCGCGCCGCCGCGGTGATCGAAGTGGCCGATCCGTCGGCTCGCATTGAATTCACGACGCGGGCGGAATTGCATGTCGTCTGGTGCTATCGCAACGACGCCAACGCACCCACAGCCGCACGCGGCGAAGCGCTGCTGCGCGCGGTCCGCGAAACCTGGCTGCCGGAACACGGCGACGGCTATGTGTGGGCTGCCGGTGAAGCGGCAGCGATCCGCGCGGTACGCCAGCATCTGTGTGGCGAGCGCGGCGTCGACAAATCGCGGATTCGCGCCGCGAGCTACTGGAAACAGGGTGCCGTCGCGGTGCACGAAACGCTCGACGACTGAGCCTTAGCCTCCGGGCCCCTGCAAACGGACAATCAGCGAATGCAGTTGCTCCGCGCTGAAGGGCTTGCGAAGCGAAGCAAAGTCGAATTCGAGTGCATCTGCGGACGGTGCCGCACCACCGGATGCGAACACGATCCTGATGTTGGCATTGCGTTCAACCACGGCTTTGGCGAGGTCAACGCCCGACCGTCCGGGCAGCGCGATATCGGTGACGAGCACGTCCACCCTTCCTGCTGTCAGTAGCTGCAGCGCTTCGTCCGCGTTCGCGGCCTGCTCCACGTCGTAGTCAAAACTGGCCAGCAATTCGCACAGTGCCTCCCGCGACGCGGCCTCATCGTCCACGACCAGGATCGACAGCTTTGCTGGCGCACGCGCGGATTCAGGCAACGTCCGGTCGCCCGAAGGCGAAGGCGAAGGCGAAGGCGAAGGCGACGCGTTGCCGACATGCTGCTGACGCGCCGGGCTGAGCAACCGGCGGATCTTCGACGCCAATTGCTCGCGGCTATAGGGCTTGCTGAGCAGGTGGACGCCCGGATCCAGGCGGCCCCCATGCACGATCGCGTTCTGTGTGTATCCCGACGTAAAGAGGACCTTCAGATCCGGCAGCGTGCGCGTGGCCAGTTTCGCCAGCTCGGTACTGCGCATCGGCCCGGGCATCACGACATCGGTGAACATCAGGTCGATCTGCACGCCGCTTTGCACGATCGCCAGTGCGCTTTGCGCGTCATCCGCTTTCAGCACGGTGTAGCCCAGTTGGCCGAGTGTTTCGACCACCGTGGTCTGCACCCGCCGGTCATCCTCGACGACGAGAATGGTTTCCGACCCGCCGGTGAGCGTAACCCGTTTAACGGGCTCCAGTTCGACGGCTTTTTCCATCGAGCGGGGCAGATAGACCTTGACGGTAGTCCCTTGGCCGGGCTCGCTGTAGATCTTGATATGCCCCCCGCTCTGCTTCACGAAGCCATATGCCATGCTCAGACCGAGGCCCGTGCCCTGCCCTTCCGGTTTGGTCGTGAAGAACGGTTCGAACGCGTGCTCCAGCACATCCGGCGGCATGCCGGTGCCGGTGTCGGTAATGGCGAACAGCACGTACTGGCCTGCGAGTACATCGGCGGCGAGCTCGCTGTAGCGGTCGTCGAGCATGGCGTTCGATAGCTCGAGCGTCAGTTTGCCGCCTTCGGGCATCGCATCGCGCGCGTTGATCGCGAGGTTCAGCACGACGTTCTCGAGATGGTTGGGATCGACCAGCGTGTTCCACAAGCCGCCGCCAATCACGGTTTCCACATCGATGAGCTCGCCCAATGCGCGCCTGAGCAGGTCATCCATGCTCCGGAGCATCACAGCAAGGTTCACGACGATGGGCTGCAATGCCTGGCGGCGTCCGAATGCGAGCAGTTGCGACGCGAGGTTCGCGCCGTGCTCGACCGCCTCGATCGCCTTGTGAAGTCGCTCCCGGGTCCAGGCATCGCGGTGGTGCCGCCCTTCGAGCAGTTCGAGGTTGCCGCGCAGAACCTGCAGGACGTTGTTGAAATCGTGCGCGACCCCGCCGGTCAGTTTGCCGAGCGCCTCTATCTTTTGCGACTGCAGCAGTGCGGCACGCGCGTTTTCGAGCTCTTCCTGAGCGGTCTTGCGCTCTGTCACGTCGCGCGTAATCTTCGCAAAACCGATCAGCGTTCCTTGCTCGTCGCGGATCGCATCGATCACGACGTTGGCCCAGAAACGGCTGCCGTCTTTCCTGACCCGCCACCCTTCGGTTTCGAAACGCCCTTCCGTCGCGGCCGTGTTCAGACCGCGCTCCGGCAGCCCCTGGGCCGCATCCTGCGGTGTATAGAATCGCCTGAAGTGAGAGCCGACGATTTCGCCGGCTTCGTATCCCTTGATGCGCGCCGCGCCGAGATTCCAGTTCGTCACATAGCCTTGCGGTGACAGCATGAAGATCGCGTAATCGGTCACGCCCTGCACGAGCAGCCTGAACCGCCGCTCGCTGTCCGCCACCGCTTCATACGCGAGGCGCTTGTCGGTGGTGTCGCGGACAATCTTCCCGAAGCCGAGAAAGGTACCGTCATCGGCGACGAGGGCCGCAATCAGCACGCTCGCCCAGAAGCGCGTGCCGTCCTTGCGAATCCGCCAGCCCTCGGTTTCATATTGGCCATGCTCGCGTGCGGCCCGCAGTCCCCTTTCGGGGACGTTGTTGCTCCGGTCCTCCTCTGTGTAGAACACGGAGAAATGCCGGCCGATGATGTCCCCGGCCTCGTAGCCTTTGATGCGCATCGCGCCCGGGTTCCAACTGGCAACTTCGCCGCGCTCGGTGAGCCGGAAAATCGCATATTCGGAAACGCGCGCGGTCAGGGCCCGCAGCCATGGAAAATCAGTTGCTTGATTGTGCTCGCCGTCCATCAGACCTCTCTCTGATATTGCCGGCCGACAAAGCGAAGTCCGCACACCCGCAGCGCTTACGCTGCTGCTCGCTGAGGTTGCGTCGTTGCCCGGGCAGACCGAACCGGCGCTGTGATGCTGCGAAGCAATGCCGCACCGTCACGCCGTTGTTTCTCAAATTATGCATCAGGCGCAATTGCGGCCGGCTTTTGTGTTGCAAATCCCACTCCGCGGAAGGGTGGCCGCGCGCCGCGCGCGCCTGACCGGTCACCGCCTTGACGCGCGTGTGCACGGCGACCTCTCGACTGCCAATCGACACCATCCGCGGTGCCAGTTCGCAACGGCTTCATTTCCCGACATCGCCTATCGCCCCCATTGCCGGTAGTGCTTTGACACATATCGAACAATTACGATATATGATTCGTCCTGTAGCGATGCAAGCGCTCCGGCGACGCCTGGCGTTGCGCGTGTTGCTGCTTCAATCACCTTGAAACCACTCAGATGACGCCCGATATCGACGCGATCCACAAAGCGCTGGCCAACCCGGTACGCCGGGAAATTCTTGGCTGGCTGCGTGAGCCGCAGCTGCATTTCTGCGATCAGGAATTGCCGCTCGACCACGGCGTGTGCGCCGGCAAGATCGACGAGCGCTGTGGTCTGTCGCAGTCCACCGTGTCGGCGCACCTTGCCGCATTACAGCGCGCGGGGCTCGTCACGTCGAAGCGGGTCGGCCAATGGGTGTTTTTCAAGCGCAACGAGGCCGTCATCCAGGCGTTCCTCGAACA
Organism: Paraburkholderia sp.; assembly: GCF_036488505.1. GTDB lineage: Bacteria > Pseudomonadota > Gammaproteobacteria > Burkholderiales > Burkholderiaceae > Paraburkholderia. The sequence goes on along the minus strand of NZ_DASXHN010000268.1, from coordinate 1,071 downwards.
CGTGAACGCGAAGCTCTGAGGGTCCATTCGCATCGCCGCGCTCCTTTTCACGCCGTTTTTTTAAGGCCCGGGCCACGCCCGCCGCCAAAGGTGAACTTTCATGCCGACTCTTTTCGATCCGCTGCAAATTGGCGATATCACACTGCCTAATCGCATCATCATGGCACCGCTCACGCGTCAGCGCGCCGAGGAAATCCGCGTGCCGAACGCACTGATGGCGCGCTACTACGCCGAGCGTGCGAGCGCCGGCCTGATTCTCAGCGAGGCGACCTCGGTGACGCCGCAGGGCGTCGGCTACGCCGAAACGCCGGGCATCTGGTCGCAGGAGCAGGTCGAAGGCTGGAAGCTCGTCACGGATGCCGTGCATGCGGCCGGCGGCCGGATCTTCCTGCAGTTGTGGCACGTCGGCCGGATCTCCGACCCACTGTTCCTGAACGGCGAGTTGCCGGTCGCGCCGAGCGCGATCGCCGCGGGCGGCCACGTGAGCCTCGTGCGTCCGGAGCGCCCGTTCGTCACGCCGCGCGCGCTCGAACTGGATGAAATCGCCGGCGTAGTGAAAGCGTTTCGCAAAGGCGCGGAAAACGCGAAGGCCGCGGGCTTCGACGGCGTCGAAGTGCACGGCGCGAATGGCTATCTGCTCGACCAGTTCCTGCAGGACAGCACCAACAAGCGTACCGACGCGTACGGCGGCCCGATCGAAAATCGCGCGCGTCTGCTGCTCGAAGTCACCGACGCCTGCATCGGCGTGTGGGGTGCGAACCGCGTCGGCGTGCATCTGGCGCCGCGCGGCGACTCGCACACGATGGGCGATTCGAACCTGGCCGCGACGTTCGGCTATGTCGCGCGCGAACTCGGCAAGCGCAAGATCGCGTTTATCGCCGCACGTGAAGCACTCGGCGACGACCGCCTCGGCCCGCAACTGAAGCAAGCGTTCGGCGGCCCCTACATCGCGAACGAAAAGTTCACCAAGGAAAGCGCGCAGCAGCTGCTCGACGCGGGCGAAGCGGATGCGGTGGCATGGGGTAAGCTGTTCATCGCGAATCCGGATCTGGTGCGCCGTTTCGCGGAAGA
>NZ_DASXHN010000267.1:0-5917 GCF_036488505.1 Paraburkholderia sp. | reverse complement strand
CCTCGCGCGGCGTCCGATGCGAGCCCGGGAGAGGAAGTCGAAAGCAGCTTCAGGAAGGACTTCCTCGGCTACCTGCTCGGCCTCGCTTCGATCCAGTTGCACAACCCCGTGAAAGCATGCTGTGTCCAGCGTGGCATCACCGAGCCGGTGTATTACGTGTTGACGCTGTTGATGGCCCGCCCAGATTTAACCGCTGGACAGGTGAACGATCTGCTCGCACTCACCGGCGAGGGGCTCACGCAGACCTTGGCGCAGCAACTGGTCGATTCAGGTTGGGTCGAGCCTGGTGACGGCTCTCGCGAGCGGCGTCTTAAGCTGACGCCTCGTGGCCGCCAGTTGGCCATCGAAATCTTCGCCGTCGCGAAAGCGGCCGAAGGCGCCGCCACCCGCTTGCTGGATTTCGAGGAATTGGGCCTACTTAAGCAACTGCTAAAGCAGGTGATTCGTGGCACGCTCGCCAGCGGGACAGAGAGCGAGAGTTTGCCTCAATAAGATAGGCACAGGCCCAGGAGGCCTGTGCCCCCTCGCGGAAAACGTCCAACGGGAAGGACTACAGGCAACGTGCGCGCGACCGGTGAATCACCGGCCGCGGGGCACTGTCAGGTTGTGGTCTGATTGAACGGCACATCGCGATCGGGCCGGAAATCGGCGGGCAAATGCAACACACGCTCGGCGATGATGTTGCGCAAGATCTCGTCGGTGCCGCCGGCGATGCGCAGGCCCGAAGACCATATCTGCCAGTAGTTGAACCGCTGCACCGGCGACGCCTCGTCGTTGTCGATGGCGAGGTTGCCGACCAGTTCCTGCGCCCAGCCCGACATGTCCTGCAGGTTCTTCGCCACCACCAGTTTGCTGATCGACGCTTCGGGGCCTGGTACGCCTCCCCGTGACAGCGCGGTCATGAGACGCATGCGCGTGAGAGCGATACCCTGATCCGCTACGTAAAAGCGCGCCAGCGCTTCGGCATGCGGCAGCGGATCTTCTCCGAGACGCGACATCAACGCAACCAGATCGGCGACGCCGGGCGAGCCCGCCGGCTTGCCGCCCACCGCCAGTCGCTCGAACATCAAGGTTGTGAGCGACACCTTCCAGCCTTCCCCGGGTGCACCCAGCCGCTGACTGTCTGGGATACGCAAATCCGTGAAAAAAACTTCGTTAAACTCGGCATCGCCGTACATCGTGCGAATTGGCCGCACCTCTACGCCCGGCGCACGCATGTCGATGAAGAACATCGTCAGGCCCTTGTGCTTGGGCAAAGCGGGATCGGTGCGCGCGAGCAGCAGACCGAAGTCTGCTTCATGAGCGTATGAGGTCCAGACCTTCTGGCCGTTGATAACCCAATCGTCACCGTCTCGCACCGCGCGGGTACGCGCCGCTGCCAGATCCGAACCGGCCGAAGGCTCGGAAAACAGCTGGCACCAGATCTCCTCGCCGCGCATACCCGGCAGAACATAGCGCTTTGCCACCTCCGGCGAACCATGAGTAAACACGGTCGGCAAACACATGCCCACGCCAACTGCAAACGGCACGGTCGGTAGGCGGTAATGCTCCTCTTCCTGGTGAAAGATCACGTGCTGAATCGGGGTGCCGCCCTGACCGCCGGCAGCCTTCGGCCAGACGATGCCGACATATCCGGCGTCTGCCTTCGCGGCCTGCCAGCGGCGCGCCCGGCTCATGAACTCTTCGTTATTGAGTTTTTCGCCTGCCGGCAGCACGCAGGCGGGGGCCTGTTCCGCCAGCCACGCACGCACCTGCGCGCGGTAGGCGGCTTCTTCGGGGGAATCCTGGAAGTCCATCGTGGTTTATCTCGTTCGGGATCAGGATGTGGCGGGTTCAGCGAGCGAAGCCGCCAGCGCCGCGGTGAGTGCTCGCGACCAGTATTGCCGGCCGCCGAGGCCCACGGCCTGTGCGCGGCAATTGCGGTAGTACAGCTGAATGTCGCATTCCCAGGTAAAGCCAATGCCACCATGCAGCTCGACCGACTCTTCGGTGACGTAAGCGAGCGCATCGAGCGCCGCGAGCCGCGCTCCGGCGGCGGCCTGCGGCAGTTCGGGCGCCGCGTGGCTGAGCGCCCAGGCGCCATAGTAAGCGTGACTTCGCGCCAACTGGATCTTCACGTACATGTCGGCCAGTTTGTGTTTCACCGCCTGATATCCGGCCACTTCACGTCCGAATGTCTTACGGGTTTTCACATACTCTAGCGTCAGCGCCATCGCGCCTTCCGCGCTGCCGAGCTGTTCGAACGCGGTGAGCACTGCCACGGTCTCTGTCAGTCGTTGCAGGATGGCCGCGCCCGCGCCGGCTGCGCCGACGCGCCGTGCGGCCGCGCCCTCGAAGCAGAGGCGGCCATGCCGGTTGACGAGATCGAGGCTCTTCAGAGGCTCGCGCTGCACGCCGCCGCCGCGCATGTCGACGAGCCACAGGCTGAAACCGTCGGCGTCATCGTCGGCGTGCGCCGAGACGATGGCGATGTCCGCACCCGCCGCATGTGCGACGGCCTCCTTGGTGCCGCTCAGCCGACCGCCCACTACGCGCGCGGCAGGTTTGTCGGTCCACAAACGGCCGCCCGTCTCGACGAGCGCCAGCGAAGCGACCACCTCGCCCGCCGCAAGCCGTGGCAACCACTCGTTCGCGACCTCATCCGCCGCGTCACCGGCTTGCGCCAGCCTGAGTGCCTCGGTCGCATGCAACACCGAGGCCGCGAACGGCACCGGCGCCAGCACTCGACCGCACTCTTCAGCCAGCACGCACAGTTCCAGCGTACCCAGCCCGAGACCGCCCTGCTCCTCGGCGATCGCAGCAGCGGTCCAGCCCATCTCGACGGCCTGGCGCCACAACGCCCTGTCGTACGGCGCATCGCTTTCCAGCTGCGCGCGCGCCGCCCGGGGGCCGGTACCCAGCAGACGCTGGGCCTGGCGTCGCAATTCCTGCTGCTCGTCGGAAAAATCGAAGTTCATGCGGGCACCGGATAGAAGAGTTGGCCGGCTGCGGCACGCTGACGAAGCCAGTCGCTGGGACGGAACCGCTCTCCGAACGCATCGGCCAGCTTATCGCAAGCGGCAACAAAGACAGACGGCCCGACCGTGTCGATCTGTGAAAAGACACCACCGGTGTAAAGCGGAAAACCGATGCCCAGCACCGAGCCGACATCACCCTCGGCGGCAGAATTGATCACGCCACGCTCCATCGCGCGCGCGGCTTCGAGTGAAGCGATGTAAAGCAGCCGATGCTTGAGAATGTCAACAGTCGGCTGCACGGCCGGCGCAGGAAAGACCGCGGCGAGTTCCGCCGACGGCGTGCGTTTGTCGTCTGGATAGTCGTAGAACCCCTTGCCCGAACGACGACCGCGTCGCTCCAGCTTTTCGCAGAACAGCGCCTGAACCTGGTAGCCGGCCGGCTCGTGCCAGCTCCCGCCCGCCGCCTCAACCGCCTCGCGCTCAGCACGCGACGCCTTGTAGCCGTTGTCCATGCCGAGTTCGTCCATCATCGCGAGCGGACCGGTCGGGAAGCCGGCCATTTTCGCCACGTTATCGATCAGTGCTGGCGCGAGCCCTTCGCCGACCATCTGGAACGCTTCCTGGATGTACGCGGAGATCACGCGCGTCGTGAAGAAACCGCGCGAATCGTTGACGACGATCGGCGTCTTGCGCAGCGCCTTGACAAGATCCAGCGCCTGCGCGAGCGTGGCTTCGCTAGTCGCCTTGCCGACGATCACTTCGACGAGCGGCATGCGGTCCACTGGCGAGAAAAAGTGCATACCGATAAAACGCTCAGGCTGTTCCAGTCCTGCGGCCAGTTCCGTGATCGGTAGCGTCGAGGTGTTGCTCGCGAGAATCGCACCCGGCTTCATCGCGCGGCTCGCGCGCAGGAATACGTCGCGCTTGACCGCCGGGTCTTCGAACACGGCCTCGACTACCAGCGAGCAGTCGGCAAGTGCGGCGAAGTCGTCGGTCGGATGAATGCGGGCCAGCAGCGCGTCCGCCTTGTCCTGCTTCATGCGGCCTTTCGCGATGCGTTTCGCGAAATCCGCGGCAATTTTCGCCTTGGCGTTTTCCGCTTGCGCGATCGTAGAGTCGATCAGCGCCACGTCAATGCCGGCCGCGGCCGCCGACTGCGCAACGCCTGCACCCATCAGACCCGCGCCGATCACGCCGATCCTGCGATGACTCACCGGCGCTGCGCCTTGCGGCCGGCGCATCCCCTTGTCGAGTTCGCCCTTACTGACGAACATCGTACGGGCGATGTTACGGGCCACCGGATTCAGCACGAGCTTCGCGAAGTTGCAGGCTTCGATATGCAGCCCCACGTCGATGGGCACGGCCGTGCCGCGCGCGACCGCGCTCAGAAGTGCGATCGGGGCCGGCAGATTGTGCTGCGTATCGCGCGAGATCTGCGTCGCGCTGAGGTTGTACAGTTGCCCCAGCTCGGGGGTCTGAAAGCCACCGCCACCGGGAATTTTGAAACCCTTCTGATCCCACGGCTGCACGGCGTTCGGCGTGTCACTGAGCCACGCGCGCGCAGCGGCGACGATCTGCTCCGGCGCGGCCACGGCGTGCACGACGCCCTGCTTCAGCGCGTCGGCGGCAGACAGCCGGGTGCCCTTGAGCATCAGCGGCAATGCCTTCGCCACACCGATCAGGCGCGGCAAGCGTTGCGTGCCGCCTGCGCCGGGCATCAGGCCGAGCGTCGCCTCGGGCAGCGCCAGTTGCACGGCTTGCGCATCGGCTGCGACCCGGTAGTGGCAGGCCAGCGCGAGTTCGAGTCCGCCGCCCATCGCCGGGCCGTTGATTGCCGCCGCGAACGGCTTGCCGCACGTTTCGATGCGGCGCAAGGTGGGCTGGAACTTCGTCGCGATGGCAAACGCGTCCTCGCGCGTCATTGGTCGCGAGAACGCGTCGACCATGTACTTGAGATCGCCGCCGGCCATAAAGTCGCTTTTGGCCGAAGTCAGGATCACGCCCTTGATGGCGGAATCGCCGCGAACATGGTCGACGAGCGTATCCAGGTCGTGACGCAATGCGTCGCTAATGACATTGGCCGTGCTGCCAGGTACGTCGATCGTGACCAGCGCTATGCCGTCGTCGCCGAGATTGAAGCGCAAGGTGTCGAATCGCAGGGGAGAATTCATGGCTAGATTCCGAGTGTCCGGGTTCACAGTCGTTCGATGATGGTCGCGGTGCCCATGCCGAGCCCTACGCACGCCGTTATCAGCGCCGTACCCTGGCCGGTGCGTTCCAGTTCGTCGAGCGCGGTACCGAGCAGCATGGCGCCCGTGGCGCCGAGCGGATGGCCCATGGCGATCGCGCCGCCGTTCACGTTGATGCGCTCGTGCGGCACGTTCATCACCCGCATGTATTCGAGCACGACCGAAGCGAACGCTTCGTTCAACTCCCACAGATCGATGTCCTTCGCCGACATGCCACCGCGTTCGAGCGCCTTCAGCGACGCCGGTGCGGGCCCGGTGAGCTGGATAGTCGGCTCCGAACCGACTGAGGCATAGCTGCGCAAACGCGCGCGCGGTTTCAGGCCCAGCGCTTCGCCAGCTTCACGGCTGCCGATCAGCACGCCCGACGCGCCGTCGACGATGCCGCTCGAATTGCCCGCCGTATGCATGTAGTTGATGTCGAAAGTATCGGGGTAGCGCTGCAAAGCGACTGCGGTGTAGCCGCCCAGTTGGCCCATCTGTGCAAACGAAGGCTCCAGCTTGCTGAGATCTTCGAGTTTGATGCCAACCCGGATATGTTCGTCGCGCGAGAGCAGCGGCAGGCCGAGTTCATCCTTCACCGTGATGACCGAGCGGGAAAACCGACCCTCGTCCCATGCCCTCGCGGCTCGTCGCTGGCTCTCGAGTGCGTAATTGTCGATGTCGCTACGGGTGAACCCTGAGCGTGTCGCGACCAGATCAGCCGCGAGACCC
>NZ_DASXHN010000250.1:0-9286 GCF_036488505.1 Paraburkholderia sp. | reverse complement strand
CGCCCTGGCAAAGCGTGCTGCTGCCCGATATCCCGACGCAGGCCGTGCCTATCGTGCTGGCTGAGCTGATCGCACTCGGCCTCGCGTGCGATTACGGGCAGCCGATCGCGCATCTCATCGCGTGCGCCGGTTCGAGCGGCTGCGCGAAGGGCCTCGCCGACACCAAGACCGACGCGCTGCAACTAGCCGCGCAACTGCCCGCCGGCGTCGACGTGCATCTGAGCGGCTGCGCGCGCTCATGCGCGGCCGCGCACCGCGCGCCGTACACCTTGCTCGCGGTCGAGCCCGGCCGCTACGACCTGTATCGACGCGACAGCCGCCCTGGTTTTGGCCAATGCGTCGCGACCCAACTGACCATCGACGAGGCCGCCGCCCTGCTCGCGCGCCTCGCCCGGAGCCACCCCGATGCCTGATTACCTTCGCGACGGTCAGCAGATCTATCGCCAGTCTTTCGCGACGATCCGCGCCGAAGCCAACCTGTCGCGCATTCCCGCGGACCTTGAAAAACTCGCGGTGCGTGTGATTCACGCGTGCGGGATGGTCGACGTGATCGATGACCTCGCGTTTTCCGACGGCGCCGGCACCGCGGGCCGCGCTGCGCTCGCGCTCGGCGCGCCGATCCTGTGCGACGCGGGAATGGTCGCGCAGGGGATCACGCGCGCGCGGCTGCCTGCGAACAACGAAGTGATCTGCACGCTCACGCACAGCGACGTGCCCACGATCGCGCGCGACATCGGCAATACCCGCTCTGCCGCCGCGCTCGAATTGTGGCGTCCGCATCTGGCGGCCAGCGTGGTCGCGATCGGCAATGCGCCGACCGCGCTATTCCATCTGCTCGACATGCTCGATGCCGGCGCGCCGAAGCCCGCGCTGATTCTCGGCTTTCCGGTCGGCTTCGTCGGCGCGGCCGAATCGAAGGCGGCACTCGCCGACGATAGCCGTGGCGTACCGTATGTGGTCGTGCATGGCCGGCGCGGCGGCAGCGCGATGGCCGCCGCCGCCCTTAACGCGCTCGCGACGGAGATCGAATAAATGACACGGCCAAAGGCATCCCAAGGGCGGCTTTGCGGACTCGGCGTCGGCCCCGGCGACCCGGAATTGATCACGGTAAAGGCGCTGCGACTGCTGAAGGCGGCGCCGGTGGTCGCGTACTTCGTCGCGAAGGGCAAGAAGGGCAACGCGTTCGGCATCATCGAAGCGCATCTGCACGACGCGCAGCAGCATCTGCCGCTCGTCTATCCGGTCACGACCGAAGCGCTCGAACCGCCGCTCTCGTATGAAGCGATCATCGCCGACTTTTACGACACCGCCGCCGAGGTCATCGCGGGCCATCTCGATGCGGGTCGCGACGTCGCGGTGATCTGCGAGGGCGATCCGTTCTTCTACGGCTCGTACATGTATCTGCATGACCGGCTCGCGGCGCGCTACGAAAGCGAAGTGGTGCCGGGCGTGTGCTCGATGCTCGGCGGTGCGGCCGTGCTCGGCGCACCGCTCGTGTATCGCAACCAGAGCCTGTCGGTGCTGTCCGGCGTGCTGCCGGAGCACGAACTGCGCCGTCGTCTCGCCGATGCGGACGCCGCCGTCGTGATGAAGCTCGGCCGCAATTTCGACAAGGTGCGGCGTGTGCTCGGCGAACTCGGTCTCGCCGACCGTGCGCTGTACGTCGAACGCGCGACGATGAGCAATCAGCGCATCGTGCCGCTCGCCGACGTGGATCCGATGGCGTCGCCATATTTTTCGCTGCTCGTCGTGCCGGGTCAAAAATGGCAACAGTAATTGCGCCGGCGATCGTGATTCTGGGTGCCGGGGCGCTGCAGACCGCGCGACGGATTCAGGCGTCGTACGTCGAGCGCGGGCGTAATCGCGGGCCGGCCGCTCATGCTGAGCACGCGGGTCACGGCGAACCTGACGCCCACCGCACTGATGCGGTATATGCCGCGGCCTATGGCGGCGATCCGACGCGCTGCGAAATCCATGCGCTCAGGGGCCGCGTCGATGCCGACGTCGCGTACGTCGAACTGGGCGCGCATCTGCGCGAACTGTATGCGCGCGGCGTGCCGATCGTCGCGTTGTGCGCGGCAGGCATCGTGATCCGCTGCCTCGCGCCGCTGCTGTCGAACAAGGGCGCCGAGCCACCGGTACTCGCGGTCGCGGAGGACGGCAGCGCGGTCGTGCCGTTGCTCGGCGGACTCGCGGGCGTCAACCTGATGGCGCGCGAGATCGCCGCCGCACTGGCCGTAGCACCCGCCATCACGACAAGCGGCGAGTTGCGCTTCGGCACCTGCGTGCTCAATCCGCCCGATGGCTATGCACTCGCCGATATCGGGCAAGGCAAGCGCTTCGTGTCGGACCTGCTGGCGGGGGAAAGCACGCGCATCGAAGGGGATGCGCCGTGGCTCGATGATGCGCAACTGCCCCGCTCGGCTTCCGCGCGTCGCGCGATTCGGGTGACGCCGCACGCGTGGGACGGGCGCGAGGATGAGTTGGTGATTCACCCGCGCAGCGTGGTCGCATTCGCTCAGATGATCGCTGGCGAGCCCAGCGCCGAAGGCGATGCCGATGCTGCGGCCAATGCAATCGCCGCACGCGTTCGCGCGGCCCTGCACGCGCACGACCTGTCGCCGCTTTCGCTCGCGGCGTTGCTAGCGCCAGCCGCCAGCATGACGGACCCGTCGCTCGCGCAGGCCGCCGCGCTTCTCGACGTACCGCTGCGCTTTGCGGACCCGAGTACCGCAGACAGCGAACCGAATGCCGCCGCCCTGCTCGATGCCTCGCTAGCCGTCCCGCACGAAACGCTGTACGACACCGCCGGAACCGGCATCACGGTCACGGTGTCGCCAGTCCCCATCGATCCCGCGACCATCGGCCGTGCGCGCGGTCGCCTGAGCGTGATTGGCCTCGGTCCGGGCAGCGCCGCACTGATGGTGCCCGCCGCGCGCGCCGCGTTGAACGAAGCCACCGATATCCTCGGCTACGACACCTACGTCAAGATGGCCGGCCCGCTGAGCGTGGACCAGCGCGTACACGGCACCGACAATCGCGAGGAAATGCAGCGCGCGCGTCATGCGTTCGAACTCGCGAGCGAGGGCCGCTCGGTGGTGATGGTGTCGTCCGGTGACCCCGGCGTGTTCGCGATGGCGGCAGCGGTACTCGAAGCGCTCGAAGCCTCGCGCGACGACGCGTGGGCCGCCGTCGAACTCTCGATCGTGCCGGGCGTATCGGCCGCGCTCGCGACCGCCGCGCAAGCCGGCGCCCCGCTCGGCCACGACTTCTGCATGCTGTCGCTGTCCGACAACCTGAAGCCATGGACGATCATCGAGACGCGTCTGCGCCACGCGGCCCAGGCCGATCTGGTGATGGCGTTCTACAACCCGATCTCGCGCGCGCGGCCCTGGCAACTCGACCGCGCGCTCGACATCGTGCGGGAATATCGCGCCGCGTCGACCCAAGTCGTGCTCGGCCGCGACATCGGCCGGCCCGGTGGCACGTTGCGCACGCTGACGCTCGGCGAAATTCGTTCGGCCGACGTGGACATGCGTACGCTGGTGATCGTCGGTTCATCGCTGACGCGGCGTTTCGCTTGCGGCGATAACGGCGCGCAGTGGGTGTACACGCCGCGCTGGTATGAGTAAATGAGCAAGGGGCCGGCAGCGAGCCGCAGCGCCGCAGTGCGCCGATAGATAGATAGTTACGTAGCCGCCGGCCCGCTCACGCGAGCTTCAAATCCGCGACCGCCCGCTGCGGGACCCCGAGGTCGTCCCACAGCTCTGGATGACAGGTGAACACGAGAATCTGATGCCGCGTGGCCGCGTCGATCAGCGCGCGCTTGATCGCGTCGCGCCGCGCGGCATCGGTATGCACCGCCGCGTCGTCGAGCATCAGCAGCGTCGGCCGGCCTGATGCCTGCAACAGATCCGCATACGCGAGCCGCGTCAGGATGCCAAGCTGCTCGCGCGTGCCGAAGCTCAGCGCATCCAGCAGTTCCGTACGGCCGTCGCGATCGAGCGTCGCGGGGCTCAGATCGTCGCCAAGCGCGATGCTCGATTGCGGAAAAATCCGCTTCAGGTAATGACCCAGCCGCTCGGTCAACGGCGCGCGCAATTGCGCGAGCGCGGCGTCCCGTTCATCGACGAGTACTTCGTCGAGCAAACTCAATGCGCTCGCCCGCAGGCTCAGTTCGTCCTTGCGGCGCGTCGCCTGCTCGACCTGCGCTTCGAGCGCGGCGAGCCGTTCGCCGAGACCGGACGCGCCCATCGTCTGCAACTCGCTGCGCAGTTCCGCGATCCGCAGCTGGCGCGCGTGCTGCTCCCCGCGCGCGAGTTCCGCCGACGCACGATAGCGCTTCGCCTCCGCCGCCGGATCGTCGAGCCGCGCGGCTTGCAGTTCGCGCTCGCGTTCGCCGCGTTGATTCTTCAACGCGTCGACCTTCACGCGCTGTTCGACGATATTCGCCTGCCACTGCGCGCGTTTGCGGCGAAACGCGTCGTCGGCGAGTTGCGCCCGCTTGCGCTGCAACTGCGCGGCAAGCGACTCTGCCTGCGCGATGCCGGTCGATTTCGCCGCGGCCGTCTGCGCGAGTACCTTGCGCGCGGCCTCCAACGCGTCGCGCGCGATCTCGGCGTTGCGGCGAGCGTCGTCCAGCGGCGGCGCGGCGGACACATCGGGCAGACTCGCGAGCCGTTCGCTCGACGCCTGCCGCCGCGCCGCCGCCGCCGCCAACGCCGCGCGCAATGCATCGATGCCCTGCGGCGCATGCACGCCGAGAATATCGGCGTGGCGCTTCTGTTGCGCGACCACGCTTTTCCACTGCTCGTGGCGCGCCTGCGCATCGGCCGCCGATGCGACGCCGAGCGCCTGCAACGCCTGCGCGTGCCGTGCTTCGAGCGCCGCGAGTTCGGACAATTGCGCGGACAGATCGGAGACGCCCGGAATCACCCGCAATTCGCCCAGCTCGCCCAGACCGATGCGCTTTTCGTCATCGACGCGCAGCACGCCGGTGCCGCTGATCCGCTCGTTTCCGACACTCAGTTCGCCATTCAACCGGTACTCGATACGCGTCATCGCCGCTTCGGTACGCGCGCGCAACACGGTCAATTCGCCATCGAGCTTGATGAGCCGCTTCAGTTGCGTGTCGTCGATCTCAAGCGCCGCCGCGTCACGCGTGGCTTGCAACACCGCCGCGTTCGCCTTCTCCGCGTCGGCGATCGACGCTTCCAGCCGCTTGCTCTCCGTGCGATAAAAATCGATCTGATTGCGCAGATCGGCGGCGGTCACGGCCGCGTTCGCGAGTTCGAGCGCGCGATGCGCATCGGCCGAGGCCTGCTCGAATTGCGTGACGCTGTGTTCCGCCTGCGCATGCGCGCTCTCGGCGGCGGCGACCCCGGCGCGCGCGATGTCGAGCTGTTCAAGCTCGCGCGCCACCGCCGCCTCGAGCTCGAGCGCGCTCTGTTCCTGCTGCACCGACAGCGCAAGCTCGGCCTCGCTCGCGAGCAACGCGTGCGCGAGCCCCTGCATGTCGCGCTCGAGCTCTGCCACGGCGGCGGCACGCTGCTGCGCGAGTGCGGCCTTCTGCTCGTGAAGCTCCCACGGACGCCGCCGCTCGGCGTCGTCGAACGCTTGCTGCTGCGCGGCGAGGCGCGCGATGTTGTCGTCGAACTGTTGCCGCTGCTGTTGCAGTTCGTCGCGGCTCGCACTCAGCGTAGCCAGGGTCTGCTCGGCTTGCGCGAGCGGTCCGGTCGACTTCTGCGTGCGCGCGGTCAGCAGTTGCCGCAATTCGCGCTGCACGGCCGCGATCAACGCGTCTTCGCCGGCCGATTCGCGCCCGCCCGACAGTTGCGTGAGCGCCTCGCGCAGATACTGCGCCGCATGCCCGCTCGAATCGCGCAGCTCCTGGGTGCCGCCCTGCTGCACCCACAACAGCCCCGGCACCCCGGCATGCTCTGCCTTCAGCGGGCCGCGCGCGGCCCGCGAAAAACCGAGTAGCGCGGCCAGCTTGTCTTCCGCTTCGTCCTCGCTGAACACCGCCTGGCCGATCCTCAGTTCGCAGCGCTGCCGCGACACGAACTGCTTCGACAAACGACACGCGACGCCGTCGAGCTCGAAGCTCACATCGACCGACGGCTGCCCGCTCGAGAGCCCCCACGGCAGCAGATCTTTCAGATGCGACGCCTTGTAGCGTTCGAGAAACACCGCGCGCACCGCTTCGGCGATCGTGCTCTTGCCGGCCTCGTTCGGGCCGGTGAACAGATTGAGGCCCGGCTGCAGATCGTCGATCACGAGCTGCCCACCGAACTGCCTGAATTCCTGAATCGCGATACGTTGCAGCTTCATGCGGACCTCGCTTCGCGCGCAGGCTCGAGATGTTGGGTGGGTTGTGAATCGCGTTGCCGCTGTTCACGTTGCAGCCGCGCGAGCAGCAGCAGCGCCTCGGCCGCGCGCTTGGCCTGCTGCGGATCGGCCTGCGCGTCTTGCTGCATGCCGCGCAGCCGCGCGACCACCTTCGCGAGATAGCCGCTTTGCGCGCCGAGTTCGGCGAGGTCGTCGGCGCTCGGGAGCACATGCAATCCGCTCAGATCGGCGCGCACTGCCCGCACGCGCGCGCGGGCCTGTTCGACCGCCACATGCAGCGCCTCGGCATCCGCAAGCGCGGCCGTGCCGCCAACCTCGATACGCAGCACGTCGTTGCCACCCAGCCCGGCGAGACGCGCGTTCAGCGCATCGACGTCGGTCGGCACCGAAATGGTCTCGTCCCAGCGATGCCAGCGGTATTGCCCGACGCGCAGCGGGTCGACCTGCGGCGTTGCGCCCGGTTCGCTCAACGTGACGTCGAGAACGAAGCCCGGTTCGTTCGCGCGAAAGCGGTCCTGCTCGTGCGTGCCCGCATACCATGTGCGCTCGTCAACGCGCAGATGACCGTGCCAGTCGCCGAGCGCCAGATAGTCGAGATGCGCGCTCGCGGCCCGTGTCGGCGCGATCGGATTCGATGAATCGATGCTCTGCTGCAGGATGCCGCCGACGCTGCCGTGCGCGAGTCCGACACGGTGATAGCCGGAAGGCGTTTCGGTCGAATCGAAGAATGCGGTGGTGTCGTCGTAGGTGATGCGCTGCGTGAGCGGCGCGCACAGCAGCGCGCAGCGGCACGCGTCGAGCAGCACGACGCCGGGTTCGAGCACGACGCGCACATTGGGCGTAATGCAGTCGAGCCGCTGCGCGCGGGTCCACACGCTTTCGACGAGCGCCGCGTCGTGATTGCCCGGCAGCATGATCCACGGGCCGGAGAACGGTTGCAGCGCGGCGAACAGGCGGCGGATGACCGTGTCCGATACGGTTTGCAGATCGAATACGTCGCCCGCGACGAGTACCGCGTCGACGTTGCGCGCGGCGGCTGCTTCGGCGATGCGGCGCACCGTGTCGAAACGCGCCTGTGCGAGATGCGCAGCCTCGTCCGGCTCGAACTGGCCGAATTGCGTGCCGATCTGCCAGTCCGCGGTGTGCAGAAACCTGATCACTGTGCCTCCATGGCGATTGCTTGCGTCGTGTTGCGTGGGTGCTGCGTGGGTGTGGCCTGGGTGCGGGTGCTGCCTGGGCGTTGCCTGGCTATGCGTGCGGCCTGACGGCCTGGCTGTCTGGCGAGCTGTTCCGTTGCCGGTTCAGGCCTGCCCCCGCGCGTTCACTTTTGAATTCAACCGCGAATGTTACCTTGCCGAAGCCGCGACGCGTAGGCGGACTGGACGCGCGCGCCCGCCGTGCCGCATCATGGCGGGCGAGCCGGCCCCGCCGGCCGGCCGCAAAGCCGCGCCGCTGAACCCGACACCCTCGCCAATGGACAAGACCACCGAACTGAAGAAGGCCAAGCGCACGCCGTTACTGCTGCTGCTCGCGGCCGCCTGTGTTTTCGTCGTCACCGCGTTCATGCGGCGCGGCCTGTGGGTCGACGGCATCAAGTCGGTCGCCGAAGCCGCGATGGTCGGCGCGCTCGCCGACTGGTTCGCGCTCGCCGCGCTGTTCCGGCGCGTGCCGATCCCGGTGGTCTCGTCGCACACCGCGATCATCCCGCGCAACAAGCACAAGATCGCCGATAACCTCGCGCGCTTCGTGCAGGACAAGTTTCTCGACGTGCCGTCGCTGGTCGGGCTGATCCGCCGGCATGATCCCGCGCAAACCATCACCGGATGGCTGAGCGAGCCAGCCAACAGCGCGCGCCTGGGTGGCTACGTGGTGCGGCTGAGCGGCGGGATCCTCGACGTGGCCGACGACGCGCGCATCCAGAGCCTGATCAAGGACGCGCTGCGCGATCTGCTCGCGAAGGTCGATCTGTCGCCATCGCTCGGCTCGATTCTCGACATGCTCACGCGCGACGGCCGTCATCAGCAACTGCTCGACACCGCGATCGGGCAGGTGATTGCGCTGCTGCGCGAGAAGCCGGCGCGCGAGTTCATCGCCGCGCGCATCGTCGATTGGGTCAAGAGCGAGTACCCGACGATGGAGAAGATCCTGCCCACCGCGCTACTCGGCGACAAAGGCGCGGACGCGCTCGCCAGAGCGACCCACCGGATGCTCGAACAGATCGCCGATAACCCCACGCACGAGCTGCGCGAGCGCTTCGACGAAGCGGTGCAAAAGCTGATCGTGAAGCTGAAGACCGATCCCGCATTTGCCGCGCAAGGCGAAGCGCTGAAGCGCTATCTCGTCGAAGGCGATGCGTTCACTGCGTACGTGAAAGACATGTGGGGTGATCTGCGCGCATGGCTCAAGCGCGATCTGCACAGCGCCGACTCGGTGCTGCACGCGCGCGTCGCCGCGATGGGCCAGTGGGTCGGCCGCGAACTTGCGCGCGATCCGGCGTTGCGGCAATCGCTGAACGATCATCTGGAGGATGCCGCGCGCGCGATGGCGCCGGACTTCGCGCAATTCCTCACGCGCCATATCAGCGACACCGTGAAGAATTGGGACTCGCGCGAGATGTCGCGGCAGATCGAGCTGAATATCGGCAAGGACCTGCAATACATCCGCATCAACGGAACGATCGTCGGCGGCTTTATCGGCTTGCTGCTGTATGTGAGTTCGCAACTGCTGGAACTGCTGCGCGTGCATGCCGGTTAAAAACGCCGGTTGAAAGCGCCGATCCGCAACGCCGGTTGACAACCCGGTTCGCACAGGCCGGTTGACAACCCGGTTCACACAGGCCGGTTGACAACCCGGTTCGCACAGGCCGGCAGCCGGCGCCCGGCGCGAGGCGTGGTAAGCCGCTGCGCCGCTAGCGCAGCCACTGCGCCAGTCCACACCC
>NZ_DASXHN010000204.1:0-8720 GCF_036488505.1 Paraburkholderia sp. | reverse complement strand
TTGCTCGGCGTGCTGACGCTGACCTTCGTCGTCATCCAGTTCGTGCCCGGTGGTCCCGTCGAGCAGATGCAGCACGAGTTGCGCAAGGGAGCGGAGAGCGCGTCGCCATTCGGGCTGCGCGCGCACAGTGGCGTCGATGCGCAACAGCTGGCGCAACTGAAGCAGCTATACGGTTTCGACAAGCCACCGCTCGAACGTTATGTACTGATGCTCAGACGCTTTGCGACGTTCGACCTGGGGCAGAGCTATTTCCGCCATCAAAGCGTCTGGTCGCTGATCGTATCGAAGCTGCCGGTGTCGATCAGCATCGGCCTATGGACATTCTTTCTCACCTATCTGATATCGGTGCCGCTCGGCATCGCGAAAGCGGTGCGCAACGGCTCGCACTTCGATATCGCGACGAGCCTCATCGTGCTGATCGGGTACGCGATTCCGGGCTTCGTGCTCGGCGTGTTGCTGCTGGTGCTGTTTGGCGGCGGCACGTTTCTGCAACTGTTTCCGCTGCGCAATCTGACCTCGGACAACTGGGACCAGCTAAGCGCGGCCGGTAAGGTGCTCGACTATCTGTGGCACATCACGCTGCCGGTCGTCGCGTCGGTGGTCGGCAGCTTCGCAGTCGTCACGATGCTGACCAAGAACGCGTTTCTCGACGAGATCCGCAAGCAATACGTGCTGACCGCGCGTGCGAAGGGGCTGTCGGAAAAGCGGGTGCTGTGGAGGCACGTGTTCCGCAATGCGTTGCTGCCGCTGATCGTCGGTTTCCCTGCCGCGTTCGTCGGTGCGTTCTTCACCGGCAGCCTGCTGATCGAAACGCTGTTTTCCCTCGACGGGCTCGGGCTGCTGTCGTATGAATCGGTGATGCGGCGCGACTATCCGGTCGTGCTTGGTACGTTGTACGTCTTTACGCTGATCGGTCTCGTGACCAAGCTGATCTCCGATCTCTGTTACGTGTGGGTCGATCCCCGCATCCAATTCGACCAACTGGAGCGCTGATGAATCGAGCCCGCCTTTCCGCCGATGCGGCGGCGCGCACCGAGCCCGCGCGCGCACTGATGTCGCCAACGCCAGCGCGCCGCGTGTGGCAGCGTTTTCGCCAGCAGCGTCTGGGTTACTGGAGCCTGATCGTGTTCGTCGTCGCGTTCGCGGCGAGCCTCGCGGCGCCATTGTGGTCGAACGATAAGCCATTGGTGGTGCGCTACGACGGCCACCTGTATTTCCCGATGTTCAAGACCTATGCGGAGACGACCTTCGGCGGCGACTTCCCGACGCCGGCCGATTATCTGGATCCGTATATCAAGCATCGGTTCGACGCACCGGGCAACTTCGCGCTGTATCCGCCGAACCGTTACTACTACGACACGCTGAACTATTTCTCGAAGGTGCCGAACCCTGCACCGCCGTCGCGCGATAACTGGCTCGGCACCGACGATCGCGGCCGCGATCTGTTCGCGCGCCTGCTGTATGGCTTTCAGGTGTCGGTGGAATTCGGCCTCGTGCTGACGTTGATCGGCACGCTACTAGGCATCGCCGCGGGGGCGGTGCAGGGTTATTTCGGCGGGCGGATCGACATCATCGGGCAGCGCCTGATCGAAATCTGGGCCGCGATGCCCGAGCTGTATCTGCTGATCATTTTCTCGGCGATCTTCGAACCGGGCTTCATCCTGCTGATCGTGCTGCTATCGCTGTTCGGCTGGATCGGCCTGTCCGATTACGTGCGTGCGGAGTTCCTGCGCAACCGCCAGCAGGATTACGTGCGCGCGGCGCGCGCGATGGGGCTGTCGAACTGGCAGATCATGTGGCGCCACGTGCTGCCGAACAGTCTGACGCCGGTCATCACGTTTCTGCCGTTCCGGATGAGCGGTGCGATTCTCGCGCTGACGAGCCTCGACTTTCTCGGCCTCGGCGTGCCGGCGCCGACGCCAAGCCTCGGGGAGCTACTCGCGCAGGGCAAGGCGAACCTCGACGCATGGTGGATTTCGGTATCCACCTTCGGCGTGCTGGTGACGATGCTGCTGTTGCTCACGTTCATGGGCGACGCACTGCGCAACGCGCTCGACACGCGTATCTCCGATGCGATGCGCGCGGGAGGCAATCAATGAGCGCGGCGCCGCACAGCAATCCGCCATCGACGGAGACACCGCTGCTCGAACTCGACCGTCTGCGCATTGCGTTCGGCGACACGGTCGCGGTAAACGACGTGTCGCTCGCGATCGCGCGTGGCGAGCGCGTCGCGCTGGTGGGGGAGTCGGGATCGGGCAAGAGTGTGACCGCGCTGTCGGTACTGCGTCTGTTGAACGACGCGCAGGTGAGCGGCGCGATCCGTTTCGACGGCGAAGACCTGCTCGCGAAGAGCGAGCGCGCGATGCGCGGCATGCGCGGCTCGGACATCGCGATGATCTTCCAGGAGCCGATGACGGCGCTCAATCCGCTCTATACGATCGGCGATCAGATTGCGGAGACCATCGTCACGCACGACGGCGTGAGCGCGCACGAAGCCGCGAAGCGCGCGGTCGAGCTGCTCGCGCGCACCGGCATCGCCGAGCCGGGCAAGCGCGTGAACAGCTATCCGCATCAGCTGTCCGGCGGTCAGCGGCAGCGCGCGATGATCGCGATGGCGCTCGCTTGCCGGCCGCGTCTGTTGCTGGCCGACGAGCCGACCACCGCGCTCGACGTGACGATCCGCGCGCAAATCGTCGATCTGCTGCTCGAACTGCAGCGCGACGAAGCGCAAAAGCGCGGGATGGCTGTGCTGCTGATTACGCACGACCTCAACCTGGTGCGTCATTTCGCGCAGCGGGTCGCGGTGATGGAGCAGGGCGTGCTGGTCGAAACCGGCCCGGTCGAGCAGGTATTCGACGCGCCACGGCATCCGTATACGCAGCGCTTGCTCGCGAGCCGGCCGCAGCGCGCGGTGCTGCCGGTGCTGCCGATTTCGCCAGTGCTGCTGGAGGCGCGCGACGTGTCCGTCGATTTCAGGACCAGGCTGCCGGGCCTGCAAGGCTGGTTCAAGTCCGGGCGTTTTCGCGCGGTCGAGCAGGTGAACGTGTCGGTGCGCCAGGGCGAGACGCTCGGAATCGTCGGCGAATCGGGTTCGGGCAAGTCGACGCTCGCGCTGGCGCTGCTAGGCTTGCAACGTACCGGGCACGGCGTGATCGAGTTTCAGGGCAGGGCGCTCGGCAGCTATCGGGGCGCCGAAAAGACTGCGTTACGGTCGAACATGCAGGTCGTCTTTCAGGATCCATTCAGTTCGCTTTCGCCGCGTCAGACGATCGAGCGCATCGTCGGCGAAGGGCTGGCGCTGCACCGGCCGGACATGGCGCCGCAGGCGCGCCGCGACAAAGTGCTGGGCGTGCTGCGTGAAGTCGGCATCGACCGTACCGCGCTGTATCGGTATCCGCACGAATTTTCGGGGGGGCAGCGGCAGCGCATCGCGATCGCTCGCACGCTCGTGCTGGAGCCGCGCCTGTTGATCCTCGACGAGCCCACGAGCGCGCTCGACGTATCGATTCAACAGCAGGTGCTGAAGCTGCTTGCCGGTTTGCAGCAGAAATACAATCTCGGCTTTGTATTTATCAGCCACGACCTCGAGGTAATCGGCGCGATCGCGCACCGGGTCGTGGTCATGCAAAACGGTGCCATCGTCGAGGTCGGCGATGTCGAGAAGATTTTTGCGACCCCCTCGCATCCTTACACGCAAAAGCTGCTTAAGGCAGCGCTTAGCCGTTGACTTCCACTTGTTCACCAATTAGGTGCGTCAAACGATTGTTTTTTTCTATTTCTTTTGACACGCAAATACTTAATGGCTAGTATCGACCAAACTTTTTTCCGCGGTCCAGTGATTTTAAGGCAATAAATACCGACCAATGCAGCACAGAAACCTAACCCAGGCTTGCACGCGCGTCGTCGCCGGGATGTTCATTGGCGTCTCGATCGCAGCAGCTTCCGGCGCATTCGCCGATGAAGTCAGCAATTTCAATCAGACGGTCTCGTATTCGCCCAACAGCGGGTTGAATGCTTCCTCCCCCTCCACTACCGAAGCTCCTGGTGCCGACAGCAATAGCGGCAGTGCGAAGTCGTTTCTTTCCGGCATGGCCGGCAAGGCGGGCGACGTGGTAGTCGGCGCGCTGAACATGATCGGCGTTCGCTACCGTTGGGGCGGCAATACACCCGATTCCGGGCTGGATTGCAGCGGATTCGTGCGCTACGTGTTTCAGGACACCCTCGGCCTCGCATTGCCGCGCCGAGCGGAGGAAATGAGCCGCGTCGGCGAGAAGGTGCGCGCGAGCGACCTGAAGCCGGGCGATCTGGTGTTCTTCAATACGATGCGTCGCACCTTCTCGCACGTCGGCATCTATATCGGCGACAACAAGTTCGTGCATTCGCCGTCTACCGGCAGCACGATTCGCGTCGACGACATGGATGACGGTTACTGGGAAAAGCGCTTCACCGGCGCACGCCGCGTCGAGACCTCGTATGACGGCGACGATCTGCGCAAGCGGGTGAATGCGTCGATCGGCGGAAATAACTGACCCAGGCCTTGCGCTGAATTAGCGATAAAAAAGCCCGCTTCCTTGAGGCGGGCTTTGTGCATTTAGAGCCGCATGTAAATGATGTTCGCGGGACCGCAGCGCTGCCGTCGATCAATTAGGCTGCCATTCGGCGCGCGACCAGTTTGCGCTGCAGTTCCGGCATCATCTTGGCCACTGCCTCCTCGCCCGCGAGAATCGCCGCATTGCGCTGCGAGAAGTCGCTGCCGCTCATTGCCGCGAGATTCGGTCGGATCACGATATCCGCATATTTGTCGAGTTCGTACGCCTTGATCGTCTGGCCCATGATCGTGAAGGTCTGCATCAGCACGTCGAACGAACTGGTGATGACGCCGGTTTCCGGACGCTGTGAGATATCGACGGCGATCACAAAGTCGGCGCCCATGCGGCGCGCGAACGATGCCGGCACGGGGCTTACGAGGCCGCCATCCACATACTCGTGGCCGCCGATCTTCACCGGCTCGAAGATCGAGGGCACGCTGCACGACGCCCGCACCGCGATACCGGTGTTGCCGCGCTGGAAGAGAATCGGCTGGCCAGTCTGTAGATCAGTTGCGACGACGCCGAGCGGCTTGGCCATCTTTTCGATCGGACGATTCTTCAGCGTCGTGTTCAGGTAGTTTTGCAGCGCGACACCTTGCAGGAAGCCACGGGTGCGAAACGGCATGGCCCAGTCGCTGATCGAAGCTTCATCCATGCTCAGCGCAAGCTTGTTCAGCGCGAAGCCGTTCATCCCCGACGCATACAGCGCGCCGACCACCGACCCGGCGCTCGTGCCGGCGACGAGGTCGATCTGGATGTTGCGCGCTTCCAGCGCCTTGATCACGCCGATGTGCGCGAAGCCGCGTGCGGCACCGCCGCCGAGTGCGAGCGCGACGCGCACGGGCGTCTGCGCTTTTTCGGGCGAAGCGGGCGGGACGGTCGGCGTGGCGGTGATCGGTGCGCTATCGAGTTTTCCACCGGTGGTGGTACAGGCGGCGAGCACCGCGGAAGCGGCGGCCAGCGTAAAATTGCGGCGGCCCAAACGGGGGGCTGGGCGGGGGGATGACGGTTTCAACGAGTTCTCCAGCAACGGCGCGGACGACGCATCGGCGTCGCACGTGCCGCGATCAGGCAGAGGATCAAACCAAGCGGAGCGCCGCTGGCGGTTCCACTCGCTGCGGGCGGGTGCAGCCGGCGAGTGCAGCCGATATTCGTCCGGTACACGCTCGCAACGCGCGCACATCATAAAGCAAAGGATCGGCTCGCGCGGTTGGCTGTAATGAAACGTTGCAGACGAACTATTCGGGAACCGCGGCGCCGTTTTCCGGATGGATCGGTCGAGAGCCGGATCGTGCGTGGCAAGCGCGGCAACGAAGCACAACGTGGCGTGAGATCAGGTTGTCGCGCCGCGCGGAGCGCGCTCACGCACCGGTTTCAGGATCAGCGGCAATGTGCGGTGAGGCCCTTTCT
The DNA here is from genome assembly GCF_036488505.1 of Paraburkholderia sp. Taxonomy (GTDB): domain Bacteria; phylum Pseudomonadota; class Gammaproteobacteria; order Burkholderiales; family Burkholderiaceae; genus Paraburkholderia. The sequence goes on along the minus strand of NZ_DASXHN010000204.1, from coordinate 2,721 downwards.
TGCGAGCACGTCGATGCGTAGTTCCCGAGCCGCGCAGGTGCTTCGGAACGCCTTGCCCGCCTACGTCCTGGCCCATTCGGACGAGGGCGGCGATGCGTGCGCGGAAGGTATAATTCGGCTCTTGTGCTTCTTTCCTCCGTGTCCGTGCGCGACATCGCGCGCCGCAAGGACACGCTTCGCTGCCGCGCTTCGCGAGACTGTTCGTCCCCGCGCCGCGCCTGTTTTACCGAGTAACCGCCAATGACCACCTCCGTTCGCACCCGTTTCGCACCGAGTCCCACCGGCTTCATCCATCTCGGCAACATCCGCTCCGCGCTCTATCCGTGGGCGTTCGCGCGCAAGATGAAAGGGACCTTCGTGTTGCGGGTCGAAGACACCGACGTCGAGCGCTCCACGACCGAATCCGTCGACGCGATTCTCGAAGGCATGGCGTGGCTCGGCCTTGATTTCGACGAAGGCCCGTTCTACCAGATGCAGCGCATGGACCGGTATCGCGAAGTGCTCACGCAGATGCAGGACGCCGGGCTGGTCTACCCGTGTTACATGTCGACCGAGGAACTCGATGCGTTGCGCGAGCGCCAGCGCGAAGCGGGCGAGAAGCCGCGCTACGACGGCACGTGGCGTCCGGAGCCGGGCAAGGTGCTGCCGGACCCGCCGGCCGGCGTGACGCCCGTGCTGCGCTTTCGCAATCCGCTGAGCGGAGTCGTGGCATGGGACGACGCGGTGAAAGGCCGCATCGAAATCTCGAACGAAGAACTCGACGATCTCGTGATCGCGCGCCCGGACGGCACGCCGACGTATAACTTCTGTGTCGTCGTTGACGACCTCGACATGCGCATTACGCACGTGATTCGCGGCGACGATCACGTGAACAACACGCCGCGCCAGATCAACATCCTGCGCGCGCTCGGCGGCGAGCCGCCGGTGTACGCGCACCTTCCGACCGTGCTGAACGAGCAGGGCGAAAAGATGAGCAAGCGTCACGGCGCGATGAGCGTGATCGGTTATCGCGATGCGGGCTACCTGCCGGAAGCGGTGGTCAATTATCTGGCGCGCCTTGGCTGGTCGCATGGCGACGCGGAGATTTTCACGCGCGAGCAGTTCATCGAATGGTTCGATCTCGAACACCTCGGCAAGTCGCCGGCGCAGTACGACCACGACAAGCTGAACTGGTTGAACGCACACTACATCAAGGAAGCCGATAACGCGCGCCTCGCCGAACTGGCGAGGCCGTTCTTCGCGGAACTCGGCATCGACGCAGCTGCGCTCGCGCACGGCCCGGATCTGACGGCCGTAGTCGGTCTGATGAAAGACCGCGCATCCACGGTAAAGGACATCGCGCAGAACGCCGCAATGTTCTATCGAACGCCGGCGCCTGATGCCGAGTCGCTCGCGCAGCATGTGACCGATGCAGTCCGTCCGGCGCTCGCCGAACTGGCCGCCGCGCTGAAGGGCGTCGAGTGGACGAAGGACGGCATCGGCGCCGCGCTGAAGTCCACACTTGGCGCGCACAAGCTGAAGATGCCGCAGCTCGCGATGCCGGTTCGTCTGCTGGTGGCGGGTACGACCCACACACCGTCGATAGATAGCGTGCTGATGCTGTTCGGGCGCGATGTCGTCGTCGATCGGATTGAAAAAGCGCTTGGTTAATGAGGGTGTTCAGGCGCGCAGGCGAGACTTTCCATACGACCTTGGAAAATTCGCCTGAATTGCCGAAGGGGTATTTACAAAGCGTAGATCGGCCTCTAGAATCTCGTTTCTCTGATGTGCGGGGGTATAGCTCAGCTGGGAGAGCGCTTGCATGGCATGCAAGAGGTCAGCGGTTCGATCCCGCTTACCTCCACCAAAAAGAGCAGGGCAAAGTGGTTCGGAAGAGTCGAAGTTGTAGTACAAAACACTTCACAGATCACCAAAGCGTAGTAGAATATCGGTCTTCGTAGCTGGCCACACGAAATAACTGACAAGTTGGCGTGAGCTGGCTGCGATAAGACAGGTCTGAAAAGACTATGTCCCCTTCGTCTAGAGGCCTAGGACATCACCCTTTCACGGTGAGTACAGGGGTTCGAATCCCCTAGGGGACGCCAAACATCGGCGTCGCTTTAATGTTCGAGTAGCAGTAAGGCAGCGCAGCTTGCAGAGAATTAACCGACGCTCGCGAGCAAGGGTGTAGAGACTGGAGTGGTAGTTCAGTTGGTTAGAATACCGGCCTGTCACGCCGGGGGTCGCGGGTTCGAGTCCCGTCCACTCCGCCAGACAAAGCCCGTTCATACAAACCTGAACGGGCTTTTTCATTAAAGGTGTAAGCAGTACGTTGTCCCCTTCGTCTAGAGGCCTAGGACATCACCCTTTCACGGTGAGTACAGGGGTTCGAATCCCCTAGGGGACGCCAGCATATCGGCGTCGTTCGGTTGGCAGTTTGAACGGTGCAGCAAGAAGGATCTGGAGCGGTAGTTCAGTTGGTTAGAATACCGGCCTGTCACGCCGGGGGTCGCGGGTTCGAGTCCCGTCCGCTCCGCCAGATTTGAGAAAGCCCACTTCGAAAGAAGTGGGCTTTTTTTATTTCCGCGAATCATTGCGCCTGGGTATGCTCGGGACAAACAGCCATTGCCAGCGCGCGCGGCCTGTTTTACCGTTGACCCGACTCATCTTCGTCGTTCCACCATGTTCGATCCAACCGAAGCTCCGTCACCGTTTCATCTGCGCCCGGCCAGCATGGACGAT
>NZ_DASXHN010000199.1:0-4079 GCF_036488505.1 Paraburkholderia sp. | reverse complement strand
TTGAATGAAGCGATTCTGGGAACCGCCGGAATGCGGGTTGGCTCGGTGCTTAAAAGCCCTCTAACATAGAGATTGCTGGACTCTTAAAACCGGACATTTCTAAAAAGTCCAAACCCGGACATCTGAATCAGGCCCCGACATCGGTTGTCAGAGCAAAGCTGTAATGTCGTATCTGGGCAAAGCTGAAACGTCGCATGTCATGCTGGCTGACCATTGATGGGAGGCTCGCATGACAGCATCCGGGACGATCACCATGACGATGCGCGAGGTGGACCGGTTGAACGTTGTACAGGCCGTTTGTGAGCGGCGGCGCGGGCCTCGGCCTGTCACTGTGCCGTACTATCGCGACGGCCCATGGCGGTACGATCGACGCCAGGCCTTCGCCGCTCGGCGGTGTCTCGATCACCGCGCGCTTTCCGCCGGAAGGAGACTGATGTGATGACTGAAGCCCGCAGTTCACCCATCCTGATCGTTGAGGACGAACCTAAGCTCGCCGCTGTACTCGAAGACTATCTGCATCTGGACGGCTTCACGACTACGATCATCGCCGACGGACAGGCCGTGATACCGTTCATTCGCGCGACGCCACCGTCGCTGATGCTGCTCGACCTCATGCTGCCGGGGCGCAACGGCATGGATATCTGCCGCGAGCTGCGGCAATTTTCGGCGCTGCCCGTGATTATCCTGACCGCGCGCATCGACGAAATTGACCGGCTGCCAGGCCTCGAAATCGGCGCCGACGATTATGTCTTCAAGCCGTTCAGCCCACGCGAAGTGGTGGCCCGCGTGAAGGGATCCTGCGGCGCTCGGCGCCCGCGGTTGCTTCCCTGACCGGCGCGCAGCAAGCACCGCAAGGGCTCGATGTCGACGAGCAGTTTCATCATGCGATGCTCGACGGCAAGGAACTCAAGCTCACGCCGCTCGAATTGCGTCTGCTGGTGCTGCTTATGAAATCGCCCGGACGCATCTTTCCCCGCGACTACGTGCTGAACAATCTGTACGAAGACCACCGCGTGGTCACGGACCGCACCGTTGACAGCCATATCAAGAACCTGTGCCGCAAACTGCAGACGGTGCGATGAGAGCGAGCCAATCGTCTCGGTATACGGCGTCGGATACCGGCTCGGAATCTGAAGGGACGCGCAACCAGCGTTCATCGCAACTCCAGCTCGACGCTCAACCGTTCGAACGAGTGCATCGCGCGGCAGGCGCTCAAGGCCTGCTGCCACAACCGCTCCTTCAACGCGCCGCCGACGAGCAGACTACACGGCAGCACGATCGCGCCGCGTCCTAGTTCGGCCGGGCTCGGCAGTACCTGTGGCCCCGCATCGCGATCAAAGTCCGCAACCCGCCGCGCCGCGCACCGCGTCGACGAACGCGCGGCCGGCGTCCTCGAGCGCACCGGAATTATCGATGGTGGTCAGGCGCACGCCATCCGGCAGCGAGAACGGCGCGCGGCGCGCGAGCCTTGCCGCCACCTCTTCCGCGCTCTCCCGTGCACGCGCGCCGAGACGCGCCTCCAGCACATGAGGCGCGGCGTCGATATGAACCACATCCGTGGCGGGATAGCGCTCGAGCGTGCGGTGCAAATGCTGACGCGAGCCGTTGACGACGACGGCACAGCCGCGCGCGAGCCAGGTATCGACCTCGATGCCGATGCCGTAACGCAGCCCATGGCTCGACCAGTCGAGCGCAAAGAGACCGAGCGCCGAGCGCAACTCGAATTCTTCGACAGTAAGCGCAACGTGCTCCTCTCCATTGCCGCTCGGCCGCGTGATGTAGCGATGCGCGAACAGGATGGGTTCACTCTTCACGCGATCACGCGCAAAGCCGAGCAGCGAGTCCTTGCCAGCGCCCGACGGCCCCATCACGTAGATCAAACAGCCATTCATTGCTTTTCCACCTCAACGTTCCGAAACGATAAACGCTGCCACAGCACGAAGGACTGGCCAGGCGCGGGCTCGACAAAAAGCGCTGCGTTGTCAACAACGAGCGGACCAAGTTGCGTAATCCGCTGCTGCCACCAGGCGACCAGCGCCGCGCGCTCATCGGCTGCGTCGAGCGAGCTTGACAGCGTCATATGAAAACGGAATTCGTCGAACACGTACGGATAACCCCATTCGACAAGCAAAGAGCGCTGGCGTTGCGTCAGCGGCGCAACCAGACGGCGTGCCAGGTCGGCGGCGGACGGCTTGGCACGCAATCCGTCGAGCGTACTCAGCGCACCGGACGCGAGCGCGCGCATGCCGGCTTCGCCATCGGGCGTCGCGGGCTGCAGCGCGACGAAGTCCCCAAGTGTCGCCGCTTTCACCGGCAACACGAAAGCCCGCTGCTGGTGCGACCAGCGACGCGCCTGGTCCAGCAGCTCGCCGGGGCTTACGCCGTCAGCCAGACGAAAGGGAGCGACCAGCGTGCCATGCCAGCCGTAGCGACGCGGCGTCTCAGTGAGTTCCCTCACCGAGCGCGCGAGCGTGTCAGGCTGCGGCGGCGCGTACGCGAGACCGTTTTCCACGTCGCGGCCCAGCCATTCGGAGCCGGCCTGCCACCAGCCGGACGCGCGCGACGGCGCGTAGTACACCGCAAAACGCGCGTCGGCGGACCATTCGGCCGCTTCATTTGCCAACCGTGCGGCCGTACTCATATGTCGTGTTCCACCATCAGTTGTACGCGCTCGGCCGCGAAGTGCGTCACGCCGTATTTGATCGGCGTGCCCTGCAGATCGACATCCACGTTCTCGACCCACAACACCGGCTGCTGCCGGTTGATGTTCAGCCGTCGCGCCACTTCGGGCTCGGGTAGCACGCTGCCGATGCGGCTCCATTTGCGCAGGTAGTCGGCGACACCGAACTCGGCCAGCGCCCTGGTAATGCCGCCGGCACGCTCCAGCACCTCCGGCAGGCCCGCGAAGCGCGCAGCCGGATACCAGTTGCGCGCGAAGGTGAGCGGCACGCCGTCGGACTCATGCAACGATTCGATACGGTAGACCTGCACACCGGCACGCAGCCCCAGCGCCTTCGTCACGTTCGGCTCAGCTTTGCCCCGCACCGCAGACAGCAGCGTGCCGCCCGCAGCATGATGCTGCTGACGCAGATTCTCGGTGAAACGGGTACGGCGGCCGATCGTATAGTCGATCGCGCCGGGCTGGACAAAAGTGCCGCGCCCCTGCTCGACGCTAACGAGCCCTTGTGCGGCAAGCCCCAGCATCGCGCGTCGCACGGTATGGCGGTTCACATCGAAACGTCTGGCCAGCTCGCCTTCGCTCGGCAAGCGCCCGTCTTCGCCGAAGCCGCTGCCCGCTATCTCGGCAGCGAGGATCTGCTCGATCTGCCGCCATACGGCAACCCCCGCGCCACGTTCGAGCTGAGCGCCCGGCGCGGCGGTATCGTTCGATGTCATGGTGCTGTCATTCCCTTCAGTTCAAATATTCGCTGTGACACGCATTGTAGTGTGCAACCCGTGATGGAAATATGAAAGGACGGTTGCCGCAAGCAGAATTAGTTTTGTCCTATCTCATCTAGACGTTTAGATGAATAGATGGATAAATAACGACTCGCTGGATTAACAGGAACCTCGATGAGTGCCTCTCCCGCCTCGCCTTCCTCCGCCATGCGGCGCGCATGGATGGCCGTGTTGGCGCACACGCCGTGCGCTGAGCTAGAAGCCGCATTGAGCCAAGCGCTGAACGGCGCGACCCCACCTGAGTTCGACTGGCTGCGGCGGCCCGAAACCGGGCTCGCGATGGTGCGCGGCCGCATCGGCGGCAGCGGGGATGCATTCAATCTCGGCGAAGCCACCGTGACCCGCGCCACACTGCGCCTGCGTCAACCCGCCGGGCACGCGCCGGTTGGCGTCGCATGCCATCTGGGCCGTGACCGCCGCCGCGCTGAACTCGCCGCGCTCGCCGATGCGCTGCTGCAGTTGCCGGAGCAACACGCGAGTCTGCATGGACACCTGATCGAACCACTCTCCGTCCGCCTGGCGGAGCAGCGTGCGGCACGCCGCCACGACGCCGCGTCGACACGCGTCGAATTCTTCACCATGGTGCGGGGCGACTAATGGACAACGCGAAGGAAAACCCG
>NZ_DASXHN010000165.1:0-2063 GCF_036488505.1 Paraburkholderia sp. | reverse complement strand
ATCGAGATGCCGTACAAGATTGGCGCCTGCGAACCCGACTGGCGTTCCTGCAGCGACAGACCGGTCCATTCGTACCCGATACCGGCCGGCAACTTCGCCGCAATCGCTTCAATAGCGGCCATGGCCTGGCCCGTCGACTTGCCCGGCGCTGCCGCACCCTGGATTTCCACTGCCGAAATACCGTTGTAGCGTTCGAGCTTTGGCGAGCCGTAGATCCATTCGCCCGTACCGAATGCACCGAACGGGACCATCGTGCCGGCGGTATTGCGCACGTACCACTTGTTCAGGTCCTCCGGGTTCATGCGAAACTGCGCGTCGCCCTGTACGTAGACTTTCTTGATCCGGTTATCGACGTCAAGGAAGTTGTTCACGTACGACGAAGCCCACGCGATCGAGAACACGTTGTCGATGGTCGCAGGCGACAGACCCAGCGCATTCGCCTTCTCGCGATCCACCTTCACCTTGAACTGCGGCGTATCGTTCAGGCCGTTAGGACGAACCTGCGCGAGCGTCGGGTCCTTCGACGCCATGCCGAGCAGCATGTTGCGCGCTTCCATCAGCTTCGCGTGACCGAGACCCGAGCGGTCCTGCAACTCGAAGTCGAAGCCTGAAGCCGTACCCAGTTCCGGAATCGACGGCGGATTGACCGGGAAGATCATCGCGTCCTTATAGCCGGCGAAGTGCCCGAACATCCGTCCGACCAGCGCGCTCACCTTCTGGTCCGCCCGCTGCCGTAGCGCGTAATCCTTCATCCGCACGAACACGAGGCCCGAGTTCTGGCCGCGGCCAGCGAAGCTGAAGCCGTTCACGGTAAATACGGCGTCGACGACGTCTTTCTGGTCCGTCAGGAGCCAGTTGGAAACATCGGCAAGAACCTTGGCCGTGCGCTCCTGCGTCGAACCCGCCGGCGCCTGGACGAGCACGAACATCGTGCCCTGGTCTTCGTCAGGCAAGAACGACTTCGGCAGGCGGACGAACAGGAAACCCACCGCGACGATCACCACGAGATAGATGATCAGCCAGCGGCCCGAACGCCGGATAACGTGCTGCACGCCGCTGTGATACTTGTCCTGGCTTCTTGCGAAATTGCGGTTGAACCAGCCGAAGAAACCCTTTTTCTCGACGTGATGATCCTTCTCGATCGGCTTCAGGATGGTCGCGCACAACGCCGGCGTCAAAATCAACGCGGTCAGCACGGACAAGATCATGGCCGCGACGATGGTCAGCGAAAACTGCCGGTAAATCGCGCCCACCGAACCGCCCGAGAACGCCACCGGCACGAACACGGCCGACAGCACGAGCGCCACGCCAACCAGCGCACCGGTAATCTGTTCCATCGCCTTGCGGGTGGCGTCCCTTGGAGACAACCCCTCCTCGGCCATCACCCGCTCTACGTTTTCCACCACCACGATCGCATCGTCCACCAGCAAGCCGATGGCGAGCACCAGCCCGAACATGGAGAGCGTGTTGATGGAGAAGCCCACTAGCCCCATGACCGCGAAGGTGCCCAACAGCACGACCGGCACGGCGATGGTCGGGATCAGCGTGGCCCGCAGGTTCTGCAGGAACAGGTACATCACCAGGAACACCAGCACGATCCCTTCGATCAGCGTCTTGACCACTTCTTCAATAGACAGCTTCACGAACGGCGTGGTGTCGTACGGATACTTCACGACCAGGCCCGGCGGGAAATACTTCGACAGGTCGTCGATCTTCGCGCGCACGGCCTTCGCCGTGTTCAGCGCGTTGGCGCCTGTGGCAAGCTGGATACCGAAGCCGGCGGTCGGCTGACCGTTGTACTTCGTGTCGAAGTTGTAGTTCTCACCGCCCAGCTCGATGCGCGACACGTCCTTCAGCCGCACTTGCGAGCCGTCCTGATTCACCTTCAGCAGAATGTTGCCGAACTGCTCAGGCGTTTGCAGCAGCGTGGCTTCCGTAATGGTTGCCTGCAACATCTGGCCCGGCACCGACGGCGTACCGCCCAGACCGCCGCCTGCCACCTGCACGTTCTGTGCAGAGATGGCCGCCGTCACGTCGACCGGTGTCAGCGAGTAGTTGTTCAG
>NZ_DASXHN010000448.1:0-22924 GCF_036488505.1 Paraburkholderia sp. | reverse complement strand
TCGCTCGCGTCGCCGCCCGCTATCCCGATCGGTGTGCCGTCGCAATTGCTGGAGCGGCGTCCCGATATCGCCGCCGCCGAACGGCGGGTGGCGTCGGCCAATGCGCGAATCGGCGTCGCGCGCGCGGCGTTTTATCCCGATCTGACGCTGTCGGCGAGCGTGGGACTGGAGAGCACGTTCTTTGCGCCATGGCTCAGCGCGCCGAGTCTGTTCTGGTCGCTCGGCTCGCAACTGGTCGGCACGCTGTTCGACGGCGGCCAACGGAGAGCGACGCTACATGGCGCGAACGCGCAGTACGACGGCACGGTCGCCGACTATCGACAGTCCGTGCTGGTGGCGTTTCAGCAGGTCGAGGACAACCTGTCCGCATTGCACGCGCTCGCTGGCGAAGCCGCCAGCGAGCAGCGCGCGACCACGGCCGCCGATCTGTCCTTGCGACTCACGACGAACCGCTTCAACGCGGGCGCGGTCAGCTATCTCGACGTCGTGACCGCGCAGACGATCGCGTTGACGAATCAGATCACCGCCAATCAGATCGCCGCCCGCCAACTGGAGTCGAGCGTGTTGTTGCTGAAGGCGTTGGGCGGCACGTGGGGCGATCAACCGCTGGACACCGCCACCACCGCGACGAAGCATGCAACGCCGGGATAAAGCGCCACTCGGGCGCTGGACCGCTCGCCGTTACGGCGAGCGGTCATCCGCGCTTGAACGTCAGCACGAAGCGTGTGCTCCGTGCATCGCTTTCGGCGTGCACCGAGCCGCCGTGCAGGTCCATGATCGTGCGCACGATTGCAAGCCCTAGCCCGGTCGAACCCGTCGAGCCTTGCGACAAAGCCGACGAAGGCAGCGTACTGCGCGACGGGTCGACGCGATAGAACCGGTCGAAAATCCGCTCCAGATTATCGGCGGCGATCGGTTGCCCCTCGTTCGACACAGTGACGCGCACTGCATCGAACGAAGCGCTCGCGTCCAGCACGATCTCGCCGCCCGGCGGCGTATAGCGGATCGCGTTGGCGAGCAGATTGCTGACTGCCCGGCGAAACAGTTCGAGATCGGCCGTCAGCGTGGCCGCGCCGCTCACGCGCACGCGCACCTTCGCTTCTTCGGCAATCCCTTCGAAGTAGTCGGCGATGTGCGTCAACTCGCGCGCCGCGTCGAACTCGCGCATGTGTTTGACGAACTGAGGATGTTCGGCTCGCGCGAGAAACAGCACGTTTTCGATCATCCTCGCCAGGCGGTCGCACTCTTCCAGGTTCGACGCCAGCAGCGACTCGTATTCATCGACAGAGCGCGGCCGGGCCAGCGCCACTTCGGCGGCGCCGCGCATGTTGGCGAGCGGCGTACGCATGTCGTGCGCTAGATCGGCGGTGAAACGCGACAGCCGTTGGAAGCCCTGCTCGACGCGTTCCAGCATCGCGTTCAGCGCTGTCACCAGCGCCTCCAGTTCGCGGGGCACGCGCGCGACCGCGATCCGCGTATCGAGACGATTGACCGTCACGAGGCTCGCGCTCGCCGCGATCTCGCGCAAGGGCCGCAGCGCGGCGCGAATCAACAGGTAGCCGAGCAGCATCGCCAGCAGCACACCGGCCACGCCAGCCAGGTGCAGCGTGTCGCGGTAACGGTCCAGCAGCAGCCAGCGGTCGCTCATGTTGCGCGCCACCAGCACGCTCGCCGTGTCGCCGTTGCGCAGCCGCGCGTCGGTGAAAATGCCGCGGATCGGCGCGCCGGCGCGGCCGTGCCAGTCGCCAATGTCGGCCTCGGTGATGCGCGCGGTGGCGGCTACTCGCGCGAGCGGCGGCAATCCGGCAACGCTCGCTGCGCCGCTCGCTGCGTTCGGGTTTGCGAACGTCTGAGCAATGTTGTGTGCGAGCGCCCGGTTGCCGTCCGGGCCGAACACTTCCATCGACATCGCTGCGTTGCCTAGCACGATGCTGGTCAGCCGCTCGCCGTGCTCGTCAATGCCCTGCGCCGACTCCAGCTCCTCCATCAGCCGCCGTGCGTGGCGCGCCGCCAGCACGATGTCGAGATCGTCCTGCGCGTTGATCTGCTTTTCGAGCCCGAGGTACAGAAAACTGCCCACCAGCACGAACACCGCCAGCGTGGTGACGCCGAATGCAAGCGCGAGCGTCGCCGCAAGCGAACGGCCGCGCATCAGGCAGTGTCCTTCAGTTCGAGCACATAGCCGACGCCGCGCACCGTGTGAATAAGCTTGACGGGAAAGTTGTCGTCGATCTTGGTGCGCAGCCGGCGAATAGCGACCTCGACGACGTTCGTGTCGCTGTCGAAGTTCATATCCCACACGTAGGACGCGATCTGCGTGCGGCTCAGCACTTCGCCCTGGCGGCGCGCGAGCAGTTGCAGCAGCGAGAATTCGCGCGGCGTCAGATCGATGCGCGTGCCGCCCCGTTTGACGCGCCGGCGGTTCACGTCCATTTCGAGGTCGCCCACCTTGATCAGTTCGCTTTCGCGCGGCGGTCCACGGCGCGCGAGCGTGCGCACGCGCGCCAGCATTTCGACGAACGCAAACGGCTTGACGAGGTAATCGTCCGCGCCGAGTTCGAGGCCGCGCACGCGGTCGTCGACGTCGTCGCGCGCGGTGAGAAACAACACCGGCGTGGTACGGGTGCTGCGCAAGGTCTTGACGACGGTCCAGCCATCCATGCCGGGCAACATGACGTCGAGCACGATCACGTCATACTCTTCTTCCTGCGCGAGCAGCAGCCCTTGCGGACCGTCGTTCGCGACGTCGACCGCGTTGCCGGATTCTTCGAGGCCTTTCTTCAGATAGGCCGCTGTTTTCAGCTCGTCCTCGATGACCAGGATTCGCATCTTTTGCTCCGCGTTGCGTTGATTTCAAATCATACCGTCAACGGCAACAGCAGCAGCAACAACAGTGCGCGGGCTCAGACGATCGCCATCCGCCGCTGCGCGGCAACGCAGCGGCATTCGAATTGGCCCGCGAGAGCCGGCTTTCACCTGGTGCTGACCGCCATTAAACGGCCTGTGTCGCGGGGCGCGAAGGGCACGGGCCATCACAGTGCGACAGGCGCTTGTTCCTACGCCTCCCGCTTGCTGCGCCCATAGAGCAGCAGCATCGCCGCGATCACCACGCCGTAGATGATCTGACGCCCCGCCTCGGGCATCTGCGCGACCGAGAGGATCGACTGCAGCAGCGTAATGAGGATCGCGCCGGCCACGGTGCCCAGGTACGAACCCCGGCCGCCCAGAATCGACGTGCCGCCGAGCACGACCGCCGCGATCGCCGGCAACAGGTAAGCATCGCCCATCGATTGCGCCGCTTTCGACGCATAACCGGCGAGCAGCACGCCGCCGAACGCCGCGAACGCGCTACACACGGCGAAGGCGGCCACTGTCACGCGCCGCGTATTGATGCCGGAAAGATAAGCCGCGCGTTCGCTGTTGCCGATCGCGTACAGCGTGCGACCGAAGGTGGTCCGCGACAGCAGGAACATCGTGGCGCCGCCGATCAGCACCCACAGCGCGACGGCATTCGGCACGCCCGGTACCAGCCAGCCCGCGGCGAGCCATCGCATCACGTAGGGCGCGGAATCCTGCGGCGACGATCCCCCGGTGTAGACGATCATGATGCCCTGCGCGACTGCATTGGTCGCGAGCGTCGCGATCATCGAAGGAATACGCAGGATCGCGACGAGGATACCGTTGAACACGCCTATCAGCACGCCGCATCCGATCCCGGCCGGAATTGCGAGGACGTGCCCGAGTTGGCCGTGCCCCGCGACGGCGCACGCCATCATCGCGCCGACTGTGATCGTCCACGGCAGCGACAGGTCGATATGTCCGAGCAGGATCACCATCATCAGGCCGGTCGCAATGATGCCGAGGAACGCGCCGACCTTCAACTGGAGCAGGATGTACTCCGGCGACATGAAGCTGCGCGAATACATGCCGCCGACCAGCAGCAGCGCGACGATGCACGCGAACGCGACCACGATCGGCCGGTCGATTCTGCGCGTGAGCCGCGACACGAACGCGCTCCAGCTGGTTGCGGAAACGTCGGTCATTGGAACCACTCCAGACGGTTGCGCACCCGGAACAGCCCGCACGCGCCGATCGCGACAGCGAGCAGGAGAATCACCCCCTGGAATAGCGGCTGCAGCAACGCGTCGACGTTGAACACGAACAGCAGGTCGCCGATGGAGCGGAATGCGAATGCGCCGAAGATCGCGCCGATCGCGCTGCCCTTGCCGCCGAGCAGCGACACCCCGCCGATGACCACGGCGGCGATCGAAAACAGCGTATACGAGTTGGCGCTGCCGAGGCTCGCCTCGCCCGTGTCCGTGAAGAAGGTCAGAAACAGGCCGCCAATCGCAGCGAGCAAGCCGGCCAGCGTGTAGCTCGCGAACTTCGCGCGGCGGATCGGCATGCCCGACAGGAACGCCGCGGATTCCGAAGAGCCGGTCGCGTACGCCGCGCGCCCGACCGCCGAGCTTTTGAATGGAATCCAGACGACCAGCACAGCGGCGAGCAGAATCAGCAGGCTCGCCGGCACCACGCCGGCGACCTTGCCGGTCAGCGCGTCGGCGAGGTCCTCGTTGACCGATCCGCCGGGAACCGGGCGCAGCAGCAGCGCCAGTCCGAAGTAGACGGCGCCCGTCGCGATCGTCGTGACGATCGGCTGCAGACGGCCGAAAATGATGATGACGCCGTTGAGCGCGCCGCACAGCGCGCCCGCCGCGAGCACGCCGGCGACGCCGAGCGCGCTGTGCAGCGCGTCGCCGGTGACGATCCATGATGCCAGGCAATTCGTCAGCACGAGCGTCATGCCGATCGACAGGTCGATGCCGGCCGTCAGCACGACGAGCGCCTGCCCCATCGACACCAGCGCGAGCAGCACCGCCTTGTTCGCCGCGGTCTGAAACACGTTCGCCGACAACGTCGACGGATAGTTGAACAGGTAGATCGCGAACATCAAAACGAACACGCCGAACGCGAACGTCGCCCCGCGATTTTCCGCATACCAGTAACGCAGTCCGGTCATAGCGCCACTCCCGTGGAAGGCGAAAGCTGCCCGACTGGCAGGTCCAGTGCACTTGCAATCAGGTTCTGCTCGGTGATCGCCGAGCCGACGAGTTCCTTCTTGATCCTGCCTTCGTACAGCACCAGCACGCGGTCGCAGCAGCCGATCAGCTCGTCATAGTCGGTCGAATAGAAAAGGATCGCAGCGCCTGCGTCTGCGAGGCGCCTGAGCAACTGATAGATCTCCTGCTTCGTGCCGACGTCTATGCCGCGCGTCGGGTCGCTGAGGAGCAGAATTCCCGGCTCGCGGATCAGCCACTTCGCGATCACCACCTTTTGCTGGTTGCCGCCCGACAGCGAGCCCACGGGCGCGTCGACGTCGAATGACTTGATCGCGAGGAGTTCCATCATCCGGTCGATGAACGACTGCTGACGGTCGCGATCGATCACGCCCGCGGTGGACATGCGATCGAGTGAGGCAAACGACAGGTTCTCGCGCACCGACATCGGCAGCATCAGCCCTTCGGTCTTGCGGTCCTCCGGAATCAGCACCATGCCGATCCGGTTCGAGCGCGCCACCACGGGGCTCCCGATCGACACCGCCTTGCCGCCTATCTCGATCTTGCCCGCGCAACCGCGCAACACGCCGAACAACGCGAGCAGCAGTTCACGCTGACCTTGCCCGTCGAGGCCACCCAGCCCGAGGATTTCGCCGCGCCGCAACGAAAAGCTGACGCCCCGCAGCCTGTCGTTCCACGCGAGGTCTCGACAGGCGAGAACCGGCTCCGCGGTGAGGCGGCGCTCGGGTTTGTCCGGAAATGCATGCCGGTACTCCCGGCCGATCATCATTTCGATGACCTCGCTGTCGGAGCGTGTGCCCGCCTCGAAGCTCATCACATGACGACCGTTCCGGTAGACCGTGCATTCGTCCGCGAGCGCCTTCACCTCGTGCATCCGGTGCGAGATGAACAGCAGCGCGAGCCCCTCTTCGCGCAGGCGTTTGAGCACTTCGATCACGCGCGCCACGTCGGCCGCGGTCAGCGCCGAGGTTGCCTCGTCGAGGATCAGGATGCGCGGCTCGTGCGCCAGCCCCTTCGCGAGCTCGACCATCTGCTGGCGCGACAGCGGCAGGTCCCGGACTTTCGCGAGCGGATTGATGTCGGCCGCGCCCGCGCGCGCGAGCGCGTCCTCGGCCTGGCGGCGCTGGGTCCGGCGGTCGATCATGCCGAAGCGTCGCGGCGGGTGCGAAGCGAAGATGTTGTCCGCCACGCTCAGGTCAGGGATCAGCGACAGCTCCTGATACACGCAGACGATGCCGGCCGCATTCGCCGCGGCGGGCGACGCGAACGATACGCCACGGCCATCGAGGTGCATCGTGCCCGCGTCCGGCTGCACGACGCCGGACATCACCTTCAGCAGCGTGGACTTGCCCGCGCCGTTCTCGCCGAGGATCGCGTGGATGCGTCCGCTGCGCACCGTCAGCTCCGCATGATCCAGCGCGACGGCGCCGCCGTAGCTTTTCGACACGCCGGACATCTGAAAGATCGGCTGCTGTTCGTCGTGCCGCATGCTTCGTCTCCCATCACGTCGCGGGCCGTCACCCGACTACTGGTTGCCCTGGCTTTGCTTCATGATTTCCTGCGCGGAAAAATTGATGCCGCAAGTCGGGAACGAGTTGCCGACGAAGAAGTTGTCGGACTCGTTCGGGAAATAGTTGACGCCCGCCTTGAGCTTCGAATCGTCGGTGACATCGAGCGGCAGCTTGATTGCGACCGGGATCGTCTGGCCGTCCAGTGCGGCGAGCGCCGTTTTGATCGCCACGGCCACCTGAGCGGGACCGCTGCCCGCCGACGTGCACTTCAGGCCCTGGCTCCCATACTGCGCGCACAACTTGCGAAAGCCGTTCTCCGTCTCGCCGCCGAACGGCACGAAAGGATGCTTGGCATCGGTCATCGCGCGCACGACGCCCGTGTCGCCGCCCTGCGCTGAAATTCCATCGAAATGGCCCTGCACCGCAATCGCGTCGGCGACGGCCTTCTGCGCGACTCCATCGTCCCACTTACCGTAGACCTCGATGACGTCCCACTTCTTGCTGGTCCCGTTCAATGTGTTATGGAAACCATTGTGCCGGTCGGTGTCGACCGACGTGCCCGCCACCCCGCGGACCTCGAGCAGCTTGCCTCCATTCGGCAGGTGGCCGGCGAGCCACTTGGCCCACAGCACGCCGAGCCCGTACTGGTCGACGTCGACGTTGATCGCGTCTTCGCTGTCGAGCGTATTGTCGAACGCGACCAGCACGACACCGGCCTTCTTCGCGCGGCGGATCGCGGGTCCAAACGCGGTCGGGTTCTGCGCATCCACGACGATCGCGTCATAACCGGCATCGATGAAGTTGTTGACGGCCGAGATCTGCGCCGGCACGTCCTCGCCGGTCGAGACGACCTTGAATTCCTTCAGCTTGGCGGCGACGGCGGGTTGCGCCGTATAGGCCTTGGCCGTCTTGATCATCTGGATACGCCAGGTGTTCGCGATATAGCCGTTCACCAGCGCGATCCGGTAAGGCCCGCTCTTCTTCGGATACTTGACGAACTTCGTGTCGGTCTTCCATGGGACCATGCAGGACGGATCGCTGGGCGGCCCGGAAACGATCGATGCCTGCGCGAAAGCCGCGCCCCCGCACAGCGCCAATGCGGCGGTCGCCGCCGCTCGAAGCAACTGGATTGCTGAAAGCATGGTGTCTCCTGTTTTCTGGATTGGACTGACCGACTGCCGGCGCACATGGCTCGTCGTGAATCGCCGACGCGGTGTACGTAACGCAGGGAGCTTCGCGGATGTGCTACGGCGGGACTGAATCGGACTTGCCGAGCCAGCGGAATGAGTTCTTCAAAGGCGCCCCCTCGAAGTGAGACGGAGGGCGTGCGCGGACGCCTCCTGATCCGACACTACTGGCATACCGATCGGCACGCGATAGTGGTTTACCAGTGCGCCCGGTGCACGGCTCGATCGGGCTGAAAGCGGCGGGGACCATCGAACATCTGTCGCCTGTAGAGCGCGATTTCTTCGCGTAGCAGATGTTCTGCTCGCAGGCCGACAATGAGCAGACCGTCGTGCCCGTCGTGCCTTCGAGGTTGCCGGAGAACTAGCGACGGTCGACGTGAGAGAGTCCGTTTGGGAAGATCCGGTGGTTCTCTCGCACAGCTGACCGTCGGCATCTGCACCAACGCTGCGTATCGAAGCCTGATGCCGTTTCGTGGCATCATCGTACGCACCACGACACTACCTAGGAGCGTACGCCATGCCGACTTACATAGTCTTCACGAAGGAAAGCACGCAGGATCAGGGTGAGCTTGACATCTACCAAAGCAAGGTAGGCGAGACTTTCAAAGGTCATCCTGTCAAGATTCTGGCTGCCTACGGACCTCAACAGGTTCTCGAGGGCGAAGGGCCACAGGGCGTCGTGATCGCGGAGTTTCCGTCGACTGCGGCCGCACGCGCGTGGTACGACAGCCCGGCTTACCAGGAAGTCGCGCAGCACCGGTTCAAGGGCGCACGCTATCGCGCTGTTCTCGTCGAAGGCGTGTGACCTCCGTTTGCCGAACGTCAAAAACCGGTGCTCGACGGCCCTATGGTCGGCCAGTTACGCGCTGCACCATCGCGTAGAGCACCGACATCTGCAAGCCGCTCTTTAGCGCGTAGTTCGGGTCGTATTGATTGGAGTAGCCCCACCAGTCGAAGCATGCATTCGGGTTCGTCGGCCCCGGCGCAGACGACGCAATCGTGTCGGGATACACGACCACCAGCTTATTCGTGTCGGCCCATTCATTGATGCCCGCCTCGGTGACCCAGCGGTTTCCGATAAGCGACGCCTCCTGCAGACAGCCGTGAAGGGCGAGCACGAATCCACACTTGCTCCCTTGCGCGCAGGCTTTCGGAACAAAAACGCTCCCCGTCGAACTCATGGAAAGCTTGGGCGACGCCCCGAACTCCGTTTGATCGAATGCGGACAGCGTACCCGACAGCTTTCCGTTATTGCGCGGTTTCAATGGGCCGACGAACATCGTCAGCCACGTTTTTACTGAATCGTAGACTGCGCCATTCGCCGAGCAGCGCACCATGTAGGGACTCCCGAGCGTGCCGCACGCAAGTTCGCCGTCGGGCGATTCCCAGCCGTGCTCGGCGGGATACGAATTGTCGAAGCGAACATTGGCTCCATAACGCTGGTATTCCGAGTTGAGGTCGGCCATCTCGAGCGGATTGACAACCTGGTCTTGCGTGCCGGACCAGAGGTAGACGGGCTGTCCGCGCAGATTCGTCGCCGGATCGATGGTGCCGAGGAACGATTGCGCGTCCAGGTACCTCTCGGATGCCACAAGGGTGCTGTTGTATGACGCCTGATTCGACGGAAGCGTCAAGCCGCCACAGTTTGCCAAAGCGCTTGCGGCGCCTCCGGCGGCCGCGCACCAGTACACTCCGCCCGCGTAGACAGCGGCCCCTTTGAAGGTCGAAGAATGGGCAACGTGCATCTGCACTGCCGCGAAACCGCCAGACGAGATGCCCGCGACGAAGACCTTCGTCGGGTCGATCTGATAGCGCTGAAGTCTCTCGATCTTCGGCGTCTGCGCGGTCGGGTTCGACATGGCGGCTAACGCCTTCGCCTGTGCCGATGCTGCCATTGCACCGCCATCCTTACCTGCCGAATCGCCACCGCACCCGGCAACGCCGATCGCCAACGCGACTGCCGACGCTAACCGCAGACCTGAAGCAAACGTCATCATTGTCGTCTCCTCTTCGGCGTGCAATGAATTAGCAACATCGATCCGTCCGTCGAAGCATAGGTTGTATCCCGCTCGTGCCTAAGCCTCGGTAGCACGAGTCATCGGCAAAGCGCGGACAGCTCTTCAACGCATGTGATGCGCCCGGCAGTACCACCGCCATAGCAAAAATCGCTCCCGCGGCAGTTGCAATCGTGAGTCAGAGGCGCGGGGTCAAAACGGCAAAGTCGAAGACTCTTTCAAACGACCGATTTACACCAACGACCCGATCGCGCCGCGGGGCCTTCATTGGCAGCTCGTGGTCGGTCAGCGCGCTTGGCGGTTACTGCCTACGATGTACATATCGGTCGCAAAGCGTTTTTTTTGGGCCGACGAGTGACACAGCGCCCTGCGCGGTGACGAACAGGTCCAGCTTGTCCGACGCGACGACGAGTAGGCCAACCGTTTGGAGATAGCCATGCATTTCGACTACCGAGAATTCCACATCGACGCGTCACCTCTTGACGAAGGCGGCCACTATTACGGCCGCGCAAAGATCTATCGGCGCGCCCCGGTGGGCGGCGATGCCGTTGAAGTGAAGTACTCGGGCGACCTCGGAAATTATTCGTCTGACGCGGATGCTATTGAGGCGGCGAAGCGCTGGGCGATTCAGTGGTGCGACGAAAACTCGGCTTAGGTCGCGTGCAACGATTCGTCATTCTCCAGACGGATGGGGCCGAAGAGAAACAGCGGGATCGAACGTTCGTGTTTAGTGATACGCCGCGCGGCCCTTCTTTTTTAAGGACAATCCCTACTATCCACACGTCCAAGCGGCGCGCCGTAGGGGCTGAAAATGCGGCCCCGTTTTCGCGCGCTGCATGCGCTTATTCCCGTCCCATAAAAAATGGTAAGGTCCTCTCACCGTCTGTCCGGCAATTAACCCGCGAATGGCCATCAACCTCTCGCGCGGTGCCGGCAGGCCAATCATCGCTTTGTGCGCCCCAACCCTGTATTCAATGAGACGCGAACAACGATGATCCAGCTCAATCGGATTGCTATCGGGCTTGTTGAAATCGACGAGCACGCTCAATTCTCTGGTTATTTCGCGAGGCCGGCAGCCCGTTCCATTTCATTAGGTAAACGTAACGCGCGGGCAGGGTCGAATCGCTCACGTGGCATCGTCACGGCAATCTGCGCCGCCTGCGCGCTGGTGTCCGGATTAGGCGCATGCAGCTCGCAAGCGCAGACATCGCCCGTTCCACCTTCTGCCCAGCCACCTGCAAGCGTCAGACTCTGGTGCGCCGAACCGCCCGGCTACTACCCGTCCGTACAGACCTGTTCAAGCGGCTGGCAGCGACGCGCGCCCGATCTGCCCGCCTCCGTGGTTTCTCCACCTGTGCTGGTAATTCCGGTCCAGCCTCCCGCAGAAGGACGATCGAAATGAAAACTATCCGACCGGTTCGGTGCACGCTCACGCGTGCCACCCTTGTGACCGCAGCCCTCGCGCCGCTACTGCTGGCGGGATGCGGCGGCAGTGACGACTCGACGGCGTCGAGCGGCACGAACTCCGTGAAGCTCGCCGACACGTCGTCAGGCACGACTTCGGTGTCGTTGTCGCCGCTGTCGAGCACGGTGGCGAGCACGCTGGTGAAGCCTGCGTTCTACACGGCCCCGGTGGTGTTGAACGCGCCTTCCAACATCGACAGCACGGCGCCGTTCGCGTCGGCCAATCAGCCGCCTGCCATGCAAGCGTCGATGTCCACAACGGCGGTCGTGTCGCTTGCGCAGCTGACGCCGCAAACGATTGCGCGGTACGCCACGCACACTGCGCGGGCGGCGTCGAATTCAACCCAGGTGACGACGTATACGCCGGCGCAGATTCGCGCGGCCTATCAGCTACCGCCGCTGCCATCGTCATGGAGCAATCTGAGCGGGAGCGAGGCCGCGCAAATGGGCGCCGGCCAGACGATTTACGTGATCGACGCGATGAGCGATCCGAACATCGTCAAGGAACTTGCGGCGTTCGACCAGAAATTCGGCTTGCCGGACTGCACGACGACCACCATCGCGCCGAACGCGTCGCTGCCGCTCGCGGCCCCTGGCAGCAACGCGTGCCAGTTCTCGGTCGTGAACTCGACGACCAGCGGCGCGATGACGTCGAATGCGCCGTCGTACGACTCAGGGTGGGCCACCGAAATCGCGCTCGACGTGCAGTGGGTCCACGCTACCGCGCCGCTTGCGCGCATCGTGCTGATCCAGGCGCCGGATGCGTCGACCGGCACCCTGACCGCGGCGGTCAACCTCGCGAACGCGATGGGGCCCGGCGTCCTGTCGATGAGCTTCGGCGCACCCGAAGGTTCGTGGACCGGCTCCGTCGACTCGGCGTTCAAGCACGCGAACATGACCTACGTGGCCGCTACCGGCGATAACGGCACCGGCGTCGAATGGCCGTCCGTGTCGCCGAACGTGCTAGCCGTCGGCGGCACCCATCTTAGCTACGACGGCACCACCAAAAACGAAACGGTGTGGTCGGGTACCGGCGGCGGCATTAGTCAGTACACCGCGGCACCCGCATACCAGAACACGTCGGTGCCTGGCCTCGGCATGCTGACGAAGCGATCGGTTGGCGACGTATCGTTCAATGCGGATCCGTTCACCGGTCAGTACGTTGCAGTCATCACGCCCGACGCGGCCGCGCCGAGCTGGTACAGCGTCGGCGGCACCAGTCTGGCGACCCCGCAGTGGGCCGGCATCGTCGCCGTCGCCAATGCGCAGCGGGCGCGCAACAGTCTCGGCGCACTCGGCCTCGCGCAGACGCAGTTGTACGACACCGTCTCGACCGACGCGGGTCTGTACGCGACCGCGTTCTACGACGTCACTTCGGGCAACGACGGTTATTGCACGAGCTGCTCGGCCCATACCGGCTACGATCAGCCGTCGGGGCTCGGCACACCGGTGGTCGGCAGCCTGCTGTCGACGCTCGGCGTGTCCAACGCGCCACCGCCGGTCGTGTCGGCCGCGACGGTCAAGGGTACGGCGGGCAGCGCACTGTCGTTCACGGTGTCGGCCAGCTCGTCGGACGCGCTCAGCTGGTCGCTCGCGAATGCACCACAGGGCATGAGCATAGATAGTTCCGGTCAGGTGACATGGGCGCGGCCGGTCGCCGGCACTTACAAGGTGACCGTGACCGCGAAGGATACGGTCACCGGCTCGACGGGCAGCGCGAGTGCGAACGTGACCGTCGTCGCGGCATCGAAGCCGGTCGTGCAGGCAGCGACGATCGTGGGTCAGGCGAAACAGCCGCTCAGCTATCAGGTCGACGTCAGTGCGGCCGATCCGGTCAGGTTCTCGCTCAGCGGCGCGCCTTCGGGCATGTCGATCAGCAGCGCGGGCGTGATCAGCTGGAAAACGCCCGCCAAGGGCACGTATAGCGTCAGCGTCAAGGCAACCGACACCAGCAACGGCCAGTCCGGTTCGTCGACGATGAGCGTGCGGATCTCGTCCGCGGCAACCGGCCCCGCGATCTCGGCTGCGCCGATCAGCGGTGTTGAGGGCCGCGCGGTCAGCGGCGTGATCAG
This sequence comes from Paraburkholderia sp., assembly GCF_036488505.1. Lineage (GTDB taxonomy): Bacteria > Pseudomonadota > Gammaproteobacteria > Burkholderiales > Burkholderiaceae > Paraburkholderia. The sequence continues at coordinate 9,597 of NZ_DASXHN010000448.1, read as the reverse complement.
TATCGAGGACCCAGGCGCGGACAACGTGACGGTCGACATCAAAGGCGCGCCGTCCGGCATGGTGTTGGTCGAGAGCGGGCCGGGTCTCGTTGCCAAATGGCGGCACCCGGTCGCCGGAACCTACACGCTGACGCTGACCGCGGTCGATTCGGCGGGGCTCAGCTCGCAGGCGAATCTGGTGGTGACGATCGGCACGCGCTGAGCCGACTCGCCGCGCTGCCGCAACGTCGCTGCCGGCGACGTTGCGGCGCGCAGTGGGTGAAAAGATGCTCCTGATCCACACCTATTCGGGTGCTATCGGTCAGCTCCGTCCAGACCAACGGATCGACTACCCGCCGATACACATCGCTCCAACCGATACGGACGTGGTGGTGCGCACGGTCGCGACCAGGAACGGCGAACCAGCAGAGATCGACTAGCGGCTGTACAGCACGCCGCAGGGCTGGCGGTTGTATGACCTGAATGTGCTCGGCGTCTGGCTCATCCAGACATATCGCCAGCAGTTCAGTGACAAGATCAAGGAGAGCGGTGCTGACGGTCTTATCCAGTTTCTTGCTGAGCGCAACCAGCAGCTCGGTTCGGGCAAGTTCGGTAAGTGACCGCTGCGGATGATGGCGGCGGGCGCTTACCGGCCAGGAGCTGCCGCTCACCCAGCAGATACATCCGTCATTCGAACGGCCGATCCAGCCTACAAGCTGCCTTTGAACGGGAGTCAGCGAATGCCATGTCCGTGCCGGGCAAGTAGCGGCCCGTTACTGCAACACCTTGTGGAGTCGACGTGGGCGCAACTCTGTTCGAGTGACTAACCTCGTACGCGGCATCTACTTCCCCTGCCTGAACCACTTCCCGTAGATCTTTTCATACGTCCCGTCCGCGTACATGGCGAGCAGCGCTTCGTTGATCGGTTTGCGTAACGTACTGCCGGCCGCCAGGGCAATTCCGTACTTTTCAGGCCGGAATATCGGGCCGACGACCATCAATATACCGTTGCCGCGCTTTGCGGCCCAATATTGGAGCGTCGGAGCATCATAGACAATTGCCTGCAACTCGCCTTGAGTAAGCATCCGGATTCCGTCTGCAGCTGTCTTCACATCGACAAATGGCAAGCCACGCTGCGTGAGGTAATCTGCGGCAATTGTGCCCGCCGCAGTGCCAATCGCTTTGCCCGGCAGATCGCCCGGACCCTGAATGTTTGACTGAAGCTGCGTCACTGTTTGAGACGAGGTCACAGTTGCCGTAAGTTGGGCGATCAACACGACGCCGATCAACCACATTGCGGGCACCAACATGCGTTTCCATATGTTGGCGGCGTCGCGTTCGCCGTGCTCTCCCGTTGCGATGATCAAGATGGTCCCCCATAGACCTTCTCCTAACGCCCGTACGTAGGGCTTCTGAAAACTCCGATCGTGCTTGCGTTCGACCAGCCAGAGCAGGTTGGCGAGAAGGAAGACGAGGATGGCTGCCACGCACAAAAGCTGGCCAATGGCTCGCCAGGGAATCGAACGGAAAGTCTCCAGAAACGCACTTTCGTTCCGCGCACGCACCATAATCTGTAGTCCAGAGTCGAAGTACGGCAGCGAGAAATCGACCATTTTCTCGCGTTCCGGTGTCATCGTGATAGCGGCTATTGCGACATCTGCATCTCCCCGCTGAACCGAACGCAGCAAATCCGACTGTGTCGGAACCGAACCCCACGCGAATTGGACGTGCAATCGACTCGCCACTTCATTCCATAGGTCAATGCTGAAACCGGCCGGCAGATCGGTCTGCGGCAGCACGAATGGTGCAGTGGCGGCAATCACCACTCGTAACGGGCGATCTCTGGCGGTTGCAGAAGGACCTGTCGCCAGGTAAGTCACTGGAAGCGTTTGGCCGGCGCTGCAGAAACGCCCGCAGCGTACGGTTGCCGAGCGGACATTCAATCGGAGTCTGCTGAACGTCACACGTTCAATGTCCCGTCCAGATTTTGAAGATGTCCCTACCGATGACGTCGGCGAATGCATGAAGTCTCGCAGTCGGCCGTCGACAAGGTCCGCTTTGTCCGCATCGCGGTTCCCGCCAGCACTCGCAATCCCCTTGAAGTTCGGGGGTGCCGCCGCCGTCATGCCCGAAGCGGCGACGGTTGCGATGCCGGCCAGATCCGGCGAAGTCGGGCGCATCTTATCGCCACGGGGCAACGCGCAGATCCGGCAGGTCGCAACGCTACGGTCGGTTTCGGCGTTGCTTCTTACTATCGTGGGTCCGCGCGTGGCCGGAACGGCTGCGATTGCCATCGACAACAGGGTGAGACGCCCCAAGGCACTGAGCAACCCTTTCGATATCCTGTCCAACGAACGTCTCCCAGGGGTGAGTGCACCTGTAGCCCGGTCGCATACGAACCGGACTGCATATGGCAACGGTCCGGTGCATCAGGCCTCCCTTGTTTTCTCATATCAGTGCAAGGAGGTGGGGAGATGGTACACACACCTAGTCATCCGTGCCGTTGTCCACGGCGTTCGGCTGCGCCCGCCAGCTTGGCTTCTGACAGACTCGCGCATGTACGGATGCGCATAGCGAATTAGTTGCAATACCGAACGGACGCGATATTCAATGCTGCGCTACAGGAGGATAACGTCGAGGCGGATATTCCCTCCATAGGCCCTTAGTCCAATAGCGGCACTTCCTGACGTTGCATATAAATACAGTTTGTCGGAATCCGCAGCATGCCTATAAACATCCGGTGCGGGAGCGCCGGGCTTGGTGAGCTAACAAACGCATCAGAGGTTCTCAATTCAAAGCCCGCAACGAAGCGTCGCAACGGTCGCCTCGGGGCGAGCAGGTTTGTGTTTTGGCAAATGCCGCACTGCCCACCGCGGGAGGCTTTGATCGTGAGAGTAAACGGAGAACACGCGGGAGCGGCACTCGTGCTTTGCGCAGCGATTGTTCTATCGCTGTCCGTCGGCGCCGCAGCACCCTATTCAGCCTACGCGCAAAGCGCAGCTGGACCGTCGAATCAGCAGCTCGATTCGCTGACCGCCCCGATAGCGCTGTACCCCGATGCGCTACTTGCTCAGGTGCTGATGGCGACGACATTCCCTCAGCAAGTTCAGGCCGCCGCAGCATGGTCGAAGGCCAATGTCAAAATGTCAGGCGACGCCGCGGTGAAAGCTGTCGCGTCGCAACCGTGGGATCCGAGTGTGCAATCGCTGGTCGCGTTTCCGCAGGTGCTGGCGACGATGGCATCCAAACCGGACTGGGTCAAACAGACCGGCGATGCTTTTCTTGCGCATCCAAACGACGTTATGGATTCCATTCAACGGCTGCGCAAGCAGGCGCAGCAGGCGGGCAATCTGAAGTCGAGCGAACAGCAAAAGGTGATCGTCGTACAGAACACGGTTCAGATCCAGCCCGCGAACCCGCAGGTCGTGTATGTGCCTACCTACAACCCGGCGTCTGTCTATGGGCCCTGGCTTTACCCTGGGTATCCGCCCGTGTATCTTCCGCCCCCGCCTGGATACGCGGTCGCAACGGGCTTCGCTGCGGGCCTCGCGTTTGGAGCTGGCATCGCCGTGACCAACTCGCTTTGGGGTGGTTTCGACTGGAACAGTCACAGCGTCAATGTGAATGTCAACCACTACAACAACATCAATGTCAATAACCGCCTCAATGCAAGCGGCGGTACAACGAACTGGAACCGAAATACCAGCGTTCACGCCAATGCAGGGGACCTGAACAGCGTGCAACACAATGCGTACCGCGGCTATGACAGCTCACGTGCCCAGGCGATGCAAACGCTACAGAGCCGCACTGGCGAAAATATGAGCGGCTCGGCCAGCCAGCGACTGCAGGGCATCGATAAAGGTGGCTACAACACTAGCGATCTGCGCAATAGCGCTGACTACGCGAACCGCAGCAACGCGCTACGCGGTGCCGGGGACGGTGACGCCGCCCGCCAGGACATGCAGCGTGGCGATGCAAGCCGCGCAACGTTGGCCAACGACAACTTCGGGGGCGGCAGGTCCGGGGGCGGAGACCGGTTTGGCGGAGGCGGAGGCGGCGGTGGTTTCGGAGGTCATTTCCGCCGATAACGATTGAACCGCTCGAGGAGAATGTGATGCTCCGCTTTATGTCCACATGCAGACCTTATGCACGCGCCTCGAGGTTCATCTGTGCTATCCGCGCAGCCCGTGCGCTTCTCGTCTTGTCGGCCCTGCTAGCGGTGACACCGCCAGCAGGCGCACAGGCTATCTATCGAACGCCGGACGCTGCTGCGAATGCGTTTGTCAATGCGCTCGCCGCCAGCGACGAGGATTCGATGAAGCATGTGTTAGGACGCAACTACCATCAACTGATCCCAGCGCAAGACGTCGTGCAAGACGATATCTACGATTTCCTCGGTGCATGGGCGCAGGGTCACAAGATTGTATTGGAGGAAGGACCGCATAAAGGGCGCCCAACTGCTCGTGTAGAGGTCGGCAACAGCGACTGGACATTGCCGATCCCACTTGTGCAGACCTCGCGCGGCTGGCACTTCGATACGGCGGCCGCAACGGACGAACTGTTCACGCGCCGGCTTGTCCGCAACGAGCGAGCCGCGATGATGTCATCGCTGGCTTACCTGGACGCGCAGAGCGACTACCATGCGTTAACCGGTCATTACGCGCAGCGTCTTGTCAGCACGCCGGGCCAGCGTGACGGACTGTACTGGCCGGTTCGTCCCGGTGAAGCCGCAAGTCCACTGGGTCCTCTTGCGGCCGCGATGCCTGAAAGCGCTACTTTCTCGCGCGACGGCTATCACGGCTATCGTTATCGGATTCTCACGACGCAGGGCATGCATGCAAAAGACGGTCCGAGGAACTACGTGATCAACGGAGAGATGACTATAGGTTATGCACTTATCGCATGGCCTGTTCGCTATGGCACGACGGGAGTGATGAGTTTCATCGTGAATCAGGATGGCCAACTCTACCAGCGGGACCTTGGGCCACAAACCGCGCGCATCGCTGGGACGCTCAGATCGTTCGATCCCGCGCCGTCCTGGGCGCCGGTCAAGCCTTAACCGGTTTCATCGCGCGTGTTGGGCCTGAACATGTGTCGGTCATTGGATTGAAGCGGCTTTTATTCAGCGACCTGAGTGATTTGCGTTCGCCTCCTGTTCTTCATCGTTCTTGCGAAGATCATAGCGGCTCGCCAGCATTAGAACCGGATGCCAACTCCGATGAACGGCCCAGCTGTCTTGATGTCGTAAAGGAACTTGGACTGGTCATAGTTCATGCTGATCACGCGATACCCAGCCTTTGCGACGAACGTCTTCGAGACGTTGTAGTTGATGCTTCCGAGAAGCTGCCAGGAAAGCTTCGTCCCACCGGCTCCGACATCAGCATAGCCGACGACCGACCACCTCTCGGTCCATGCAAAAGCTGCCCGGATCCCCGCGAAACCATCGGTCCAGCCTACGCTGTCGCTGTGACTGTCGCCATTCGGAAGCAAACGACTCGAGGAGAGAGTGGTGCTGGCATCAATATGCGTATAGCGCACGCCTGCTAGCACGTCGACGGGCGTCGTCGGACTGTCGAGCACCCGATAGGCGCCCGCCGCCTGGACGATCGCCTGATTGGCCTTGAGCCGAACGGTACCCAGAGCGCCGCCCGCTAGAGGATCGGACGTTTTGGAAAGATCGACGTAGACCATATCGAAGATGATCCCCCACCGACCCTTGCGCGCTTCGAACGTACCCATTGCTCCGAAATCGAGGTTTCGCCAGACATTGGAGAAACTGGCGTCGAGATTGACCGCCGGCGTTCTCGCGCCGATGCGCGCCCACCCGCTCGATCCGGCGGCCCAGAAATAGGGGGTCGCTTCGAAAGCCCAGGCGTCCGATGACGCTTGGGCAAGTGCATTCACTGGCGTGGCGGCAATCAATGCGCAGATTGCAATGCTGACATGTGTGCATTCCATAGAAGCGATCCTCACCAGCAGAGCGTGGGTCCGCGGTCGTGAAAAAGACCGGGGCCCGCAGTCACATCGCGCGTGCCACTGACTTCGGGCGTGTTTCTTGCATCATCGTCAGCCCTGTGGCTTGATGACGGATGACTGCGGGATAGGCATTGCTTCAGATCTTCAGGGGTGAAACCTTAGTGCCTTCGAGCGATAGATCGCCCATCAGACCGGCGTTGGTGAGCACAATTGCTTCAACCGGTGCTGTGGCTGTCGTTGTATCTAGCGCGCCGTTTGCGCCGACTTTCAACAGTGCAACCGATGCATCGGCACCGGCCGTCCACCCCGCCGAACTACGAAACTTCGTCAGAGCTTCCTGGGTGATAAACAGGAAGATGAGTGACTTCGACTGGGCTCCAGCGAGCAGGCCGAACGAAGCTGATACCGTACTGTAGTAGCCCGCGGCCGCATCGCCGACACGTAGGGCGCCCTCCCCGTACTGTCCGCCAACGATGAAGCCGACCTCCACTACGGAAGGGAAAACGAGCACGCCCTGCGACTTGCCCACAAGTTCTCGCGAACCCCCAACAGTTGAATAGAGGCGTGACATTGTGCCGTCGACGCTTGCGTCGATTGACTGCTTCTTCGAGGTATCGGTGGCGGCGGTCGGTGCCTGATTTCCTGTCATCGTGCAACCCGCAACGCCGACGCCGGTCAGGATCAGCGTAGTCGCTGCACCGCCCCGCATAAAAGTTCTTCTCTGCATCGTGCCCTCCAACAGGGTAGCTTGTGATTCAGAAGCGGAACTAGCAAAGATTCGGCGTAGAACAGTTTTTGCATACCAGTCGCCGGGTCACCTCATCCGGCTCCGCCCAATCTCGATCGCTCGAACAACCTGAGTTAACCTTAGCGATTCGCGAACGACCGATTGCTGGGCCGGTCGGGCATCTAACCGGATTCATGGCGCTGCCGTCTGTGCGCCAGGATAGTCCTTAACGCCTTGGGACGGAGAGCGCGTCACCGGTTACATTGCGCGAGGTCGCAAATCGATCTAAAGAATGCTCGATATGCGCCCCGGCATTCTTATATTCAGTCAGAGGCGCTTGCCCTCAACGCTGAAATAGCAGGAGATCTCGCTGATGGAATCAAGACTTGAGCGTTGATAATATGTGAACCGCCCATCGCGGTCCAATTGGACCTTGGTCCTATATCGGTCAACAGCGTACCGCGCTAACAGTATGGGTCGATTCACAACCCTTCCAGAACGGCGCTGTCGCATTGCAGAGAATGGCACCGCGCAAGATCGCGACCGAGCAGCTGCGCAGCTATCGCTGAAAACAGTCATCAGCCGACGCGCGAACGCGAGCAACGCATGGGAGGCGCGCAGGACTATAAGCACAACGACGTGCTCGACAGGGACAGCATAACCGCAGCGTGCCGGTCACATACGGTACGACAGGCGCCGTGGCTTTGCTTGTCGATCAGGACGGCCAGCTCTATCAGAAGGGTCTTGGTCCGCAAATCGCACGCATGGCGTCGCGGCGGGAGTCGTTCCATCCACAGGGCTGGTGGTCAGGGGTGAAGCCTTGCGTTGCCTGCTTGCTGTGAGCGTCGTCGCCATGTCAGGTAGATGCTCGAAACTGTGAAGGCGGTGACGAAGTATGCAATGACAAGTACGAGCGTTTTCGCACCGACGAACTCGGTGGCGACGATCAGCGCAATGCCAACGTGCCGGGTTGCGCAGGCGATGGCCAGCGCTGATCGGTTGTCCGGCTCGGGTCCGCCAAAAAGATGACCGATGAATAGCGCGAATATCATCAGCGCCGCGAGCGCGAGTACGCCTGGCAAGGTAAGTCCCACCAGGTGCTCCCTATGGACGACCAGCAGGACGACGCCGGACGCCGCAAGGACAACTCCGGCAATCATGAGCACCCGGTCCGAAAGGCGCTCCGACCAGGACGGAAACATGGCGCGCGCCGCCATGCCGATCATGATCGGCAGCAGAACGGCTTCAGCAATGTCCGACACGACCGTCCTTAGGGACAGCTCGACGGTGGCGTCGAAGTAGGCGTCCAGCATGGCGGCCCACACTGGCACGGCGACAATGGCGACGAGCGAGGACGTGATGAGCAAACTAAAGATGTATTGCTGACTATTCAGGTTCTTGAGCCTTCGGGGCAGCAGCGGGGCTCCCGCAGAGACGGCGAGCACCAGCATCGCCGCTTTCACCCCCGGTTCGACGGGAATGATCAGCACAAGGCCGAACGCGACCGCGGGAACCACCAGATACATTGCTGTGAGAGAGCGCAGTAATAGCCCAGGCCGCCGCCATAAATAGGTCAGCTCGGAAGGCGAAGTCCCGGCACCGACGCCGGCGATAAGCACAGCAATGGAAACCTTCAGCAGGACCATCAGGGTTTCAGTCACGGCACTGGCACCTTCCAACAGATACTGCGACCACGAGATCGAACTGCAATCTGTCCGATAAGGCATTCATCGGCGAACCCGGCCGGCGCAGTTGGGCAGCACACTGCGCCTCGTGGCCGCTCAGAGCAACCTTATGATGATGCTTAGAAAGACGAAGCTACCGGAACAGGCCATAACCAACGCAACGAAAAAAGTGGGCCGCCAGATGCTGACTGGCTGATACTGACGCAGTCCGACGATGGTTAGCCAGTACTCGATCGTTCCCATTACCATTGAGACCGTGCCCATCCCCGTGAGAAAGAGGCCCACGGTCCGGGGGCTATGCGGATGGGCCAGATGCACGCCCGCTTCTGTAAATCCCTGTAGCACCTTGTAGATCGTAAAGCCGAAGCTGATCATCGAAAGCGCGGTACGAATCCACGCCATCAAGGTACGGTCAGCCGCCATCAACGTGCGCGTCGTCGCGAGGTCGGTCCGATCCTCGGCCAATTGGTTCGCTGAGCGCGCTTCCACGTTAGCCACACCGTTCTCCGGATATTCGTTGCCGGTTTGCAGCAGAGAATTCCGGCTGACTGTCGCAAACGACGATCAACGCGCCCACATGCGTCAACGTTAATCTAGTGCATGTGACGCACGATTGCGAGCTCTCCAGCTTGGAAGGCATGCCTATGCGCTCGTTGATAGTCCGAAACGACGCTCATATGGAAGGAGACCGCTCAGATCCGGGCCTGAATGACGAAGTGAACAGTTTCGACAGTGGCGCTACTTATGTAGCTGTTTCTATACGTTCGATGTCCGCGGTGTTGCTGATCTCGACGCTTTGCGCGCTTCAACGGTGTGCGAACTGACCTCATGAACCCAGGCAACAAGTTCGCGCAATGCGCCTTAATCAGAAAATCACGAAATTGCGTTTGCATTCCGGACACAACCTGCCTTAAATATCAATCACGTTTGTGTCTTTCACCTTTTTGTTCCGGAGAGCTGCCCACTTCAATGTCTAGGCGCCTGGCGGGCGGCGCGGGCCATCTTTTCACATTCTGACAATCAATAGGGGTTAAGGCGATGCAAGCCACGTTGCCGTCTGGCGATTCAACAGCGTGTATGAAGGGTCACCAGACGCCTGACATCCGGCCGTCGGATGCGCCGCCATGCTTCCATTTGCTGGCCAAGCCGAGCGGATCAACGTGCAACATCGACTGCAAATACTGCTTTTTCCTGTCGAAAGAGGCGCTGTATCCCAACGAAAAACACCGG
>NZ_DASXHN010000144.1:0-5868 GCF_036488505.1 Paraburkholderia sp. | reverse complement strand
CGTCCCTGTCGTGAGCGAACTGCCCGGCCGCACGAGCGCGTTTCTCGTCGCTCAGGTGCGTGCGCGGGTCGACGGCATCGTGCTGCGGCGTGAATTCACTGAAGGCGCGGACGTAAAGGCCGGCCAGCGGCTCTATAAGATCGATCCGGCGCCGTATATCGCCGCATTGAATACCGCCAAGGCCGCGCTCGCGAAGGCGCAGGCCAACGTGGCCACCCAGAACGCTCTGGCGGCGCGTTACAAGATCCTGGTCGCGGCAAACGCGGTCAGCAAGCAGGACTACGACAACGCCGTGGCGAGCCAGGGTCAGGCCGTGGCCGACGTCGCGTCGGGTAAAGCCGCCGTCGATACCGCCCAGATCAACCTCGGTTATACCGACGTCGTGTCGCCCATCACAGGCCGTATCGGCGTGTCTCAGGTCACGCCGGGCGCTTATGTGCAGGCAAGCGCGGCCACGCTGCTCTCTACCGTGCAACAACTGGACCCGGTTTATGTCGACCTGACGCAATCGAGCGTGGACGGTCTCAAGCTGCGCCGCGACATTCAGGAAGGCCGTTTGCAGGCGAGCGGCGCCAACGCGGCCAAGGTCACGCTGATTCTGGAAGACGGCCGCGCGTATCCGGAGGACGGCAAGCTGCAGTTCTCCGACGTGAGCGTGGACCAGAGCACCGGTTCGGTCACGGTGCGCGCGATTTTCCCGAACAAGGACCGCGTGTTGTTGCCGGGTATGTTCGTGCGTGCCCGTATCGACGAAGGCGTGAACAACAAGGCCCTCGTGGTGCCGCAAATCGGCGTGACGCATGACCAGAAGGGCCAGCCGACGGCACTCGTGGTCGGTCCGGACAACAAGGTGGCACTGCGCCAGTTGGTGACGTCGGGTACGTACGGCGACAAGTGGGTAGTGGACAGCGGCCTGAACGCGGGTGATCGCGTGATCGTGCAGGGCACGGAGAAAGCGCGGCCAGGTTCGACCGTGAAGCCTGTCGAAGCACAACTCCCGGCCCAGGCCGCTCAACCGGCATCCGGCGCCGCTCCGGCGGCGCCAGGCGCAGCCCCTGCGGCAGCGGACGCTGGCGCGAGCGGCGTGGCGGCCTCGAGCAATCCGGCACCCGCATCTGCGGCGTCAGGCGCGTAATCAGGCGCACTAAAAGGGAGCCTGTTTCATGGCAAAGTTCTTTATCGATCGCCCGATTTTTGCGTGGGTGATCGCCATTATTCTGATGCTGGCGGGGATCGCTTCGATCTTCACCTTGCCGATCGCGCAGTATCCGACGATCGCGCCGCCGGCCATTCAGATCAGTGCTACGTACCCGGGTGCGTCCGCCAGCACGGTGGAAAACACGGTAACGCAGGTGATCGAGCAGCAGATGAGCGGCCTCGATCACTTGCTGTACCTGTCTTCCACCAGTGATGACTCGGGCACAGCCACCATTACGCTGACCTTCGCGGCCGGAACGAATCCGGACATCGCGCAGGTGCAGGTGCAGAACAAGCTGCAACTCGCCACGCCGCTCTTGCCGCAAGCCGTTCAGCAGCTTGGCTCCAAGGTGACGAAGTCGAGCAGCAGCTTCTTGATGGTGATGGCGTTCGTTTCCACGGACGGCAGCATGGGTCGTTACGACCTCGCTAACTACGTGGCGTCGAAGGTCGAAGATCCGATCAGCCGTATCGACGGGGTGGGTACGGTGACGTTGTTCGGCTCGCAATTCGCCATGCGGATCTGGCTGGATGCAACCAAGCTGAACAACTACCAGTTGACGCCGCTCGATGTGACGAACGCTGTCGCTGCGCAGAACGTGCAGGTGGCAGGCGGTGGGCTGGGTGGTACCCCAGCGGTGCCGGGCCAGATGCTGCAGGCAACCATTACGGAAGCTACGCTGCTGCAAACGCCTGAGCAGTTCGGCAACATCCTGCTGAAGGTGAATCAGGATGGCTCGCAAGTGCGGCTGAAGGACGTATCGCGCATCGAGCTGGGCGGCGAGAACTACAACTTCGACACGAAATACAACGGTCAGCCGACCGCTGGTTTCGGTATCCAGCTTGCCACGGGCGCCAACGCGCTGAACACGGCGAAGGCAGTGCGGGCGAAAATCGACGACCTGTCGAAGTACTTCCCGGCGGGTCTCGTCGTGAAGTATCCGTACGACACCACACCGTTCGTGAAGCTGTCTATTGAGGAAGTGGTCAAGACGCTGATCGAAGGGATCGTGCTGGTGTTCCTGGTGATGTACCTGTTCCTGCAGAACCTGCGAGCCACGCTGATTCCGACCATCGCCGTGCCGGTCGTGCTGCTGGGTACTTTCGCGGTCATGGGGCTGGTGGGTTTCTCCATCAATACGCTCTCCATGTTCGGGCTGGTGCTCGCCATCGGCTTGCTGGTGGACGATGCAATCGTGGTGGTGGAAAACGTCGAGCGGGTGATGGCCGAGGAGGGACTCTCTCCAAGGGATGCCACCCGCAAGGCAATGGACCAGATTACCGGCGCGCTGGTCGGCGTGGCGCTCGTGCTGTCGGCCGTGTTCGTGCCGGTGGCGTTCTCGGGCGGGTCGGTGGGCGCGATTTATCGGCAGTTTTCGCTGACCATCGTCGCGGCCATGATCTTGTCCGTGCTGACCGCCTTGATTTTGACGCCGGCATTGTGCGCGACCCTCCTGAAGCCAATCGAAAAGGGTCATCACGACGAGAAGAAGGGCTTCTTCGGCTGGTTCAACCGCACGTTCGCCAAGAGCCAGGACAAGTATCACAGCGGCGTGGAGCACGTGATCAAGCGCTCGGGCCGCTGGCTGATCATCTATCTGGTCGTGATCGTCGCGGTGGGTTTCCTGTTCGTCCGCCTGCCGAAGTCGTTCTTGCCCGATGAAGACCAGGGCACGATGTTCGTACTCGTGCAGGCGCCGGCAGGTTCGACGCAGGAGCGCACGGCCAAGGTTCTCGCCGATGTCACCCACTGGCTGCTGACGGACCAGAAAGACATCGTCGAAGCGGTCTTTACCGTGAACGGCTTCAGCTTCGCGGGCCGCGGCCAGAACTCGGGTCTCGTGTTCGTGCGGATGAAGGACTACGGGCTGCGCCAGCACGCGGACCAGAAGGTGGGCGCGCTGGTCGGACGCATGTTCGGGCACTTCGCGGGCTACAAGGACGCGTTGATCTTCCCGGTCAATCCGCCGTCCATTCCGGAACTGGGTACGGCCTCAGGCTTCGACTTCGAGTTGCAGGATCGCTCGGGTCTCGGTCACGCGAAGCTGATGGAAGCGCGCAACATGCTGCTCGGCATGGCTGCGAAGGACCCGACGCTCGCGCAGGTTCGTCCTAACGGCCTGAACGACACGCCGCAGTTCAAGGTGAACGTCGATCGCGAGAAGGCGAACGCGCTGGGTCTGTCGCCTGCGACCATCGACCAGGTGTTCTCGATTGCGTGGGCTTCGTCGTACGTGAACAACTTCCTGGACGTCGATAACCGGATCAAGAAGGTCTACGTACAGGGCGACGCGCAGTTCCGCATGAACCCGGAAGACCTGAACAGGTGGTACGTGCGCAATACGGCCGGCGCGATGGTTCCGTTCGGTGCATTCGGTACAGGCGAATGGATCTACGGTTCGCCGAAGCTCGAACGCTACAACGGTATTTCCGCGGTGGAAATCCAGGGTGCGGCGGCGCCGGGCAAGTCGACGGGTCAGGCCATGCAGGCGATTGAAGCGATCGCGGCGAAGTTGCCGGCGGGGATTGGCTACGAATGGACGGGCTTGTCGTTGCAGGAACGCCAGTCGGGTTCGCAGGCGCCAATCTTGTACGGCATCTCGATCCTCGTCGTGTTCTTGTGTCTTGCCGCGTTGTATGAAAGCTGGTCGATTCCGTTCTCGGTGATCATGGTCGTGCCGCTCGGTATTTTGGGCGCGTTGCTCGCGGCTACTTTGCGCGGGCTCGAAAACGACGTGTTCTTCCAGGTCGGCTTGCTGACCACGGTGGGGTTGTCGGCGAAGAACGCAATTTTGATCGTGGAATTCGCACGCGATCTGCGCAGTCAGGGCAGGACCACGGTGGAAGCGGCCATGGAAGCGGCGCGTCAGCGGTTGCGCCCGATTCTGATGACGTCGCTGGCGTTCATTCTCGGCGTGTTGCCGCTTGCGGTCAGTAACGGCGCGGGTTCAGCCAGCCAGCACGCCATTGGTACGGGCGTGATCGGCGGGATGTTGACCGCGACCTTCCTGGCAATTTTCATGATCCCGATGTTCTTTGTGGTGATCAGCAAAATCAGCCACGACAAGGGTACGCCGCAGCACAGCCATGACGGCGACAGCAACGGCGGCAATGGTGACCAAGGCGGCACGGCTGCTCCGGCCAAGGAAGGACATTGAGATGCTAAAACACTCCTTGATGGCGGCAGCGGTCGCGCTTTTTGCGGCTGGCTGCACGATGGCTCCGAAGTACCAGCGCCCGGCGGCGCCCGTCGACCAGACGTTCCCGACGGGCGGCATCTACGACAGGCAACCGGAGGCGGCGTCGTCGGCTGCGCCGGCGAAGCCGGCGGTGGACATCGGCTGGCGCGATTTCTTCGTCGATGCACGCTTGCAGCGGATCGTTGCGCTCGCGCTGAAGAACAACCGCGATCTGCGTGTGTCCATGCTCAATGTGGCAGCGGCGCGCTCGCAGTATCAGATCACGCGTGCCGAGTTGCTGCCCACGCTCGACGCAGTCGCCTCGCAGACGAAGCAGCGCACTCCGAAAGATCTGGCGTTCTTTAACCAGACCATCTCGAATCAGTATTCGGTCGGGGTGAATGCGTCCTGGGAAATTGACTTCTTCGGGCGGATCCAGAGCCTGAAGGACCAGGCGCTCGAGCAGTATTTCGCGCTTGCGGAAACACGCAAGGCAGCAGAAATCTCGCTGGTGTCGCAAGTCGCCGACCAGTACCTGATCATGCTTTCGGATGACGATCAACTCACTGTCACGCGCAATACGTTGAAGACGGCGGACGAGTCGTATCGGATCACGAAGCTGCAATTCGATAACGGCGTGGGTACCGAACTCGCCGTGCGTCAGTCCGAGGGCATCCTGCAACAGGCCGCTGCCAACCTGCAGTCGCAATTGCGCCTGCGGGCGCAGGCCGAGAACGCGCTGGTGCTGTTGGTCGGTGAGCCGTTGCCGGCTGATCTGCCGCCGGGCATGCCGCTCGACAGTCAGAACCTGCTCGCCGATATCCCCGCCGGACTGCCTTCCGACCTGCTCACGCGGCGTCCGGATATTGTGTCGGCGGAGCGTTCGCTACTCGCGGCGAACGCGAATATCGGTGCGGCGCGTGCGGCGTTTTTTCCGACGGTTTCGTTGACGGGCAGCTTTGGAACGTTGGCGCCTTCGCTCGGCACGTTGTTCAAGCCGGGCTCGGCGGCGTGGTCATTCGCACCGCAAATCTCGATTCCGATCTTCGAGGGCGGCACGAACCTGGCCAACCTGGATCTGGCTCAGATCCAGAAGCGAATCGAGATCGCGAACTACGAGAAGGCGATCCAGACTGCGTTCCGCGAAGTGGCGGACGGGCTGGCCGCGCGCGGCACATACGACGAGCAGATCAACGCGCTCGAGTTGTATGTGAAGTCGCAGGCTCGTGGGCTGGAGCTGTCGGATATGCGATATCGCAACGGCGTGGACAACTATCTCTCCGTGCTGACGGCCCAGACGAACCTGTACACCGCGCAGCAGTTGCTGATTACGGCGCGGCTGAACCGGGCGGCGAATCTCGTCGATTTGTATCGTGAGCTGGGTGGCGGCTGGATCGAGCATGCAGGCGACCAGCCACGTCCTTCCGATGCCATGCCGGATTACCGCGATATCGGTACGCCGACGGCTGCCGCTGCTCCTGCCGCTTCTGGT
>NZ_DASXHN010000140.1:0-2385 GCF_036488505.1 Paraburkholderia sp. | reverse complement strand
GTTGCTTCGCCGCGTTCCGGCTTGAACGTGACCTTCGCGTTGTAGGGCGGATCGTCTTCGAGCATGGCCTTGAGTTCCGCCAGCGCCTTCGCTGCCTCGACCAGCGGCGGCAGACGCAATGACAACTTGAACGCGGTGCGGGGCCGCAGCACATTGCCGGCATCGATCAGAGACGGCAGTCCCGCCGCCCCCGTCACCGCCAGCGATGGCCGCCACGTGGAATTGAGCAGCGCTTCACGCGGATCGGTGGTGACAGGCAGCACCGTGCCGCCGTTCTGGCCGCAACTCCACGGCAGTTTCTTCCATACATCGTCACCAAGAATGCGTGCCGTCGCTTCCGCTTCGCTCAGACGCCGCGGCGGGATATCGCAATGGAAACCCTGCGGCAGCAAGTTCCCGGTGCCCGAATCCTCGAGCCGTTCCAGCAGCCTGCGCATGATGCGAAACGAAGATGGCGCGATGCCGCCGTTCGTGCCCGAATGGATGCCTTCCTCGAGAACCTGCACTTCAAGGTCGCCCGACACCAGGCCGCGCAGCGACGTCGTTAGCCAGAGCTGATCGTAATTCCCCGCACCGGAGTCCAGGCAGATCACGAGACTCACGTTGCCGAGCCGCTCGCGCAGCGCATCGACATACGGAAGCAGGTCGAAACTGCCCGATTCTTCACACGTTTCGATAATGCCGACGCAGCGCGGCCGTTCGACGCCTTGCGCGTCCAGCGCGGCGATCGCGCTGATCGACGCATACGTGGCGTAACCGTCGTCCGCGCCGCCACGACCGTAGAGCTTGCCGTCTTCGAATTTCGGCGACCACGGACCGAGGTCCCGGCGCCAGCCGTCGAACTCGGGTTGTTTGTCGAGATGGCCGTACAGGACAATGGTGTCGCTGCTGTTCGAACGTGTAGCAGGTGCTTCAAAGAAGATCACCGGCGTACGATTGGGCAAGCGGATGATTTCGACTTTCAGGCCGCGAACGGGTTGCCGTTCGGCCCATTGCGCAGCGTCTGTAATGACGCGTTCGATGAATCCGTTACGCACCCAGTCGGGGTCGAACATCGGGCTTTTAGCAGGCACCGCGATGTAGTCGGTGAGTGCGGGAAGAATCTCGTCGTCCCATTTCCGGTCGACGAATTCCCGCAGTGCCTGACGGTCGATTTGGTCGATGCGCTGTGATTCTTGAGTAAGATCGTCTGAGATCATGACGGGCGTCCCGGCCGTTTAAATATCAATGATAGCCGCGTTTAACGGCAGTTCGAATGCACAGTTTCTCATGAGGCGAATCCCGGCGGCGCGCCTTTTCGCCTTTGGCAGCGAGCGCGACAGGCGTTTCGCAAGCTTGAAAAATGGCACGCGCGGACCGGAAGAATGCGGCGCCCGAGCTGCGGAAAAAGCGCTATGGCCGACGTCCCGGTATGCTTATGGCCCGTTCAACCAGGAGCACCATCATGTCCGTTTCAATGTATCGCGCGACGATTCCGGTTTTCATCCGAGGCCTCGACGTGCTCGTTTCCCTGCTCGACAAAGCCGCGGCGCATGCGAAAGAAAAAGGCTTGAGCGACACGGACATGACAGGCGCGCGGTTGATCGACGACATGCTGCCGCTCTCAGGTCAGATCCAGCGTGCAAGCGATACATCGAAGATGTCGGCACAACGTTTATCGGAAGTCGCGGCGCCTGCTTTCGACGATACCGAAACGACCTTCGCCGAATTGCGGGAACGCGTTGTGAAGACGGTGGCGTATCTGAAAAGCATCGATGCCGAGACGTTCGAAGGCAGCGAAACGCGGATTGTGACCCTGAAGCTAAAGAACTTCGAGCCGAAGTTCAGCGGCGAGGATTATTTGTTCCTGTTCGCGCTGCCGAACTTCTATTTCCACATCGTCACCGCTTACGACATCCTCCGGAACCAGGGCGTACCGGTAGGAAAGATGGATTTCCTGGGCGCGTTCCAGGCGGTATGACGAGCACTTGAAAGCAGCCCGCCGCCCGGCTCAAGTCAGTCAAGTCCGCGCGGCGATCTGCTTCTGCCAGCTAGCGAGAATACGTCGCGCGAGCAAGTTGTAATCGCCGCCAAAGTGATGATCGCCGCTCGTTTCGATCACTTCTATACCCGTCTTCGTCAGCGCCGGGCACAGCGTATCTTCCTCGGCCGCGCCGTAAATGCACTGCACGATCGCGGGCGGCAATTTCGCGAGTTCGGGCTGCACTTTCAACGCTTCCTTGCTCGCGGGCATACCCAGCCAGCCGGTCACGCGAATCTGGAAATCGGCGTCGGGCGCAAAGCCCATCAACGATACCAGCGACACCTTCGCGCGCACCGCGTCCGGCAGCCGGTTGTAAGCGAACGGCATCACGTCCGCGCCAAACGAATAGCCGATCAGCGCGA
>NZ_DASXHN010000096.1:0-3882 GCF_036488505.1 Paraburkholderia sp. | reverse complement strand
CATCCGTACACCGCCGCCTGTTCTCTTGCCCTTGCCGAGGCCGCGCTAGACGGTTCCTGTCGCGGCGTAGACCCGCCATCGCATCAACCTGAACAGAAAGGCCATCGGCGCGTCAGCTTCGCGCCATCTGCGTTGCGTATGCTCTGAATCACGGACAGTCAGGAACGCAAATGGACTCTTCTCCACTCTTCATCGTCGGTTCGCCGCGATCCGGAACGACCTTCCTGTGTTCCGTGCTCAACGTGCATCCGCTGATCCAGCTGACCAACGAATGCCGCGTCTTTGCGTTGCTCAAGCACACGCTGGAGATCGGCGCGCATCGCCCCGATCTGCTCGGCGCGGGCTACCGTGAGCGCTTTTCCAGTTTTAGCCGGCGCACGCTCGGTCCGTGGGTCGAGCGCTTCTATCGAGAAGAGCTTGGGCTCACTGCGCCGATATGGGGAGACAAGCACCCGCCCTATGCCGACCCCACGTTGCTGTCCGGACGCACCGGGTCGATCGCGCGCGAGCCGCATTCAGGTTCATGTCTGCGGTTGATACGCGAGTTGCTGCCGAATGCGCGCTTCATTCATATCCATCGCGATCCGCGTCACGTGGCGAACTCGCTGTTGCACAAGCACTGGATCGGATCGATCGAAGAGGGAATACGCGTGTGGGAGCAGTATGTGAGCGAGATCATCGAGTTCTTCGATGACATTCCGACACAGCACGGGCACACGGTTTCGTATCGGTCGCTGATCGAAGACCCCTACGCGACCGCGGCGGGCATCGGCCAGTTTCTCGATCTCGCCGACGCGGCGCCGATCAGCGACTTTCTGGTGTCGCAGCGCCATCGCCCGACGCCATTCAGCGATCCGGTGACCGATATCGCCGATCTCTATGTCGTACGGGACGCTCCCGCAGGCGACCAGAAACTGCTCGCACTCGGGGGGACGGCGGCAACGCATCTGGGGTACGCGGCGGCATGAGGCATTGGCCACGCGCACAGCACCAGTGACACAGCGGGGATCTGAGCGTGCTACCGGCGCACGCTTAGTAACCTGCCGTGCAGCATTACTGCTGCACGCCCCAGCGCCGAACCGTCACGCGTTCGAGCGTATCAAACACGAGATGCTCGATCAGCAGACCGATCACGATCACCGCCGCGAGCCCCGCGAACACGCGGTCCGTATACAGCTCGTTGCGATTCTGGAAGATGTACCAGCCGAGTCCGCCGCTACCGGAACTCGCGCCGAACACGAGCTCCGCGGCAATCAGCGTGCGCCATGCAAACGCCCAGCCCACCCGCAGGCCGGCCAGTATCGACGGCAGCGCCGCCGGCACGAGGATCAGCAGCACATGCCGTAGACCCGTCAGACCGTAATTGCGTCCCGTCATACGCAGCGTGGCCGGCACCGACTGAAAGCCCGAATACGTATTGAGCGCGAGCGGCCACAGCACGGCGTGCACCAGTACGAACAGCAGACTGCCGGTGCCCAGGCCGAACCACAGCAAGGCGAGCGGCAGCAATGCGATGGACGGCAGCGGATTGAACATCGCGGTCAGCATCGACAGCAGATCGCGCCCAACCCGCGTCGACACAGCCAGTGACGTGAGCACGAACGCGCACGCGGTGCCGAGCAGATAGCCGCGCACCAGCACCGACATCGACACCGCAGTCTTCACGAGCAGTTCACCGGACCACACACCCTGCACGAACGCACTGAACGTCGCGCCGAAAGTCGGCAGCAGCAGATCGTTGTCGATCGCCCGCGCGGCGATTTCCCATGCCGCGATCAGCACCAGCGCAATCAGCGATTTGCGCAGCCAGCCGTGCGTAAACAGCCGTTTGAGCGGCGGCAGCGGCGCTTCGAGCGCGATATCCCCGGGCGCCTCGAGCGGGCGCTCATACTCGTCGCGAACCGGCGGCAGTAACGTGGCGGAAGGACTCATTGCGGACCTTTCGTCTCTTCGAACAGCAACTGATGAATACGCGCGACGCTGCGCTGAAAATCGGCACGGCCGAAGCTGTCCTGCGAATATTGATGACTGTTCAGCTCGGCCCGCACGCGGCCCGGATGCGGCGACAGCAGCAGAATCCGGTTTCCCACCACCAGCGCCTCCTCGATCGAATGGGTGACGAACAGCAGCGTGAAATTCACCTCTTCCCATAGCCGCAGCAATTCCTCCTGCATCTTGCGGCGGGTGAGCGCGTCGAGCGCGGCAAACGGTTCGTCCATCAGCAGCACGCGCGGCTGCATCGCGAGCGCACGTGCGATCGCAACGCGCTGCTTCATGCCGCCCGACAACGTATGCGGATAAGCATCCGCGAACGCGGCGAGCCCGACTTTCTCGAGGTAATGCAGCGCGCGCTCGTGGGCTTCCGCTTTCGACAGCTTCTTTGCCACGCGCAGCGGAAACGCGACGTTCTGTACGACCGTCTTCCACGGCGGCAACTGATCGAACTCCTGGAACACGACGATGCGATCGGCGCCAGGACCGCGCACGCGCTGACCGTCGAGCGAAATGGCGCCGGCGCTCGGTTCGATAAATCCCGCTACCGCCTTGAGCAACGTGGATTTGCCGCAACCGGACGGACCGAGCAGCACGAATCGGTCGCCGCCATAGACGTCGAAGCTCACATCATGGGTCGCGCGCACGATCCGCTCGCGGGTGCGGTATTCGAGGCTGACGTTCTCGACCGCGAGCAGTTTGCCGCTCGTTGCGGGCGCGCTTTGCGTCGCGCGGTCGGGAAACAGAAGCGTTGGATTGGCCACCATCAGCGCGCTCCCTGTAAGTGAATCTTGTCGGTGGGCGAGCACGCGCGCTTGCCCGATAGCGAAGCGAAAACAGCCGGACTCATATTTAGCTTCCCGCGGCCGTCGCCGGATCGTCGAAGAAATAGTCTTTCCACGACGTGGGTTCGTTTTTGATCGCCCCGACACGATGCATGAACTGTGCGAGCCCAAACGTGTTCTGCGGGGCGATCTTGAATTGCACCTGCGGATTCGTGATGATCTTCACCAGCAGATTGCGATCGATCTTCGATTGGTTCGTGCGTATGTAGATATCCGCGGCGGCCTGCGGATTCGCGTTGATGAAATGCGCGGCGTCGGCGAGCGCATCGACAAACGCCCGATAGGTCTTCGGATTGTCGCGGCGGAACTTTTCCGTCGCATACAGTACCGTCGCCGAACTCGGCCCGCCGAGCACATCGTATGAACTGAGCACGATATGCGCTTTCGGATTGCCGGCGAGTTCCTGCTCCTGGAACGGCGGGTTGCCGAAGTGCCCGGTAATTTCAGTGCCGCCAGCGATGATCGCCGCGGCTGCGTCGGGATGGGGCAATGCCTCGGTGAACTTGTCGAGCCGGTTGTAATCCTTGTCGCCCCATCGTTTGGCCGCCGCGTATTGCAACACCCGCGATTGCACCGACACGTTCACCGCCGGCACCGCGATGCGGTCCTTCTGCGTGAAATCGGCAATCGTCTTCACGCTGGGATCGTTGCTGACGAGGTAGTACGGCAGATTGCCGAGCGACGCGACGCCCTTCACATTCTGCTTGCCGCGCGTGCGATCCCAGACCGTCAGCAACGGCCCGACGCCGGCACCGGCGATGTCGATCGCGCCTGATAGCAATGCATCGTTGACCGCCGCGCCGCCAGAAAGCTTGACCCAGTCGACCTTGATATCGAGCCCCTGCTTGCGTCCCTCGGTTTCGATAAAACGCTGGTCGCGCGCGACGTTCAACAGCAGATAGACGATGCCGAACTGTTCGGCCACGCGAATCTCGCCCTCGGCATGCGCGGGCGCCGCGACGGCGACACCTGCGGCGCCGATCGACAAGCTCAGCAAAATAGCGGTGAAACGGCGGGAAAACGACAGCCGTGCGGCGGTCGTGCG
>NZ_DASXHN010000087.1:0-28283 GCF_036488505.1 Paraburkholderia sp. | reverse complement strand
CATTGAAATACCGCAAAGCTTCAGTTCAAAAAGTTATTGCAAGCTGGCGACACATCTCCACGACGTCGATCGCCCAGCGCTATAACGGGGGAGGCGATCCCAACTACGCCAAAAAGCTTGATTACGCTTTATCGTTGGTGCGCGAAGGAAAGGCCGCTCTATGCTCACAATAAGGCGGATCTGTTTCGGCGTTTCAGTCTGTTGGCCAGCGATCGTTCTCGCCGCCTCGACTGCTCCCACTACGGGCGAGCAGGCTTTGCGGAACGAATGCAGCGCATTCTCACAAGCGGGAATTCGAGACTGTCT
This sequence comes from Paraburkholderia sp., assembly GCF_036488505.1. Lineage (GTDB taxonomy): Bacteria > Pseudomonadota > Gammaproteobacteria > Burkholderiales > Burkholderiaceae > Paraburkholderia. The sequence continues at coordinate 27,977 of NZ_DASXHN010000087.1, read as the reverse complement.
TGAGGAGAAGGTCGAGAACAGTCAAAAGGTCCTCAGCCAAGCCGAGCAGAAGATGGTCGGCACCCTATCCAAATGGGATGAAGACAACAGGTACATCCGCCAGGCCAACGCAAAGCTGGTCGCATCAAACAAAAAGTTCGCCGAGTACCGCGCGACTCAGTGTGAATTCTCAGCGTCGCTAAGTGGTGGCGCAGCCGGCGATGCGCGTGAGATACGCCGTTTGGCTTGCGTTGCGGAACTCAACAACAGGCGAGCCGAGCAACTAGCCAACGCGGCCTCCGAGTTGCCCCTGAAGTAGTTCGCATGAGCACGCCGAGCATCGTTGCGCCGCTCAGTGCGTTCACGTAGCGCAGACCTGATGGCCCGCGCTATTGCTCCAGCAGCGAACCATGCTGATTTTTAAAAGCGCACACAAATCCAGCACCGGGCTGTTCTATCGGCGTATCGAACCGGAGCTGGATCAAACAGCCGCGCTCAAACCGACGCGAAGCGAATCACCCCATCCTCATCCAGCATGCGCTTCAGTTCGCCCTTGCGCCACAGCAGATGCAAATGCGCAAGCGCCTCACCCATCGCGAACGTCATTTGATGGATATCGAGCTGGCGCTTGAACATCAGCGGCACGATATCGGCGGCGCTGCGCGGCTTTTCCGCGCACGCGTCGCGCACTTCGGCCAGGCGCGCATCATGATGCTCGCGCAACTGGCGGATTCGCGTGCGCACGCCACGAAACGGCTTGCCGTGCGAGGGCAGCGCGAGCGTGTCCTCGGGCATCGTCTCGTAGCGGCCGAGCGACTCCAGATATAGCTCGAGCGGCGAGCCTTCCGGTTCGATATCGAATACCGATACGTTGGTCGAAATGCGCGGCAGCACCATGTCGCCGGATATCAGCGTGCCGCTCTCTTCGCAATACAGCGCGCAGTGCTCCGGCGAATGGCCGAAGCCCGTCACGACACGCCACGTTCTGCCGCCGATCTTCACCTCTTCCGCTTCACGCAGACGCCGGTACTGCCGCGGGATCGCCGGCACGAGCGTCGTGTAATAGCTCTCGCGGTTGCGCAATTTATCGAGCGATTCGCCGTTCAGCCCGTGCAGTCCGAAGTGCCGCGCCGCCGCCTCGCCGCCCGCATTCGAGCCGTCGCCGGTGGCCATCACGCGCGCCTGCATGTATTCGCCGAGCGTCATCCACAGGCGCGCGTCCCAGCGCTTTTTATCGCCGCCGCCGCACACCCATTGCGCAAGGCCGATGTGATCCGGATGGCAATGCGTGACGATCACACGCAGCACCGGCAGCCCGTCGAGCACCGTGTCGAACACGTTCTCCCAGTTCTGCCTGATGGTGTCCGACGCGATCCCGCAATCGACCGCGGTCCAGCCCTGCTGTCCGTCGATCTCATCGCGCAGCAGCCACAGGTTGATGTGGTCGAGCGCGAACGGCAGCGGCATGCGCAGCCACAGCACGCCGGGCGCGACTTCCATCGTGCGGCCGGGTTCGGGCAGCGCGTCGTTGAAGGGATATTCGAGTTGATGTTCGAGTGCGTTCATGGCCTTTCTTCTCCGGCGACCGCCGGCATGGCGAGGTGTGCGATGCCGGTCGGCCTGGTGGTGGTTGCTTTCCGCTCAAGTTGACGATAACGTAAACGTCGATTCTATCGTCCATTTCGGGTTTTGTGCCCGGCCACGGAATATCCCGATGAACACGCAATATACGATCACCGAGCTCGCACGCGAATTCGACGTCACGCCACGCGCGATCCGCTTCTACGAAGACCAGGGTTTACTCTCGCCGAGCCGCGAGGGGTCGAGCGGCTTGCGACGCGTCTATTCGGCCCGCGACCGCACGCGGCTAAAGCTCACGCTGCGCGGCAAACGGCTCGGTTTCACGCTGTCGGAAATCCGCGATCTGCTCGACGTCTATGAATCGCCGACCGATACGGTGTCGCAACTGCACGCGTTCCTCGATACCGTCGCGCGTCATCGCGAGGTGCTAGAACGTCAGCGCGAAGATCTGAACGCGACGCTCGAAGACCTCGCGCAGTACGAAGCGCAAGCACGCGCGCTGCTCGAAAGCGGCAGGCACGCTGCAAAGCGCGCCTGAATTCCGCCGCGTTCCCGGAGTTCGCGCCGTGATGAACTACTTCCCGCAACCACTGCGCAGGCCGGCGAGCCCGCCGCGCGGCTCGTATGAACACGCGCGCAAGCAGCGCCGGAGCGCGCCGCCCGGCCCCGATATAACGGCCCGGCCGGTCTGTTAGCCGAGCTACATTTTCAGAGGCACCATGAACACGAAGCCTGTCCCCGCCGATCATCCGCTCGCGCATCTGTTCGACAACAACGACGCGTGGGTGCAGCGCATGCTGGCCGAAGACCCCGAATACTTCTCGCGTCTCGCGCATCAGCAAACGCCCGAGTATCTGTGGATCGGTTGCTCGGATTCGCGCGTGCCGGCCAACCAGATCATCGGCCTGCCGCCCGGCGAGGTGTTCGTGCATCGCAATATCGCGAACGTAGTCGTGCATACCGATCTGAACTGCCTGTCGGTACTTCAATTCGCGGTCGACCTGCTGAAGGTCAAGCACATCATGGTGGTCGGCCACTACGGCTGCTCGGGCGTCGGCGCCGCGCTGCTCGGCCGCCGCGTCGGTCTTGCCGACAACTGGCTCGCGCATGTGCAGGACGTGCGCGCGAAGCACGCGGCACTGCTGGACGAGTGGCCGATCGGCGAAGCGCGCCATCATCGGCTGGTCGAACTGAACACGATCGAACAGGTCGTCAATGTGTGCAGCACGACGATCGTCGAAGACGCATGGGCACGCGGCCAACAGCTGACCGTGCACGGCTGGGCCTACGGCGTGCACGACGGCCGGTTGCGTGATCTGGGCATGCGGATCGATAGCGCGGCCGCGCTCGAACCGACGTACAACGCGTGCGTGGCGGGCGTATCGGCCAGGCGCGCGAGCAATGCGGACAACGATATGGTCGCCGCCGATGCCGCCCGGTTGGGCGGCGTGAAGGCGGTTGTCGAAGGTGTGATCAAGGAGCTCAAACATGAGTGATGCAAACTTCAGCGCGACCCAGGCGGATCCGGTCGTTATCGTCGGTGTCGCGCGCACGCCGATGGCGGCCTTCCAGGGCGATTTCGCGTCGCTGACCGCGCCGCAGCTCGGCGCGGTCGCGATCGAAGCCGCCGTGCAGCGCGCGGGCCTGAAGCCCGAGCAGGTCGACGAGGCGGTGATCGGCTGCGTGCTGCCCGCCGGCCTTGGCCAGGCGCCCGCCCGTCAGGCCGCGCTCGGCGCGGGGCTGCCGCTTGCCACCGGCTGCACGACGGTCAACAAGATGTGCGGCTCCGGCATGCGCGCGGCGATGTTCGCGCACGACATGCTGCTGGCCGGTTCGCTCGACGTCGTCGTCGCGGGCGGCATGGAAAGCATGACGAACGCGCCGTATCTGCTGCCGAAGGCGCGCGGCGGCATGCGCATGGGTCACGGCCAGGTGCTCGACCATATGTTCTACGACGGCCTCGAAGACGCGTACGAAAAGGGCCGCCTGATGGGCACGTTCGCCGAGGAATGCGCGGCGTCGTTTGACTTCACGCGCAACGCGCAGGACGCGTTCGCGGTCGAATCGTTGAACCGCGCGAAGCGCGCGAACGAAGACGGTTCGTTCGACTGGGAAATCGCGCCGGTCAAAGTGGCGGGCCGCAAGGGCGATGTGACGATCACGCACGACGAGCAGCCGTTCAAGGCCAACCTGGAAAAGATTCCGACGCTCAAGCCCGCGTTCAGTAAGACCGGCACCGTGACGGCGGCGAATTCGTCGTCGATTTCGGACGGCGCCGCCGCGCTCGTGATGATGCGCGAGTCGACCGCGAAACGCCTCGGCGTGACGCCGCTCGCGCGCGTCGTCGGCCATTCGACGTTCGCGCAGGAGCCCGCTAAGTTCACGACCGCGCCGGTCGGCGCGATCCGCAAGCTGTTCGACAAAAACGGCTGGCGTGCCGGCGACGTCGATCTGTACGAGATCAACGAAGCGTTCGCGGTCGTCACGATGGCCGCAATGAAAGAGCACGGCTTGCCGCACGAGAAGGTCAACGTGAATGGCGGCGCGTGCGCGCTCGGCCATCCGATCGGCGCATCGGGCGCGCGGATTCTCGTCACGCTGATCGGCGCGCTGAGAAACCGCGGGCTCAAACGCGGCGTCGCAACGCTGTGCATCGGCGGCGGCGAAGCGACGGCGATGGGTGTCGAACTACTCTGACACGCGATGCGGCGAAAGCCGCGCACGCGGTCAACGAATCAAGGAAGGCATGCGATGAAAACAGTGTTGATCGTCGGTGCGTCGCGCGGCATCGGCCAGGAATTCGTGCGGCAATACAGAAAGAGCGGCTGGCGCGTGCTCGCGACCGCGCGCGACGGCGCCGCGCTCGACGCGCTTGCCGAAGTGGGCGCGCAGACTTTCGCGCTCGACCTGACCGCCCCCGACGAGATTGCCGCGCTCAGCGCGAAGCTCGACGGCGAACGGCTCGATGCGGCCATTCTCGTATCCGGCGTGTTCGGCCCGCGCACCGCCGGCATCCAAACGATCACCGCGGAGGACTTCGATCACGTGATGCACACGAACGTGCGCGGCCCGATGCAGTTGCTGCCGATCGTGCTGCCGCTCGTCGAGGAAGCAAGTGGCGTGCTGGCGGTGATCTCGAGCCGCATGGGCAGCATCGCCGATGCGAATGGCACGAGCGGCTGGCTATATCGCGTGAGCAAGGCTGCGCTGAACGACGTGCTGAAGCTCGCGTCGCTCGACGCGCAGCGCGCGACCTGTGTGTCGCTGCATCCGGGTTGGGTGCGCACCGATATGGGCGGCGCGCAGGCGGCAATCGATCCCGCGCGCAGCGTCACCGGTATGCGAGAGTTGCTCGCGCAGGCGGCGGCATCGCGCGCTGCTTTTCACGGCCGTTTCTTTCAATACGATGGGACAGAACTCGACTGGTGAGGAGGACACACGCTCATGGTGCTTGATCAGGACCACCTGATGGTGCGCGACGCGCTGCGCACCTTCGTGCGCGAAGCAATCACGCCGCATGCGGCCGCCTGGGACCGAGAACGCGCCTTTCCGCGCGACGTGCATCGCCAGCTCGCCGAACTCGGCGCTTACGGCGTGCTGGTGCCCGAAGCGTATGGCGGCGCCGGTATGGACGCGCTGGCGCTCGCATTGATTCTCGAGGAAATCGCGGCCGGCGACGGCGGCACCTCGACCGCGATCTCGGTCAACAACTGCCCGGTATGCAGCATTCTGCTCAGCTATGGCAACGACGCGCAGAAACGCGACTGGCTCACGCCACTCGCGCGCGGCGAGATGCTCGGCGCGTTCTGCCTGACCGAACCGCAGGCCGGCTCCGATGCGTCGGCGCTGCGCACCACCGCGACGCGCGACGGCGACACCTATGTGCTGAACGGCGTCAAGCAGTTCATTACGAGCGGCAAGAATGGCGATGTCGCGATTGTGATGGCCGTCACCGACAAGGCTGCGGGCAAGCGCGGCATCAGCGCGTTCATCGTGCCGACCACCACGGCAGGCTATGTGGTCGCGCGCGTCGAGGACAAGCTCGGCCAGCATTCGTCGGATACCGCGCAGATCGTGTTCGATGATTGCCGGGTGCCGGCTGCGAACCTGATCGGCGCTGAAGGCGAAGGCTACCGGATCGCGCTGTCCGGGCTCGAAGGCGGACGCATCGGTATCGCCGCGCAAAGCGTCGGCATGGCGCGCGCCGCGTTCGAGGCCGCGCTCGCCTATGCGAAGGAACGCGAGAGCTTCGGCGCGCCGCTCTTCTCGCACCAGGCGGTGCAGTTTCGTCTCGCCGACATGGCAACGCAGCTCGAAGCCGCACGTCAGTTGATCTGGCATGCGGCGGCGTTAAAGGATGCGGGCCAGCCGTGCCTGACCGAAGCGGCGATGGCGAAACTGTTCGCGTCCGAAGCGGCCGAGCGCATCTGTTCGGCGGCATTGCAGATTCACGGCGGCTACGGTTATCTGAGCGACTTCCCGGTCGAACGGATCTACCGCGACGTGCGCGTATGCCAAATCTACGAAGGCACGAGCGACATCCAGAAGATCCTGATCGCTCGCGCGCTGAACTGAAATTTCGATGACCCAGCCTTGGTTGTCCCGGCCACGACCCACCGACTGTCCGTGCGGCGGCGCCACGCCCGACGCGCGCAGCGGCGCCGCCGCCCGGGCGCCGCGCTTCGCGCAATGCTGCGGCCGTTATATCGACGGCGGCGAAGCGGCGCCGCGCGCGCTCGAATTGATGCGCTCGCGCTATAGCGCCTACGTGCTCGGCGCCACCGACTACCTGCGCGCGACGTGGGATGCGCGCACCTGCCCCGCCGATCTCGACGCTGACCCCGCCGCACCGGGCGCGCCGCGCTGGCTCGGATTGCAGATCAAATCGTTCGCGCAAAGCGATGCCGGTCATGCGAGCGTCGAATTTATCGCGCGCTATAAGGTGGGCGGACGCGCGCATCGGCTGCACGAATTGAGCCGCTTCGCGCGAGGCGAAGACGGACGCTGGCGCTATGTGGATGGTGAGATCAGCGAGTAGTCCATCCATACGCGCGAGTCCCGCAGCCACTGCATCACCATGCAACGAAGCTTTCCACTGTCTTTCAAGACCTGACAGCGCGCTTCACGCCGCATCGTTCGAGGCCCTCGTCGAGGGCCTTTTGTTTGTCGGCATCGCGCCACAGCACCGAAACGCCATTTGTCAGCGGCCCGTGGCCATGCGTCGCCGAGCCCGGCCACACAAGGCCGCGGAGCCGCGGGAGCGACGCGGCAATTTTTGCGGCGCGGGTTCTCCTTTATTGCTCAAAACAAAATTGGCGTGCCAGGATGACCTCGTTGTTCCAATGACGTCACGTTGCGACAGCGAGCGTTAGCCGCTGCGCACGATGCGACAGGAAGCCGTGCCGGCTGCTCCAATGAGCGCGAGCCGCGGCGGTTCGAGAGCGCATCAGGTGACGTTCATCATCGGCGCGTGGGGTCGCGTCGGCCGTTGGGTTCATCCCGTGCGATCTCGATTGGCGTGCGTGCGCTTCGCGCACCACGCATGCGAGTGAGTTTGTGTGTCGAAAACGCAAGCGTAAGCAGCATGTCAGCAGCGACTTTCGACAGACGGAGCGCACGGAGTCCGGGACAGGTCTTTAAGGCAGGTGCGTCAATGGGGTTGAGCAAGATTCTGACGAAGTGTGCGGCGATCTGCGCCGCGGCCACTTGCGCCGTCGCGATCGCGCACGCCGATCCGCTCGCCGCGCAGCCCTCCGCCACGCGTACCGCCGCTGCCGGCGCCACGCCGCTCAACGACACCCAGGCAGGGCCGCTGTCGCGCGCAAGCGTGCCGCGCATCGCGCTCGACGACGACCTGTATCTGCCCACCGCTCATCTGAACGAACGGATCATTCGCGTGCCGGTCGACGCCGACGGCAAGATCACGCTCGAAACGACGATCTACAAGCCGGAAGGCCCGGGCCCGTTCCCGATGATCGTGTTCAACCACGGCAAGATTGCAGGCGACCCGCGCACGCAGGAACGCAGCGACCCGCTGCCGTTCGCACGCGAATTCGTGCGCCGCGGCTATGTCGTGGTCGCGCCGAACCGCCAGGGCTTCGGCCATTCGGACGGCGTGTACGAGCAGGACGGCTGCGACGTCGAAGCGAATGGACTCGGCCAGGCCAGCGACGTCGCCGCGACGATCGATTACATGTCGAAGCAACCCTACGTGGACGCGACACATATCGCGGTGGCCGGCACCTCGCACGGCGGTCTCGCGACGATCGCGTACGGCACCGAAGCGGCGCCCGGCGTGCGCGCGCTGATCAATTTCTCGGGCGGTCTGCGGCAGGACGCCTGCGAGGACTGGCAAGGCAATCTGACGCGCGCATTCGGCGCGTATGGCGAGAAGACCAAAGTGCCGTCGCTGTGGCTGTACGGCGATAACGATTCGGTGTGGAATGCGCAGCTCGTGGCCAACATGTACGCCGCGTACGACGCACACGGCGCAAGCGCGAAGATGATCGATTTCGGCACCTACAAGAACGACGCGCACCGGCTGGTGGGCGACCGCGATGGCGTGCATGTGTGGTGGCCAGCCGTCGAATCGTTCCTCGCGCGCGCCGGGATGCCGACGGCCGTGCAGTATCACGTCGACGATCCGGCCGCGCCGAAGGCTACCGGCTTCGCTTCGCTCGACGCGATCGATGCGGTGCCCTACGTCGACGAGGCGGGCCGCAACGGCTATCGCAACTTCCTGCATCAGTATCCGAGCCGCGCGTTCGCGGTATCGGATTCGGGCGCGTGGTCGTGGGCCGAGGGCGGCGACGATCCGATGTCCGTGGCCATCGCCAATTGCGACAAGCAGAGTTCCGATCCGTGCCACCTGTATGCGGTCGATAACGCTGTCGTGTGGGGCAACCAGGGTTCACAGACGGCGGATGCGAGCGGCGCTGCGCCGGCGGCCGATACCGATGGGCGGCGTGCGATCGCGAGCCGCGAGTGACACGCGGGTAGAACCGGTTTGGGTGAGTGCAAGGCCTGCTGTTTCCAGCAGGCCTTTTTGTTTTGGACGGTGATCGTTGCGCGCGTTCGTCGTCGCCCATGAGCGGAACTCGCCCGGAAGCGAGTTTCGTGGCGCGCACGCCGCAAGTCCCCGACCTACGGCCCATTCCCGGCAGTAATAGCCCATTACTTTGACGTCGTCATCTGCGCCGATCAGCGAGCTTCGATCCCGAACTCGTCCCAGCTGTGGCGAACAGCGCCAAACCTCGGCCCCACAACGAAAAGCGCCCATTTTTGCGCAGATGCGCGCCGCCCAAGAAACCGCTAATCTCGACCCCGCGCACTCGTCCAGGCTCGCGCGCGCCGCACTTTACGGAGACGCGGTCCAGCCAGAAAGCCCCCGAAACAGGACGCGAAACGACGCTCGTGCGTAAGCAGCAAAAAGCACTTGGAGCACCCCTTTGGAAAACTCAGCAGTTCCCTCGATCGCACCTTCGCCTGCAACGCCGGACGCCCCGGAAGACTGGGTCGCCCGCAGCCTGCGCGCGGTGTGGCATCCGTGTACACAGATGAAGCATCACGAACGTCTGCCGCTCGTGCCGATCGCGCGCGGTCAGGGCGCGTGGCTTTACGACCGCGCCGGCCATCGCTACCTGGATGCGATCAGCTCGTGGTGGGTCAATCTGTTCGGCCACGCGAACCCCCGCATCAATGCCGCACTGAAAGATCAACTCGATACGCTCGAACACGCGATGCTCGCAGGCTGCACGCACGAGCCCGCCGTCGAACTCGCGGAACGTCTGCACGCGCTGACCGGCAATACGCTTGGCCACGCATTCTTTGCATCGGACGGCGCATCGGCGGTCGAGATCGCGCTGAAGATGAGCTTTCACAGCTGGCGCAACCGCGGCTTCGCCGACAAGCAGGAATTCGTCTGCGTTGCCAACAGCTATCACGGCGAGACCATTGGCGCGCTGGGCGTGACGGACGTCGCGCTGTTCAAGGATGCGTACGATCCGCTGATTCGCCACGCGCATGTGGTCGCGTCGCCCGATGCGCGGCTCGCGCAACCGGGCGAAACCGCCGCCGACGTCGCGCGCCGCGCGCTCGACAACGTGCGCGCGCTGTTCGATGCACGCGCGAACCGGATCGCCGCGCTGATCGTCGAGCCGCTCGTCCAATGCGCGGCCGGCATGGCGATGCACGACGCGTCGTATATCGGTGGGCTGCGCGCGCTGTGCGACCAGTACGGTGTACATCTGATCGCCGACGAAATCGCGGTCGGCTGCGGGCGCACCGGCACTTTCTTCGCGTGCGAGCAGGCGGGCGTGTGGCCGGACTTTTTATGTCTATCGAAAGGCATTAGCGGCGGTTATCTGCCGCTGTCGATCGTGCTGTCGCGCGACGACATTTTCGAGGCCTTCTATCACGACGACACCGCGCGTGGTTTCCTGCATTCGCACTCGTATACGGGCAATCCGCTCGCGTGCCGCGCGGCGCTCGCCACGCTCGATCTATTCGGGAGCGACGACGTGCTCGCCGCGAATGGGCGCAAAGCCGCGACGCTGAAGGCCGCGCTCGCGCCGCTCGGCGAACATCCGCGGGTGCGTAATCTGCGTCAGCGCGGCACGATCTTCGCGTTCGACGCGCTCATCGACGATCCGCAACTCGCCAAAACTTTTTCGCGGCGCTTCTTCGAGCTTGCGTTGCAACGCGAACTGCTGTTGCGCCCGATTGGCACCACCGTGTATCTGATGCCGCCGTATATCCTCGACGACGAAGAACTCGCGCTGCTCGCCGCGCGCACGCGCGAAACCTTCGACGCGACACTCGCGGAGGCCCACTGATGCATCTGCTCGACACGCTGGCCGAAGGCCTCAAGGAAATCGACGCGCGCGGCCTGCGCCGGCGCCGCCGTACCGCCGACACACCGTGCGCCGCGCATATGACCGTCGACGATCGTCCGATCGTCGGCTTTGCCAGCAACGACTATCTCGGCCTCGCCGCCCACCCGCAACTGATCGACGCGATCGCCGAAGGCGCGCGTCTCTATGGCGCGGGCAGCGGCGGCTCGCACCTGCTTGGTGGCCATTCGCGCGCGCACGCGCAACTCGAAGACGATCTCGCGGCATTCGCGGGCGGCTTCGTCGACGATGCGCGCGCGCTCTACTTCAGCACCGGCTATATGGCCAATCTCGCGACGCTGACCGCGCTCGCGGGCCGTGGCACGATGCTGTTCTCCGATGCGCTGAATCACGCATCGCTGATCGACGGCGCGCGGCTGTCACGCGCCGACGTGCAGATCTATCCGCACTGCGACATGGACGCGCTGAGTGCGATGCTTGAAGCGTCGGAGGCCGACGTGAAGGTGATCGTCTCCGATACGGTGTTCAGCATGGACGGCGATATCGCGCCGCTGCCGCGTCTGCTCGAACTGGCGGAGCGCCACCGCGCATGGCTGATCGTCGACGATGCGCACGGCTTCGGCGTGCTCGGCCCGCAAGGCCGCGGCGCGATCGCGCAAGCCGCGCTGCGCTCGCCGCATCTGATTTCGATCGGCACGCTCGGCAAGGCCGCCGGCGTGTCCGGCGCGTTCGTGGTCGCGCACCCGACCGTGATCGAATGGCTCGTGCAGCGCGCGCGGCCGTATATCTTTACGACCGCGTCGGTGCCGGCCGCCGCGCATGCGGTGTCGGCGAGCCTGCGCATCATCGGCTCGGACGAAGGCGACGCGCGCCGCGCGCATCTGCAGCAGTTGATCGAGCGCACGCGCGCGATGCTGAAAGCGACCCCGTGGCTGCCGGTCGATTCGCATACCGCCGTGCAGCCGCTGATCATCGGCGCGAACGATGCGACGCTCGAGCTCGCCGCGTCGCTCGATCGCGCGGGCCTGTGGGTGCCCGCGATCCGTCCGCCGACCGTGCCGGCCGGCACGTCGCGTCTGCGCATCTCGCTGTCCGCCGCGCATTCGCACGGAGATCTCGACCGGCTCGAAGCCGGCCTTCGACAACTCGGAGCGAGCGCCGTATGAGCAATCTGAATCATGTCGGCGGCGCGCTGTCGCTGTTCGTGACAGGTACCGATACCGAAATCGGCAAGACCTTCGTCTCGTCGGCGCTGTCACGCGGCTTCGTGCGCGCAGGCCTGCAAGCGGCCGCGATGAAGCCGATCGCCGCCGGCGCGTTCGAACTGAACGGTGTGCTGCACAACGAGGACGCCGACCAGCTCGATGCCGCATCGAGCGTGTTGCTGCCGCCCGACATGCGCACGCCGTATCTGCTGAAGGAGCCGGCCGCGCCGCATATCGCTGCCGCGCTGGAGAACGTGGCGTTCGATCTCCAACATATCGTCGCTTGTCATCGGCAGGCGGTGCAGCGCGCGGACGTCGTGGTCGTGGAAGGCGTCGGTGGCTTTCGTGTGCCGTTGACCGCGACCGAGGACACCGCCGATCTGGCGGTTGCGCTGGACTTGCCGGTCGTGCTGGTGGTCGGCATGCGGCTTGGTTGCATCAGCCACGCGCTGCTCACCGCCGAAGCGATCGCCGCGCGCGGCCTCACGCTCGCGGGTTGGGTCGCGAACCGGATCGATCCGGATATGACGTTCCCCGACGAAAACATCGCGTCGATTCGCGCGCATCTCGCGCGTGCGTACGACGCGCCGCTACTTGGCGTCGTGCCGCATCTCAGTCCGATCTCAGCGGAGCTGGCGGCCGAACAGCTCGACATCCAACGGCTTCTGCAAACGCTGCGCGAAGCGCGCGCGCGCCAGAGCTGAACCCCTTTGCATCGCTTTACGAGGATCGATCAGATGACGCAACTGAACATCACCCCAAGCGCCGCCAGCGGCACCCCGAACAACGCCACGGCCGACGCGGGCGTCGACGCGAAGCCGCTCGCGCGCTGGCGCGTCGCCGATATCGTCGCGCTGTACGAACTACCGTTCAACGACCTGCTGTATCGCGCGCAGCAAACGCATCGTGAGCACTTCGACGCGAATGCCGTACAGCTGTCGACGCTGCTGTCGATCAAGACCGGCGGCTGTGAAGAGGATTGCGCGTACTGTCCGCAATCGGTGCATCACGACACCGGTCTCGAAGCCGACAAGCTGATGGCGGTCGACGACGTGCTCGCCGCCGCGAAAGCAGCGAAAGACAACGGCGCGACGCGCTTTTGCATGGGCGCCGCGTGGCGCAATCCGAAAGACCGCCATCTCGAACCGATCAAGGACATGATCCGTGGCGTGAAGGCGATGGGGCTCGAAACCTGCGTGACGCTCGGCATGCTCGAAACGCACCAGGCTCACGCGCTGCGCGACGCGGGCCTCGACTACTACAACCACAACCTCGATACGTCGCCCGAGTTCTACGGCCAGATCATTTCGACCCGCACATACCAGGACCGGCTCGACACGCTGGAGCGCGTGCGCGACGCAGGCATCAACGTGTGCTGCGGCGGGATCGTCGGCCTCGGCGAATCGCGCCGCGAACGCGCGGGCCTGCTCGCGCAGCTCGCGAACATGGACCCGTACCCGGAATCGGTGCCGATCAACAACCTGGTGCAGGTGCAAGGCACGCCGCTCACCGGCACCGAAGCGATCGATCCGTTCGAATTCGTGCGCACGATCGCGATTGCGCGCATTACGATGCCGCGCGCGATGGTGCGCCTGTCGGCCGGCCGCGAGCAGATGGACGAAGCGTTGCAGGCGATGTGCTTCCTCGCTGGCGCCAATTCGATTTTCTATGGCGACCAGTTGCTGACGACCAGCAATCCGCAGGCGGAAGCCGACCGCAAGCTGCTCGCGCGTCTGGGCATTCGCGCCGAGGCCGCGCAGCAGATGCCGGTCGAGCAAAGCGGTTGCGAGGCTGACTGCGGGCATGGCCATGCGGCAGCGAACTGAGCGCTAGACGCTCGGGTGCGGATCGAACGCGCGCACGCACCCGCATGCGTGCATGAAAAAAAGGCTGCCTCGCAATACAACGAGGCAGCCTTTTCGCTGCAACGCCAACTTCGCGTTACTTCCGGTCGACGATGATCTGATCGAACGTGCCGCCGTCGGAGAAATGCGTGTCCTGCGCTTTCTGCCAGCTGCCGAACATCTGCTCGACCGTGAACGTCTTGATCGGCTTGAACTCGGCCGCGTGTTTCGCGAGCACGTTTTTATCGCGCGGACGCAGATGGTGCTGCGCGATGGTTTCCTGCGCGGCCGGCGACCACAGATAATCGACGTACGCCTGCGCCTCCTTGCGTGTGCCGCGCTTGTCGACGACCTTATCGACGATCGATACCGGCGGCGCCGCGAGCAGGCTTACCGACGGATACACCGCTTCGTAACTGCCCGCGCCGACGCCCGTGTCGATCAGCGACACTTCGTTTTCGAACGTCACCAGCACGTCGCCGATACCGCGTTGCGTGAACGTGGTCGCACAGTTCGCGCGTGACGTCGTACGACACGTTGAGCAGCGATGTATCCGCGTGCGCGGCCGACACGCCGCCGAACGCGAGCGTGATTGCCGCGAGGCCGGGGGCGAGCCCGCGCGATGTCCCCGCGATGCCCTTCATGTTGTCCCCGCCTGTCGATGATAAAAACCGGTGGCCGCCGATGCGCGGCGTGAAGCGGGATTCTAACGGGTCGCTTACCGCGCGAGCCGTGCGTTATCTTGCGTGGCCGCGCCGTCAACGCGCGGCGAATCGCTCACATGACCGCGTGCGGCACGGCCTCGAAAGCGTCGTCGCGAAAGCGCAGCGGCGCCGCGCAATGCACGAGCGTATCGATGAAATACTTCGCGCGTGGCCACGGACCGAAGCCGGCCGCCGTGTTGATATGCCCGGCGTCGCCGAGATTGACGAACGCGCTGCCGAAGCGCCGCGCGAGATCTCGCGCCTCGGCGAGCGGCATCCACGGATCGGTCTCGCTGCCGATCAGAATCGACGGCACGCCGACGCGCGTTGCGTCGAACCGTCCCGCGAACTCGAACTTGCGCGGGCTGGCGGGCGCGACGAACAGCACGCCGATCACGTCGTGCGCGAACGCTGCCTGTTGCAGCGCGTGCGCGGTCGCGAGACAGCCGAAGCTATGCGCGGCCAGCACGAAAGGACCGCGTTCGCGCGCCAGCAGATCACGTAGCGATTGCGCCCACAGCGCGAGATCGGGCGCATCCCAATTGGATTGCTCGACCCGCAGCGAGCGCGCGAACTGCCGCTCCAGCCATGTTTGCCAATGCGCGCCTTCGCTGCCGTGCAAGCCGGGCACGGTGACGAGCCGTGGCGGCCATGTCGATCGGGTGCATGAAAGCATGTGCGGGCCTCGCTGCGGGAATCCGGGCAATCATTGTGCTGCTGAATGGCGACCGGACGAACCAAGTTTTTGTGCTTTCGTTATGGCTCAAATGTCGCTCTAGATCGGCACGCCAGACTCACGCCAAGCCGTACGTCCGTGCGCGGCTTCCCGCGATCGGCGGCGAAAAAGTAGAATGAAGCCTATTCATAACGGGAGAAATCCGGTGCCCTACGCGTCGTCCCAAGCGCCACAGCCGAAGTCATCGACGCCACGCGGTCACCGCGTGGCCGTGGTCTGTCCCACGCATGCATGCCGCTACGCAGCGGCGTCGGCACACATCTGCACGGCGCTGGCCGTGGGCGCACTTCAGACCGTATGAAAATCCTCTTCTACTCGCCGCTCAACGAAGCCGCCGTGTGGCTGCACGATCTCGCACGCGCACTGCCCGATGCCGATCTGCGTGAATGGCAGCCGGGCGATCATGCGCCGGCCGATTTTGCGATTGTCTGGCGTCCGCCGCGCGAGATGCTGGCCAGTCGTGACGGCTTGCGCGCGATCTTCAATCTCGGCGCGGGCGTCGATGCAATCGTCGCACTCGAACGCGAACAGCCGGGTACGTTGCCACCGAACGTGCCGCTGATCCGTCTCGAAGACACTGGCATGGGCGCGCAGATGGCCGAGTACGCGACCCATGCGGTGCTGCGCTATCTGCGCCGTTTCGACGAATACGAGATGCAGCAGCGCGAGCGCCGCTGGAAGGTGATCGATCCGCATCCGCGCGCGACGTTCACGGTTGGCGTGCTCGGGCTCGGTGTACTCGGCACCCAGGTCGCGCAAACGCTCGCATCATTCGGGCTGCCGGTGCGCGGTTATAGCCGCAGTGCGAAGCAGATCGACGGTGTGACGACATTCGCGGGGCAAGCGCAGTTCGATGCGTTCGTCGACGGCGCGAAGGTGCTCGTGAATCTGCTGCCGCATACGCCCGATACCGAAGGCGTGCTGAACGCGCGCACGTTCGCGAAGCTCGCGCGCGGCGCGTATTTGATCAACGTCGCGCGCGGCGCGCATCTCGTCGAAGCGGACCTGCTCGCCGCGCTCGCCAGCGGCCAGCTCGCGGCCGCGACGCTCGACGTGTTTCATCAGGAGCCGCTGCCCGCAGATCATCCGTTCTGGCACACACCGCGTATTACGATTACGCCGCATGCGTCGGCGCTGACGTTACGCGACGAAAGCATCGCGCAGGTCGCGAGCAAGGTCCGCGCGCTGATGCGCGGCGAACCGGTGAGCGGCATCGTGCAGGTGGAACGGGGATACTGACGCTCGCGCACCGGTCGTATGGAATCGAATTGAGTCGACTGAACTGAATCGGGTTGAATCGCAGCGACGCCGCGCCACGCGGCAGGAGACAAATCATGGCCCTACCGAAGCAGGTGAAAATCGTCGAAGTCGGTCCGCGCGACGGACTGCAGAACGAAAAAGAATTCGTAGCGACCGCCACCAAGATCGAGCTGATCGACCGTCTATCGGCGGCGGGCTTTCGTAACGTCGAAGCCGCATCGTTCGTGTCGCCGAAATGGGTGCCGCAGATGGCCGACGGCGCCGACGTGATGGCCCGCATCGGACGCCGCGCCGGCACGATCTATTCGGTGCTGACGCCGAATCTGCGCGGCTTCGAAGGCGCGCTGGCCGCGCGCGCGGACGAAATCGTGATTTTCGGCGCTGCTAGCGAAGCGTTTTCGCAGAAGAACATCAATTGCAGCATCGCGGAGAGCGTCGAGCGCTTCGCGCCCGTCACGGCCGCCGCGAAACAGCACGGTCTGCGGATTCGCGGCAGCCTGTCGTGCGCGCTCGGCTGCCCGTATCAGGGTGACGTGCCGATCGCGTCGGTCGTCGATGTCGTCGAGCGCTTCGCCGCGCTCGGCTGCGACGAGATCGACATCGCGGATACGATCGGCGTCGGCACCCCCGAGCGCACTCGCGCAGTATTCGAAGCGGTCACTCGCGTGTTTCCGCGCGAGCGTCTGTCGGGGCACTTTCACGACACGTACGGCCAGGCGCTCGCGAACATCTACGCGGCGCTACTCGAAGGCATCGAGATTTTCCATGCATCGGTCGCGGGGCTTGGCGGCTGTCCGTATGCGAAAGGCGCGACCGGCAACGTCGCGACTGAAGACGTGCTGTATCTGATGAACGGGCTCGGCATCGAGACCGGCATCGACCTCGCGCAGGTGGTCGCGATCGGCGACTTCATCTCGACCGCGATCGGCCGGCCCAACGTGTCGCGCGCCGGCAAGGCACTGCTCGCGAAGGCGCGCAGCGAAGCGAATACTTGCGTCTAACCCGCAATCCCATACTTGAATCAGGACCTCCAACGATGACCGACCTCGCATCCTTCGAATCCGATGATCTCGCCGCGCTGCCCGACTCGGCACGCCGCGTCGCGCTGCTGCTGCGCGAACGCGGTCATGCGGGGCGAATCGTGATGCTGCCGGAAACCGGCAAGACTTCCGCCGAAGCAGCCGCGGGTCTTGGCTGCTCGGTCGCGCAGATCGCCAAGTCGATCCTGTTTCGCCGCCGCGAAGACGACGCGCCGGTGCTCGTGATCGCGAGCGGCGCGAACCGGGTCGACGAAAAGAAAGTGGCCGCGCAGGTTGGCGAGATCGGCCGCGCGGATGCGAAGTTCGTGCGCGAGAAAACCGGCTATGCGATTGGTGGCGTGTGCCCGGTCGGTCATGCGACCGAGCCGGTCACGCTGATCGACGCCGATCTGCTCGAACTCGACAGCCTGTGGGCCGCGGCCGGTCATCCGCACGCGGTGTTCAATCTGACCGCGCAAGAACTGATTGCGCTGACGGGCGCGCCGGTCGCCGACATCGCGCTGCGCGAGCCGGCCTGAAAACGATGGCGCTGACGACTGACGGGAACCACAGCCACGAACACGACGACGCCCGGGTGGCGTCGCCCTGCATCAACGTGTGCAGGATGGATGCGTCGACGGGCTGGTGCGAAGGATGCCTGCGCACGATCGACGAGATCGCCGGCTGGTCCGCATTCGACGACGACGCGAAACGCGCGGTGTGGGATGCCATCGAAGCGCGTCACGCGCAGTGCATCGCACAGCAGACGGCGCCCCAAACGACGCAGGACACAGCACGCCGCGCCGGGGAGCCGCAATGACCGGCGCGCCTCGCGTCGTCACGCTCGGCGAGACGTTCAACTCGACGCTCGCGTTGTCGACGGATTCGATCAAGTCATTCGCGACGCTGGTCAACGATCTGAACCCGCTGCACCACGATGACGCGTACGCCGCGCACAGCCGCTTCGGCGGACTGATCGCGTCGGGCACGCAGCCCACCGCGCATTTCATGGCGCTGCTCGCGACGCATTTTTCGACCTACGCGCAGCCACTCGGTCTCGAATTCGATATCAAGCTGAAGAAAGCCGTGCATGCGCACGACACGCTGACGATCAGCTGGCGCGTGCGCGACGCGCAGTGGAAGCCGAGCCTGAAGGGCGATCTGACCTTCCTCGAAGGCTCGGTGGTCAATCAACGCGGCGAACTGGTGCTGACCGGCACCTCGACGATTCTGGTGATGCCGAAACCGGATGCCACCGCGCCGGCCGATACGGAAAGCAACCCGCGATGATCGCGCTACCGGCATCGATCCAGGTCTTCGAGCGCGGCTGGCTGTCGTCGAACAACGTGCTGCTCGTCGACGACGCGTGCGCGGCGCTGGTCGACACCGGCTATGCGACGCACGCGCCGCAAACCGTCGCGCTGGTGCGCAACGCGCTGACCACGCGGCCGCTCGATCTGATCGTCAACACGCATCTGCACTCGGATCACTGCGGCGGCAACGCGCTGCTGCAGGCGAGCTGGCCGTGCCGCACGTTGATTCCCGCTGCCGAGGCCGACGCCGTGCACGACTGGGACGAAACGCGCCTCAGCTTTCGCGCGACCGGTCAGTCGTGCGAGCGCTTCGGCTTCACCGGCACCATCGCGCCCGGCGCGCAGTTGCGGCTCGGCGCGCTCGACTGGCAGGTGCTCGGCGCGCCCGGCCACGATCCGCATTCGCTGATGCTCTATTGCGCGGGCGAGCGCATCCTGATCAGCGCGGACGCGTTGTGGCAAAACGGCTTTGGCGTGATCTTCCCGGAGCTCGAAGGTGAAAGCGGTTTCGCCGAACAGCAGGCGGTACTCGATACGATCGCCGCGCTCGACGTGCGAGTCGTTATTCCCGGCCACGGCACGCCTTTCACCGATGTCGAACCCGCACTGGAACGCGCGCTATCGCGGCTGGCATGGCTGCGAGCCGATCCTGCGCGCAACGCGAAAAATGCGCTGAAAGTGCTGATCGTGTTCAAACTGCTCGACGTCCGTGAGATGAGTTTCGACGCGCTGCTGCGCATGCTCGTCGACGCATCAGTCATGCGGGCCGCCGCGTCGATGCTGAAGCCGCGCGGTGAGTGGCGCGCATTGCTAACGGATATCGTCGGTGAGTTGGCGGCGAACAAAGGACCGCTTGAAGTGGACGGCACGCGCATCGTGGCGCGGCGTTAAGGCGCGGTCAATCGCGTGAATGAATGGGAAGATATTTCTGAAGCAAGCAGACGCTGGAACCGCGTGATTCCCGCTTGGTCAATGCGCAAAACCGTCGCCACAAAAAGAAAGCCGCTCGACGAAGCGAGCGGCGGAACATCTGTTTGGACGTGATCAGCGTCGCCGTGAATTATACGCGTGCTGCATTTTTGCAACGCATCGGTGATTTCCCTACGGAAATTTGACCGTTTGTTTCGAGGGCAAATGCATGGGAATGTCATCGAATCGCGTCAAGCGCTTACTGAGCGCGCGAAGACCAGCCCGCGATCATGAAAACGACGCCGCTCGCCGCGTTACGGTTCGACCGCCTCGAAGAAAGACAGCATTTCGGCGACCAGTTCGTCCGGCGCCTCCTCCGGCAGATAGTGGCCGCACGACAGCGCGCGCCCGCTCACGTCGCGGGCGACGCGCCGCCATTCGGCGAGCGCATCGAAGCATTTCTCGATCACCCCCTTGTCGCCCCACAGCACACGCAGCGGACAGCCGATCTTGTTGCCGCGCTCGATATCGGCGCGATCGTGTTCGAGGTCGATGCTCGCCGCTGCGCGATAGTCCTCGCACATTGCATGCACCGCACCCGGTTGCGCGAGCGCCGCGCGATAGGCGTCGAGCGCGGCGGGGTCGAACGGCGCGAGGCCCGCGTGCCGGCTGCCCATCACCGCATCGACGTACGCGGCAGGGTTCGCGCCAATCAGCGTTTCGGGCAGCGGCTCCGGCTGGATCAGGAAGAACCAGTGGAAATAGTGGGTGGCGAACGCGCGGTCGGTAGCCTCGTACATCGCGAGCGTCGGTGCGATGTCGAGCAGCATCAGACGCTCGAGCGCGTCGGCATGATCGAGCGCCATCCGGTGTGCGACGCGCGCGCCGCGATCGTGCGCGCAGACCATAAAGCGTTCGAAGCCGAAGTGACGCATCACGGCGACCTGGTCGGCGGCCATCGCGCGTTTCGAGTACGGCGTGTGCGCGGCATCGCTGGTCGGCTTGGCCGACTCGCCATAGCCGCGTAAGTCGGTGGCGATTACTGTGAAGTGTTGCGCTAGCGGCCCGGCGCAGCGCGCCCAAATCAGATGCGATTGCGGATGGCCGTGCAGCAGCAACAGAGGCGGCCCCGACCCGCCCTTCACGCCGAAAATGTCGACACCGCCCACGGCGACGCGAAACGGCGTGAAATTTTCGAAGGACATGGCGTGCTCCCGTCGTTTGACGTTGTGTGCATTGTAGAAGCGCGCTATGTCCGCGCCAGGTGGGATAACCCACGCAAGCATGGAACCTGAACACTCCTTCGAACTTTGGGGACAGCGCTGCCGCGCGCGGCCCGCACCCTTCGCCTATAATCGAACGACCGTTCTTAAACCGTCGAACGGCTTCCGTGTCGGCTCATGGCGCCAAGCTTGCATCGCTGATCGCGCATCGCATCGCAATGCCGCGCTGTCAGCCCTGCGTCGCTAAACTTCGTTCAATGCTGCGCACGCCAGGCCGTACCCATATTTCAAACCGCAACAGCATTTAATAAGACCAGAGCAAGTGCTGACGCGCTCACTCGGGTCGACATTGGAGACTCGCACCATGGCATTGCCCGCCGTTCTGCAAAACCTCGCGCTACCCGTCGTCGGTTCGCCGATGTTCATCGTCAGCTATCCCGACCTGGTTGTCGCCCAGTGCAAGGCCGGCATCGTCGGCTCATTCCCTGCTCTCAACGCGCGCCCGGCCGAACTGCTCGACGAATGGCTCACGCAGATTCAGGCGCAGCTCGGCGAGCACAAGGCGGCGAACCCCGACGCGATCATCGGGCCGATCGCGGTCAACCAGATCGTCCATCAGTCGAACGGGCGGCTCGAACACGACGTGCGCGTGTGCGTCGAACACAAGGTGCCGATCTTCATCACGAGCCTGCGCGCACCGGCGCGCGAGATCGTCGATGCGGTGCACAGCTATGGCGGCATCGTGCTGCACGACGTGATCAATCTGCGCCACGCACAGAAGGCACTGGAGGCGGGTGTCGACGGCTTGATCCTGGTGGCGTCCGGCGCGGGCGGCCACGCGGGCACGACCTCGCCGTTCGCACTGGTCGGCGAAGTGCGGCGCATTTTCGACGGCCCGATCGTGCTGTCCGGTTCGATCGCCAACGGCGGCTCGATTCTCGCCGCGCAGGCGATGGGCGCGGACCTCGCGTATATGGGCACGCGCTTCATCGCGACCCAGGAGGCGCACGCGGTCGAAGCCTACAAGCAGGCGATCGTCGCGTCGAAGTCGTCGGACATCATCTACACGAACCTCTTTACCGGCGTGCACGGCAACTACATCCGCGAGAGCATCCTGAACGCGGGGCTCGACCCGGATGCGCTGCCCGAATCGGACAAGACCAAGATGAACTTCGGCGGCGACAAGACGAAGGCGTGGAAGGACATCTGGGGCGCGGGCCAGGGCGTCGGTCTGATGGACGACGTGCCGAGCGTCGCGCAGCTGGTGCAACGGCTGACCGCCGAGTATGACGACGCGAAGGCGCGGCTCGGGATTGCGCGCTGAGATGTCGATGAACGGCGGGACCGCGCGGCGGCCCGCGTTACATATTCCGCCGATACTGGCCGCCTACCTCGAATAGTGCGTGCGTGATCTGCCCGAGCGAACATACGCGCACCACATCCATCAGCACCTCGAACACATTGCCGTCGTCGATCACCGCGCGCTTGAGCCGCTCCAGCGCGGCCGGCGCCGCGTCGCGATGCCGCGCGTGGAAATCGCGCAGCCGCGTCAACTGGCTCTGCTTTTCCTCGTCGGTCGAACGGGCCAGCACGAGCGGGCGCGGCGCTTCATGCGGATGCGCGCTCAGGAACGTATTCACGCCGACGATCGGATACGAACCGTCATGCTTGCGATGCTCGTACAGCATCGACTCGTCCTGGATGCGTCCGCGCTGATAGCCGGTTTCCATCGCGCCGAGCACGCCGCCGCGCTCGGTGAGCCGGTCGAATTCCGCAAGGACTGCCTGTTCGACCAGATCGGTCAACTCGTCGATCACGAAGCTGCCCTGATTCGGATTCTGGTTCTTCGCGAGTCCCCATTCGCGATTGATGATCAACTGGATCGCGACCGCGCGGCGCACCGATTCCTCGGTCGGCGTCGTGATCGCTTCGTCGAACGCGTTGGTGTGCAGCGAGTTGCAGTTGTCGTAGATCGCGATCAGCGCCTGCAGCGTCGTGCGGATGTCGTTGAAGTCGATCTCCTGCGCGTGCAGGCTGCGCCCGGACGTCTGTACGTGGTATTTGAGCTTCTGGCTGCGCTCGTTCGCGCCGTAGCGCTCGCGCATCGCCACCGCCCAGATGCGTCGGGCGACGCGGCCCAGCACCGTGTACTCGGGGTCCATCCCGTTCGAGAAGAAGAACGATAGATTTGGCGCGAAATCGTCGATCGACATACCGCGCGCGAGATACGCTTCGACGTACGTGAAGCCGTTGGCCAGCGTGTAGGCGAGCTGCGAGATCGGGTTCGCGCCGGCCTCGGCGATGTGATAGCCGGAAATCGACACCGAATAGAAATTGCGCACGCCGTGCGCGACGAAATACGCCTGAATATCGCCCATCACCTTGAGGCTGAATTCAGTCGAGAAGATGCAGGTGTTCTGCCCTTGGTCCTCCTTCAGGATATCGGCCTGCACGGTGCCGCGCACATTTTCGAGCGCGCTGCGGCGGGTCTGCGCGAGTTCGTCGGCGGTCAGCGGGCGGCCGTGCTGCTGCTCTTGCAACGCGATCTGCTGGTCGATCGCGACGTTGAAGAACATCGCGAGGATCGTCGGCGCGGGGCCGTTGATCGTCATCGATACCGAGGTTTGCGGCGAACACAGGTCGAAGCCGTCGTACAAGGTTTTCATATCGTCGAGCGTCGCCACCGACACGCCCGAATTGCCGACCTTGCCGTAGATATCCGGGCGCTCGTGCGGCTCTTCGCCGTAGAGCGTGACGGAATCGAATGCGGTCGACAGACGCTTGGCCGGCATTCCCTCGGACAGCAGCTTGAAACGCCGGTTGGTGCGCTGAGGATCGCCCTCGCCCGCGAACATGCGCGTCGGGTCCTCGTTCTCGCGGCGAAACGGAAACACGCCGGCGGTGAACGGGAAGTAGCCGGGCAGATTGTCGAGCATCAGCCAGCGCAGGATCTCGCCATGGTCGATGAATTTTGGCAGCGAGACTTTGCGCACCGGCGAGCCGGACAACGTCGTCACCGTGAGCGCGGTGCGGATTTCCCGCTCGCGGATGCGCACGATGTGTTCGTCGCCGGAATATGCGGCGACGGTTTGCGGCCACGCGGCGAGCAGCTTGCGTTCGGGTTCGCCGAGCGCGGCGGTGCGTTGGTCGATCAGCGCATCGAGCGACGACAGCAGCGGGTTGGATTGGCTGGCCTGCGGGCTTGCGTTCGCGTGCGCCTTTGCGCCGGACGATTCGTTGCCGGATGCGGCTGTGGCGTCAGCGGCGTCGGCGCCGGCGTTGGAATCAGCAACGGCCGCGCCCGCCCCCGCCTCACCGAGCATACGGCGCGTCTCGATCAGTTGCCAACGCTCGCGCGCGATGCGCGCCTGCGCGTCTGCCCGCTCGCGGTAAGCGTGCACCGCCTGCGCGATGTCGGACAGATAGCGCACGCGCGCGGGCGGCACGATCGCGTGCAGGTTGCTCGAAAAGCGCACTGCGTCGGGTGCGCCGAGCCGGCCGCCGTCCGCGCTGCGCAGGCCGTGACGGCGCAGCGCATCGGCGATGTGCCGGTACAGCGCGGTGACACCGTCGTCGTTGAAGCGCGACGCGATCGTGCCGAAGACCGGCATGCTGTCCGGCGGCGTCGCGAAATCGCTGCGATTGCGCTGCACCTGCTTCGCGACGTCGCGCAGCGCATCCTGCGCGCCCTTACGGTCGAATTTGTTGATCGCGACGAAGCTCGCGAAGTCGAGCATGTCGATCTTTTCGAGCTGGCTCGCCGCGCCGAATTCGGGCGTCATCACATACAGCGACTCGTCGACGAACGGCACGATCGCCGCGTCGCCCTGGCCGATGCCGGACGTTTCGACGACGATCAGATCGAAGCCCGCCGCCTTGCAGAGCTTCAGCGCATCGGGCAGCGAATCGGAGATTTCACTCGATGCGTCGCGCGTCGCCATCGATCGCATATAGACACGCGCGCCGCCGCCCCAATCGCCGATCGCGTTCATGCGGATGCGGTCGCCGAGCAGCGCGCCACCGGATTTGCGGCGCGACGGGTCGATTGCGAGCACCGCGATCGTCAGCGCGTCGCCGTGGTCGAGGCGGAAGCGCCGGATCAGTTCGTCGGTCAGCGACGACTTGCCCGCGCCGCCCGTGCCGGTGATGCCGAGTACGGGAATCTGCGCGGATTGGGTCAGGGCCGAGAGTTGGTCGCGAACGCTAGCGTCGATGTTCTTGGTTTCGAATGCGCTGATCAGCTCGGCGACGCGGCGAAAGACCGGGACGGCGAGGTCGGTGCCGGCGCTTGCTGCGGTTGGCGCAGCCGTGCCGGCACCCCCGAAACGCGGCAACGGCCGCGCCGCGATCTCGGCGAGCCATTCGCTCACCGGTGCCGGCCGCGCGGCCTGCGCCGCACGCGCGCCTTCGCTACAGCGCGCGATCATGTCGTCGATCATGCCTTGCAGACCGAGCCGCTGGCCGTCGTGCGGCGAGTAGATTTTCTCGACGCCGTCGCGTTCGAGCGCGGCGATCTCCTCGGGGACGATCACGCCGCCGCCGCCGCCGAACACCTTGATGCGCTCGCCACCGCGCGCGCGCAGCAGTTCGACCAGATAACGGAAGTATTCGTTGTGGCCGCCCTGATAGCTCGACACGGCGACGCCATCGGCGTCCTCGTTGAGCGCGGCGGTCGCGACTTCATCGACAGAGCGGTTGTGGCCGAGGTGAATCACCTCGACGCCGCTCGCCTGCAGGATGCGCCGCATGATGTTGATCGACGCATCGTGGCCGTCGAACAGCGCGGCCGCGGTGACGAAGCGCAGGCGCCGGCCCGTGGGCAGCTCGTGGCTGCCGGCGCGCTGCGGCGTGGACAGATCGGTCATGTCTCCCCCAGATCGTTTCGCGTATGGGTGTTGGCAACCAGTATAGCGAAACGGGGTCACGCGGCAGCGTGCGCTGGGCGGCGGCTTCAGGCGATCAGGCCCGCCGGCTTCGCGAAGCCCTTTGCGGCACGTGAACCTGCTAGCGAACCGCCAACGCCCTGATCTGCTCCAGCGACGGCCACAACGATTCGTTCGCGAACCGGGCCGCGAGGAAATCGACGAACGACCTCACCTTCGCCGACAGATGCCGCCGGCTCGTATAGACCACATGGATCGGCAGCTCGCGGGGCGGCACTTCGTCGACCAGCAACGGCACGAGCCGCCCGTCGGCCAGATCGCCGCCGATCACCTCGGTACCGAGCATCGCGATGCCCGCGCCGTGCAGCACGATCACGCGCTGCGCCTCCAGCTGATTGACGATCAGATTGCCCGACAGACGCACGCGCGACGATGCTCCGTCGGTCGCGACCTCGAGCGGCGACACGCCCGAGTACTGCAGGTAGTTGTGACGCGCGAGATCGGCGACGCTTTTCGGCGTGCCGTGCTGCCGCAGATAGGCAGGCGACGCGCACAGCACGAGGTGCGCGGTCGCGATCTGCCGCGCGATCAGCGACGACGACTTGAGCCCGCCCGGCGACGCGCGGATCGCGACGTCGAAACCCTCGTCGATCAGTTCGACGACGCGATCGGACAGCGTCATGTCGACGCTGACCTGCGGATATTGCGCGGCGTAGTCGGCGACCGCAGCCATCACATGGCTCAGGCCGAATGCCGATAACGACGACACGCGCAGCCGCCCCTGCGGCACCACGCTGGCCGCGCCGACCGCCTGGGCCGCCTCGTCGAGTTCAGTGAGCGCCTGGCTCAGGCGCTCGTAGTATTCGCGGCCCGCCTCGGTCGGCGCGACGCGGCGCGTCGTGCGGTTCAGCAGGCGCGCGCCGAGCTGCTGTTCGAGATGCATCACGTGCTTGCTCGCCATCGCCGCGGACATTTCCATCTTGTCCGCCGCGCCGACGAAGCTGCCGAGCTCGACCACATGGCGGAACACTTTCATGCTGACGAGGGTATCCATCTCAAATCTCTCGCTTCAGGAATCAATCGACGCCATTTTGCCGCGTTTATCAAAGAGGCGGCGGCAAAACGCTTGATGATTGACGGCCAGAAGCGACAAAGCCCGCGTTCATCGGTAGGAACGCGGGCTTTCGCTGGTCAACCCGACACAGCGGGCAGACGGGCGAATGGCCGCGGAGCGATCAGCCGCGGCACGATCCCGCCATGCACCGACAGACTAGAACTTCGTCCGCAACCCGGCGCCGTAGGTATTCCCGCTCGACTGCCCGGTGATCCGGTCATACAGATACGCGGCGTAGATATCGGTGCGCTTGGACATCGGATAGTCGTAGCCGACCGCCGCCGTCTGCCGCGTCTGGTTCGAGCCGCCGCCGTTACGCGACCAGGCAAACGACGCCATCACCGAGCCCGGCCCGAACGGCACCGTGACGCCGCCTTGACCGGTGTTCACGTGCCAGCTCGTCACTTGCTGGTTGTTGTACGTGTACATGTACTGGCCGTACAGCTTCACGAATTTGAGGTCGTACGAGACGCCGGCCTGCGCGACGCTCTGGCTGCGCAAGCCGGGCACGCCCGACGTCTCGAAGCTGCCGAGGTCGCCCGGCACGTTGTTGAAGTTCACGTACTGGTAGACGGCGGTCGCCGCGAACGGGCCGTGGAAGTACAGCACCTGGCCGCTCCACTTCTTCGCGCCGTTCTGCGTGGTATTGCCCAGCGCGTACATCGCCGTCGCCGACAGTCCGTTGAAGTTCGGCGACGCGTACGACACCGCGTTGTTCCAGCCCGAATCGCCGGTCACGCCCTGATCGGTCGTGTAGGTCGGGAACGTGCCGAGGCCGAGGTACGTGTGGTACACCATCGGCGAGAACACATACGAGTCGATGAACGGGTTGAACAGAATCGTCGACACAAACAGCGGCGTGGTCAGGCGACCGGCCGTCACCGTACCGTACGGCGATTCGATACCGACGTACGCGTTGCGCGAGAACGTCGTGTCGCCCGTGAAGCGGCCGTACTGGCCGTTCTGTGCGCGGAAGAAGCCTTCCAGCGTGAAGATCGCCTTATAGCCGTTGCCCAGATCCTCAGACCCCTTCATACCCCAGTACGACGTCGACATGCCACCGCCAGACACCTCGGCAGCCGACTTGCCGCCCGGGAATTTCTGCGCGCCGACCCATTCGTCGACCTGACCGTAGAGTTGCACGCTCGATTGCGCAAAAGCAGACGATGCACTGGCCAGCAGAGCGGCACACGCGGTTGCCTTGAGGGTGGTCTTCAGCGCACCGCTGATGCTTGTTTTCATGGGTTCTCCTGTCTTTGTCAAAAGGTGTGGCTGTGCGAATGGGGGAGCTCGCGCGAACCATTGTTGTTGTCCGTTCGATCATCGAGCCAATCTGGGCGGGACCATCTTTGCGG
>NZ_DASXHN010000011.1:0-27513 GCF_036488505.1 Paraburkholderia sp. | reverse complement strand
GCGATGTGGGGCTGGGGCGCGCTCGTCTTCATGCGCGCGTTCATGGCAAGCGAGGAAGACGAGTAACGGCAAGACGAAGGCGCGCGGGTTTGCCGCGCGTGGCAGCGATCACCCGCGCGACCAGCGCGCAAGCGTCGCGCCAGATCGTCACGCTTGCGCTGATCAGCTGTGTAGATCCCGCAGCGGATGTTCGGCCGCGGGCCAAGGGCTTTCGAACATCTTGTCGACGTCGGCGGCGCTCACGTCCTCGATGCGAGCGAAACGCCAGCGCGGCGCATTGTCTTTGTCGATGATGCGCGCGCGAATCCCTTCCACGGTGTCGCCGTGCAGAAAACTCGAGCGCGTCAGATCGAGATCGGCGCGCAGCACTTCCGCCATCGAGCCTTCGGCACGCGTCACGACCTCCAGCGAGACCGCCATCGACAACGGCGAACGTTCGCGCAGCACAGCAATCGTCTGCGCGGCCCATTCGGCCGCGTCGCCGCCGCGCTCGCGCTCCTGTTCCAGCGACGCGAGAATCCGCGCGACGCCAGGCAACGCGAAATGCCGGTCGATCAGCGCGCGCGCCTTCGCGAGCCCGCTCTCTTCGGGCCGTGGCGCGACCTGATACGCAAGCGCGGCGCGCTCGATGCACGCGACCACGTCCGCGCCGCGCTCGAAGCTCTTGCGGTGCAGTGTATCGATCAGCGCGGGCAACGCTTCGTCATCGATATAGACATCGGCGAGCCCCGCGTACAACGCATCGGCCGCGCCCATCGTCTCGCCGGTCACGGCCAGATAACGGCCGATCGCACCGGGCGTACGCGCGAGAAACCAGCTCGCGCCCACGTCGGGGAAAAGACCGATGCGGGTTTCGGGCATCGCCATCCTGGTCGATTGCGTGACGACGCGCAGGCCGCCGGTACGATGCGCGCCCAGCGAAATGCCCATCCCACCGCCCATCACGATGCCGGTCATCAATGCGATGTAGGGCTTCGGGTACGTGAAGATCGTGTGATTGAGGCGGTATTCCTCGGTAAAAAACGTATCGCGCGTATCCTGATCGCCGCGCTGCGCCGCCTCGTACATCAGCCGGATGTCGCCGCCCGCGCAGAACGCGCGCGCGTGCTGACTGCGCACGACGACCGCCACGATGTCGGGGTCTTCACGCCACTGATCGAGCGCCGTCTGGATTGCACGGATCATGCCGGTCGTCAACGCATTCAGCGCTTTCGGCCGGTCGAGTTCGATGAAGCCGATGCGATTGGTTACGTGAGTCGCGATTTCATCGCTGATGGCGGACGGGGCAGACATGGGCATGGAGATCTAGATGCGGGGGTAAGGTGGAACTGAACGTTATCACGGGCCCGCGGCTTCGCGCCTGGACAGTGGCGGCCCCACGGTGCGGTCCGCAAGTGCGGCCGACTGTTTCCGTCTCGCTATGGACAGTGCTTTGAGGCCGCGTGCAAGAGCGAACCGAGATGCGGACAATGCGGTGACCGGCAGACGCGCCGGAAGAAGCGCATCGACTCGGGTTCTGGGCCAGGCGTCGTGGACAGACGCATCAGGCAGACGTATCAGGCCGACTCATCGCGCGGACGAATCAGGCAGCCACAGCAGGCAAGCACCTCGCCTTAGCCCGCGACCTGGCCCGGCGGGAAGTGGCCACTCTTGAGCAGCACCGGCGCGCCATTGCTGATCTGCAGATGCTCGCGCGCGACGGCCTCGATGCGCGGCCGGCCCGCATCGAATGCGCGCAGCCAGCCTTCCGGATTCTCGCTGTAGGCGCCGAAATGATCCTCCAGCGCTTCGACCGAAATCGCGCACGGCACCGATACGCCGTCCACCAGCGCGGCAAAGACCACGGTCAGGTTTGAGTCACGGTAAGCAGGCGGATCTGCGGGAAAGCGGATTTCCATGGTCCCCTCATAGACAGGTTCGGCGCGAAGGCGGCGCGGGCGAAAATGGCTTATCGGCCTACGGCCCCGCGTAGGCCACGCTATGGTACTCGCGCGCCCAGATCACGGTCCAGCGCGCCACGGGGCTTCGTTTGGGCTGTGTTTGGCGCGTTGTTGTGCGGGCTTTCGGTGCTTGAGCCAGCGTTTTGGTCAGCGCCTCGGCCAGGCGTTTTGGCCACCGCTTCGGCCAGCGTTTTGGCCAGCGCTCGCGCTCGCCGCAACGCCGGCATCCATCGCTCTACCAAGCGTCGCACCGGCACGCGCCGGCCATCAGGTGTGGCGCCCGAGAGCCGCCGCGTAAGCTTACTGCCCATCCAGTACACGGTCGACATAATCGCGCGCCGCCTGTTCGACAAACGCGAGTGCCTCATCATCGCTGTCGAACCGTTGCTGGTCGCCCAGCTCCAGCAGCGTTTCAATCCGGTGTGGATCGTCCGGGCCGAGCTCGGCGAGACTCACCGAGCCGACGTAAGTACCGGCCGTATCCTGGTGCCGGTCGGCTGTCGTCGCGCTCGACGTGCTGCTCACCGGCACCAGGCGCGCGCTAGCGCTGATGTAATAGCCACGATAAGGGCCACTGACCCGCTCGGCCATCTTCGTCCTCCTTGTGTCCATTGATCGGGTCGCCGCAGTCCAGGCGGCGCCGCGTCATCGCACTGTCCGTCTGGCGCTGACGCAGCCCCCGAGCGATACCGACCGTCTCGCGGTCGAGACGCCGCGATATGCGGCAACGGCCGACGCGCGCTCAAAGTAACGCGCTCGTCGTTGCGCTATGCACCTGCGCTCGTGCCGTGCTGGAGTCACACCATAACGATATGGCGCTGCGCACGGCAATAAGTTCGAGGCGACGGCTAACCAGCCCGACGCTCTGCACTTTCTCGGCTCGATCCGGTCGAACGACCGCAATCGGCATGCCGCGTGCTGTCGCACCGGGACTCTTCACGAAGCGATTTCGAGATCAGCGAGCGAGATATGGGAAAATATTTTCTGCAGAATCACGAACTGCCTGAACCGGATGCGGCGAACAAGTGGTTTGCCTACGCCGAACGCCATGGCATCGACATTCCGAAAGCGATCAGCATCTGGGAAGACGCGGCCACCGAAAGCGGCGCCGAAGCGAGACGGCTCGTCAGCGCGGCGGGCATCACGATCGAAACGCCGTAGCCCGCGGCTGCCGCCCTACGGATCCGCGACGGACACCGGTTCAGCAGGCCATCGCCGTCCAAACCAAAGGAAACCTCACGATGCATTTCACGACGCAAGCGCGGCGCGCCGGCCAATTCCATCGTCTTCGATCCAGTGCCGCGCTTGCCGTCGTGCGTCGCGCGGCGCTGTCGGCCCTTTTGCCCGCCGCGTTGCTGCTCGCCGCGGGCCTCGGCGGCTGCGCATCGTCGAACACCACCACGCTGATCAATCTGCCGAACGGCCAGACCGGCTTCGCGGTCAATTGCAGCGGCGCCGACGCCGGCTCCAGTTGGGCTTCATGCTACGTCCAGGCCGGCAAAGCGTGCGGCGCGACCGGCTACGATATCGTATCGAAAGACAACGACGAAGGCGGCACCGCCGGCGGCAGCGTGACGAACGTCGTGTCGGCGAACGTCAAAAACCGTTCGATGATCGTGCGCTGCAAGTAAGTCCCTCGCACGGCGTCCGCCGCGGCGGACGCCGTGCTCGATGCCCCTGTATCGTCGAGAACAGATTCAGCACCGCGGCGCCGGCGAGGATCAGCGCAAGCCCGATGTTGGCCCGGCATGTCGGGCATCTGCCGGGACAGCCCGGCGCGACGAGCGAAATCGGCACGATGCCCGCACCGGACCCTATCGCGTGGACGAGGCCCAGCGGGGATGTTCATGAGCGCCAGCGACAGGTAATAGAAAGCAAGCCCGCAGCTTGGCACGACGACGACGACGACGGCAGCCGCCGCCGAACCCGCCCGACGCCCGCATCCCGGATGCGCAATCACTCGGCGACGGTAGCGATCGCACCAGCGCATACGGCGGCATGCACGTGCCGGGCACCGCGATCGTCAAGGTCGCGAGTGTCGGCATCTGCGGCAGCGCCCGTCAGGCCTTCGCAAGCGCGAGCTTGCCGTAGCCGTGGCCAAGATGCGCGCACAGCGCTTCGACGACCAGTTCATGATCGGCGCGCTGCGGCAAGCCGGACACCGTGATCGAGCCGATCACGCCTGCGCCCTCCACGGTCAGCGGAAACGCGCCGCCATGCGCCGCATATTCGGTCGCGGGCAGACCGTGCTTGTCGGCGAGGGTGGCGCCCGCGAGCTGCATTTTCAGACCGATCGCATACGAGCTGCGGCGAAAGTGCGCGACTGTGTTGGCCTTGCGGCGCGCCCAATCGACATTGTCCGGCGTCGCGCCGTCGAGCAGGCTGAAAAACAGCGGCTGGCCGAACGTGCGCACATCGATTGCCGCGGCAATGCCGCGGGCTTTAGCGACCTCGTGCAGATAGGCGCCAACTTGCCATGCGCGGTCGGCGTCGAAGCGGGGAAACACCAGAGCTTTTTCCTGAGCGGCAATGTTCTGCAGATCGTGAGCGATATCCATGGAATTCGAAGCGAGAGCGCAGAGTTGAAGCGCTCGCCGTTGGGTACGCATGGCGAGCGACGTGGAGAATCTGAATTCTAGCGCAGCGCCCGGCACGGCTTGCCGTTAGCTGACGCAGCGCACGTTACGTCGCAAACGGGCGACTGACGCAATGAAGCTACTCCGTCCATTGCTATTGCGCAGCCTGCCCGAGTGTTCTATAATCTTTTCTTCGACGGACGCGGGGTGGAGCAGTCTGGCAGCTCGTCGGGCTCATAACCCGAAGGTCGTAGGTTCAAATCCTACCCCCGCAACCAAACGAATCATTGAAGGGTTACAACGCATCGGCGTGTAACCCTTTTTTGTTTGCGGCGGCCATTTTTGTTTCGGCTTGCGCAAAAACGACTGGCACGTGCGCACGGCTGTTTTGCTCACCGTCAGCGGTCACCCCCGCTCTAAAGCACCGCCGCTATATAAACAAAGATGACCGCAATGGACGCGGGGTGCATCCATTGCAACCTCGGCGACCGGGTGCTATCAGCGGCTCCAAAAAGCGGCGGTCAAGCCTTGTCAGACTTTCAGCCGCGCGCCAACGCGCACCGTCATCGGCCCAACCGACATCCCGCGCATCCCCTCTGATTGCCCGCTCCACGTCCGCGGCATTCCCGCCGCCGCAGTCTCACCACGCAGCGCTACGCACCGCCTCATCGTGTGTCAGTAATGCCGCGCCCCGGTGATAAACTCCTAACACTCTTTCTCGTCCCCTTTCCAATGAAATTCTGTTCTGTCTGCGGCCACGGCGTCAGTCTGAGCATTCCACCGGGCGACAATCGCGAGCGCTTCGTATGCGCGAGCTGCGGCACCGTGCACTACCAGAATCCGCGTAACGTGGTCGGCACCGTGCCCGTATGGGATGACAAGGTGCTGCTGTGCCGCCGCGCGATCGAGCCGCGCTACGGCTACTGGACGCTACCCGCCGGCTTCATGGAAATGGGCGAGACGACCGCCGAGGCCGCGTCGCGCGAAACGCTCGAGGAAGCCGGCGCACGCGTCGAGGTGCAAAACCTGTTCTCGTTGCTCAACGTGCCGCACGTGCATCAGGTGCATCTGTTCTATATGGCGCGGCTGCTCGATCTCGACATCGCCGCCGGGGAGGAAAGCCTCGAGGTGAAGCTTTTCGACGAAGACGAAATTCCGTGGGACGAGATAGCGTTTCCGACCGTCGGCCAGACGCTGCGTTTCTTTTTCGCCGACCGCGCGGCCGGCAGCTTCGGCCTGCATACCGGCGATATCTTCCGCTCGCTGCGCGAAGGCTGAGCGGCGCGCATGGTCCCCTGGCTCGGTGCTGACGATCCGTTTCCGCCCGTGGAGCGCGCACTCGGTGCGTCGAGCGGCGCGCCGGGTCTGCTCGCCGCAAGTGGCGATCTGCTGCCGTCGCGTCTGATCGACGCTTACCAGCGCGGCATCTTTCCATGGTATTCGGATGGCCAGCCCGTGCTGTGGTGGAGCCCCGACCCGCGCATGATCCTGCGCCCCGCCGAATTCAAACTGTCGCCGTCGCTACGCAAGACGCTCAAGCGCGTGCTGCGCGACGACGCGTGGGAGATCCGTGTCGACCACGCTTTCGCCGCCGTAATGCGCGCGTGCGCGCAGGCGCCGCGGCGCGGACAGCGCGGCACCTGGATCACCGCGGATGTGGTCGACGCCTACTCGTCGCTGCATCGGATGGGTGACGCGCACAGCGTCGAGACCTGGTTCGAAGGCAAGCGCGTGGGCGGTTTGTATGGCGTGTCGCTCGGCCGGATGTTCTTCGGGGAATCGATGTATGCAGAGCTCACCGATGCGTCGAAAATCGCGCTCGCGGCACTGGTCGGGCACCTGCGACGTCATGAAATAGAAATGATAGACTGCCAGCAGAACACGTCGCATCTGGCGTCGCTGGGCGGGCGCGAGATCGCGCGCAAGGCGTTCGTCGCGCATGTTCGCGCGTCGGTCGGCGCACCCGCCATTGACTGGCGCTTCGACAAAACCGCCTTGCTCGAACTCATCGCGCGGGCGACGTAGGAAGAATCAGGCCGAATCCGGGACAGCCGCCTATTGCCCGCCGCCCACCGGGCCGCGGGTCGTCAATCGCGAGGCGCGCCGGGTTTGCACTACCAGAGACGCTTCGAGAGCTGCCAACGTGACTCATCAAAACGAGCTGCCTCTTTCGCCGCTTTCCGCGCTGCAATTTTATGCAACGGCGCCCTACCCCTGCAGTTATCTGGACGGCCGCATCGCGCGCTCGCAGGTCGCCACACCCAGTCATCTCATCAACTCGGACGTCTATACGGACCTCGTGAAAGCCGGCTTCCGGCGCTCGGGCGTGTTCACGTATCGCCCCTATTGCGACGGCTGCCGCGCGTGCGTGCCGGTGCGCGTGCCGGTCGAGCGTTTCCAGCCGAATCGCACCCAGCGGCGCGTGTGGAAAAAACACGGCGGGCTGATCGCGACGGTCGCGCCGCTCCACTACGACGAAGAGCATTACGCGCTCTATATGCGCTATCAGTCAGCGCGTCACGCGGGCGGCGGCATGGACCGCGACAGCCGCGACCAGTACGAGCAGTTCCTGCTGCAAAGCCGGATCAATTCGCGGCTCGTCGAATTCCGCGAGCGGCCGCCGGATTGCACCGACGCCCGCTCCGGCGCCCGCTCCGACGGGCGCTCCGATACGCGCCCGGACGCACCCGGCGCGCTGCGCATGATCAGCATGATCGACATTCTCGGCGACGGGCTGTCGTCGGTGTACACGTTCTTCGAGCCCGAGCTGCCGCACGCGAGCTTCGGCACCTACAACATCTACTGGCAGATCGAGCAGGCGCGCAGTCTGAATCTGCCGTACGTGTATCTCGGTTATTGGATTCGCGAAAGTCCAAAGATGGCGTACAAGGCGAATTTCCGGCCGCTCGAAGGATTGATCGACGGCGCCTGGCGCGTGCTCGATCCGGCGAATTTCGAACTGCCGCCGGTCGATTTCGCGATGCATGGACGGCGCGGACCTCTGAAGCCCTAGCCGTCCTGCGCCGGATCGCGGCGACATCCGGCCGGCCGCCGCCCTCGCCCGCGCAGCGCCAACTCGAGTCAGCAAGCCGGTAAAATAGCGGGTTCCCATTTTCCGGCCGTCCGGCCTCATCCCGTGCTCAGTTCCCTCTATCCGCTGATTCGCGCCCAACTCTTTCGCATGGACGCGGAAGACGCTCATCACCTGACCTTGCGCGTGCTCGGCGCCGCCGGCCGCACCGGCCTCGCCAACGCGCTTGGCCCGCGCGTGCCGGATTCGCCGCGCACCGTGATGGGCCTCACGTTCCGCAACCCGGTCGGGCTCGCGGCGGGTCTCGACAAGGACGGCGCGTGCATCGACGGGTTGGCCGCACTCGGTTTCGGCTTTATCGAGGTCGGCACCGTCACGCCGCGCGCGCAGCCGGGCAACCCGCGCCCGCGCATGTTCCGGCTGCCGCAGGCCAACGCGGTGATCAACCGGATGGGCTTCAACAACGCCGGCGTCGACCAGTTCGTGAAAAACGTGCAGGCCGCGCGCTATCGCGGCATCCTCGGTCTGAACATCGGCAAGAACGCCGACACGCCGATCGAGCGCGCTGCCGAAGACTACCTGTACTGCCTCGAGCGCGTGTACCCGTTCGCGAGCTACGTGACGGTCAACATTTCGTCGCCGAATACCAGGAACCTGCGCCAGTTGCAAGGCGCAGGCGAACTCGACGCGCTGCTCGCCGCGCTCAAAGAAAAGCAGCAGCGTCTGGCCGACCTGCATGGCAAGCTCGTGCCGCTCGCGCTGAAGATCGCGCCGGACCTCGACGACGAGCAGATCAAGTCGATCGGCGACACGCTGCTGCGCCACCAGTTCGAAGGCGTGATCGCGACCAACACCACCGTCGCGCGCACGGCCGTCACCGGCATGCAATACGGCGACGAGGCCGGCGGCCTGTCCGGCAAGCCGGTGTTCGACGCATCGAACGAGGTGATCCGCAAGCTGCGCGCGGAAGTCGGCGACGCGGTGCCGATCATCGGCGTCGGTGGCATTTTTTCGGGCGACGACGCGCGCGCGAAGCTCGCCGCCGGCGCGTCGCTAGTCCAGCTTTATACGGGTTTCATCTACCGCGGGCCGGCGCTCGTGGCTGAATGCGCGCAGGCACTGCGCTAACGCAAGCACCGTCTTGAGTGCCGCGTCGGCCAAGTAATATAGACATAAACAAACGATATTTTCGTCTCGATAGCCTCGTTTGCTATGCTTGCGCCGGTTAAAACGCCGGACGAACCAAAGGAACACAATGAAATTTGGCATGTTAAAAAAGCTCCTCGCCGTCGCGCTGATCGGCGCGTCGTTCACCGCCGTCGCCGCACACGCGCAAGACCTGCTCGATCAGGTCAAGCAGCGCGGCACGCTGCGCATCGGCCTCGAAGGCACCTTTCCCCCGTTCAATTCGAAAGCGCCGTCGGGCGAGCTGGTCGGCTATGACGTCGACATCGCCAAGGCCGTCGCGGCTAAGCTCGGCGTGAAACCGGAGTTCGTCACAACCGAATGGAGCGGCATCATCGCGGGTCTGCAGGCGGGCAAGTTCGACGTGATCGTCAACCAGGTCGGCATCACCGACGCGCGCAAGCAGACGCTCGACTTCTCGCCGCCCTACACGTACTCCGCAGCGCAACTGATCCAGCGCAAGGACGACAGCCGCCAGTTCAATTCGCTCGAAGACCTGAAGGGCAAGAAGCTCGGCGTCGGTCTCGGCACCAACTACATGGACATGGCGAAGTCGGTGCCGGGCATCGACGTGAAGACTTATCCGGGCGCACCCGAGTACCTGCGCGACCTGGCCGCCGGCCGGCTCGACGCGGCGCTCAACGACCGTCTGATGCTCGCTTACCTGCTGAAGAACTCGCAGCTGCCGCTGCGCACCGGCGCGAATGTCGGCTCAGCCCCTCCGTCGGGCATCCCGTTCAAGAAGGGCAACCCGAAGTTCGCGAAGGCGATCGACGACGCGATGACCCAGCTCGAAGCGGACGGCACCTTCACGAAGATCTCGGAGAAGTGGTTCGGCATCGACGTCAGCAAGCCGGTCAAGTAACGTCCGGATGATGAAACAAAGGGCGGCATCGTCAGCGATGCCGCCCTTTGCTTTTTGCGGCATTAAAATCACGCGTCGCGTGTGCTCCGGTCCGCGGCGCGCCAGCCGCGCTATAACGCGCGCCAAAGTTTATGATGTGCGCTTTGTGCGCCAACCAGAATAACGCCCATGTCCATCACTTCCCTGCTGATCCAATCGCTGCCGGTGCTCGCACAGGGCGCCCTGCTCACGATCAAGTTCGCGATCCTGTCGATGATCTTCGGTCTGATCGGCGGCGCCATGCTCGCACTGATGGGCATCAGCCACAGCCGCCCGCTGAATTGGATCGCGCGCGTGTACGTGAGCGTGATGCGCGGCACGCCGCTGCTGGTGCAGATCTTCGTGATTTACTACGGGCTACCGAGCTTCGGCATCTCGCTGGATCCGACGCCGGCCGGCGTGATCGCGCTGTCGGCGAACGTCGCCGCGTATCTGTCGGAGAGCATGCGTGGCGCGATTCTCGGCATTCACCAAGGCCAATGGCTCGCATCGTACAGCCTCGGACTATCGCGCCGTCAGACACTGCGCTACGTGATCGCGCCGCAGGCACTGCGCATCGCCGTGCCCAGCCTGTCGAACAGCCTGATCAGCCTGGTCAAGGACACCTCACTCGTCTCGGTGATCACCGTGACCGAGCTATTGCGCAGCGCGCAGGAAATGATCGCATCGACCTATCAGCCACTGCCGCTGTATCTGGCCGCCGCGGCGGTCTACTGGGTGCTGTGCCAGGCGCTCGAATGGGCGCAACGCTGGTATGAGCGGCGGCTGTCGCTGCCGACGCGGCAGTGAGCGCCGCGCCTTCCGTCACTCATTCACCCGCTCATTCATCTGCTCGTTCACCGATTCATTCGCCGGAGAATTTGAGACCGAGCGCCGCGCGCGCCGCATCGGCCATCGCGATCATCTGTCGCGACGTCTCGTGCGGCATCAACGGGCTCTCTAGCCGCCCCGCGCGGATCAGCTCGCAGAAGTGCGCGGTCTCATAGTTCAGTCCACCGCCTTCGAACGGCTCGTCGAGTTCGACGACACGGCCGTCCGCGTAGCGGATCGTCGCACGCGACGGATTCCACCACGGTTCGTGCAGCGTCACGTGCCCGCCGTCGGCCATCAACAGCGCATCGCCCTTGCCGTGCAGATCGAGTCCACAGAAGATCTGCGCGATACCCCGCTCGTGCTGGCTATTCAGACTCGCGAACGTATCGACGCCGGTCGCGCCGAGCCGGCCGAACGTCTGCACGTCGCGCGGCGCGCCGAGCCAGTCCACCGCGAGAAACATTTCATAGATGCCGATATCGAGCAGCGCGCCGCCCGCATGCTCGAACGACAGCGACGGATGATCGGCCGGCACGCCCGACACCGAGCAACCCGCGCGCACGAAGCCGACTTCGCCGATCGGCTCGGCCGCCAGATGCTCGCGCAACTTTCGGTAGAGCGGATAGAACGGCGGCTTCATCGCTTCCATGAAGAGCCGCTGCGACTCGCGCGCGGCGGCGAGCACACGCTCGAGCTGCGGCAGATTGATCGTGGCGGGTTTTTCGCAGAGCACGTGGACGCCCGCTTGCAACGCGGCGATCGCGTAGTCGGCGTGGCTATCCTGAACGGTGGCGATATACAGCGCGTCGATGCCGCTCGCGAGCAGCGCATCGAAGCTCGCGCACACGCTGCCGCCGAATTCATCCGCGAAGGCCTGGGCCGGTTGCGCGCGACGCGACCACAGCGCATCGAGCCGCGCCTGCGGCACATACGCGAGCCCCTGCGCGAAGCGGCGCGCGATCCTGCCGGTGCCGACGATCCCCCAGCGGATCGTGCAGGGCGTTGCGTGTTGTTGGGATACTTCGGGCGTCGTTCCAGGCGTTGCTTCGTGCGTTGCTTCGTGCGTCGCTGGGGTGGGATCTGTCATCGTGTCGTCGAAGGTCCATGCGGTTCGGAAGAGCCGCTATTGTCGCGCATCGCGCCGTCGCTGAACACGCAAGCGCGGCGGCGCGGAACCTCGCGACATGATCCGATGCATGCGCCCTTCAGACACGCGCAAGCAGCACGACGGGCGACGCCCTCACCGGCGCGCGAACGCGCCTGCATGCGCTTGCCGACCTTCACGCGCGCGTGGGCGGCTCGGTCGAAAACCTGCCGCCGAGTTCCTCAGCGGTATCGTCGATCAACGCGAGCGAGGCGATCTCCGCCTCCTTCGGATCACGCCGTTCGATCGCCTCGACCACGCGCTGATGCGAACTGACCGCGCTCTCCCACAGGCCGGCCTTGTCTTGCATGATCGGATTGACCGTCGACAGCGCGCCGCGAATGATCGCCGCCATCTGCTTGAAAAACTGGTTGCCGCTCGCGATCACGATTCGTGTATGGAACAGTTCGTCGGCTTCCTGATAACCTGGCTCGGACGGACGAATCACGCGAAACGCCTCGAACGCTTCGCGAATCGCCGCGACGTCGGCGGCATTGCCGCGCGCGGCCGCCTGCGCTGACGCGCGGGGTTCGATCAGAATGCGAAACTCGATCACGTCGCGCAAAAACATCGGATCAGGCTTCGCGCGAAAACGCCAGTTCACGACGTCTTCGTCGATCATGCGCCAATCGTTCATCGGCCGGATGCGCGTGCCGATCTTCGGACGCACGTCGAGCATGTCGCGTGCGAGCAGCATCGACAGCGCCTCGCGCATCACCGTGCGGCTCACGTCGAACTCCTTGGACAGCACGTCCTGCGGCGGCAGGATCGCACCGTACTTTTCCTCGACGATGCCGGTGACGAGCCCGTCCATCACTTTGCTCACCAGCGAGCGATCTTTGTTTGCCTGTTCCATGACATCTCCCCGATGCGGTGTTAACCCCGCGTAGCCTGTTGAATGAAGGGCCCGTACGCATGTATGCATATCGTTTATTCCAATACGTTGCTTGCTTCAAAACCGTTCCGCCAGTTGGGACACTTCCTGACAGGGTTATCCCTCTGACCAATTGTTTCGTTCATGCAACGCGCTGCGCTACGGCTTGAAGGGCTCCAAGCCTGCTCAACAAGCGTGCCTGCACCGCGACGTTTGCATCGTGCGAATACGCACGTAGGAAGTCGAATTGTCTGATTTGCGCGGAAGCACTCGCGCGACGCCTAGGTAGCGAGTAGTGAATGGCAAGCGATAGATGCATGTAGCTCCAACGATGAGTCGCGATCGTGCGCGGTGCGAGCGCCATCTGGAACCTTCGTGTGCGGCGGAAGCGACCGATGCGGCGGGACAACGAACCGCGATGAGTCGGCGTGAGGCGAGCGTGCGCGCTTCGCAAAACCGCGAGAACGCCGGTCGCCGGTTCGGGCAGCACCGAAACGCCGATGCCGGCGGACCGCGTCACCGATCGCGGCTGGTCAGACGCGCGGTTGACGAAGTCCTCGGCGTGCCGCCGTTGTGCCGTGAGAAAAAACAGCCAGCGCGAGCGCCAAGATCGCCGCGCCCGTCCGTCGATACCATATCGCCGACCGTGCCCGCGCGCCCGCCCGCGTCACCGGCACGTGGGCGCTCAAAGCAGCTCGAACGTGTCGACGTACCGTGCCTCGTCGCGCGCGCGGCGCCGCGGCCCGAAACGCGGCTGGCCGCCGTGTCCCTGGCGCGTGAGTCCGATGAACGGCACGCCGCGTTCGAGGTACGGCCCTTCCGTCTTGCGAAAGCCGAACTGTTCGTAGAAGCCGCGCAGGCCGACCGGCGCACACACACGCGCCGCGCGCCCCGGCCAGCGTTCGGCGAGCGCGTCGAGCACGCGCTCGATCAATTGCTCCGCGGTACCGTCACCGCGCCGCAGCGGGCTCGTCAGTACCTTGTCGATCGTGATCTCGGGGTCTTCCGCGTCGCCGGGCTGCACACGCGCATACGCGACGATCGGCATCGGCCGCGCCATGTCTTCGGCTGCGAATACATGCAGCGCGTGCTCGTCGCGACCATCCGCGTCGAGGCATACATGCGCCTGTTCGACGACGAACACCGCGCTGCGCGCGCGCAGTATCACGTACAACTCGCGTGCAGAAAGCTGATCGAATTCGAGTGTTTTCCAGTTCATCATCACGCCCCCCGCGCTCAATAGATCTGTAGGCACCGGTCATGCCGGCAGCGATCGAATCGCGCGGCGGCAAACGACGGTCCCTGGTCAATGCGGTACGGTACGTGCGCGAAGCGCGTGTTTCCGTGCGCCATCACACTCATGCTGGACGTTGACGATTCTTGAATACCGGTCGTCGCCGCACGGCTTCATCGTGCGCCCGCGACAGCGGGGCGCCATCCATGCGTTGCTGTACCTCGCGGGGACGCGCGTCGTTGCGGGCCGCGCTTTCCGCGCATCTCGACAGGCTGTTCGAGCGCGAGCAAGCGTACCTTCACTTGCGCTCTTTCGTTGTGATGCGGCAGCTCGGCGCAAACTTCGCGTGGCTGTCGACGCATCTGCGATGGCGCTTCACGCAATGCGTCGAGATTCCGCCGAGGATTGCGGCCGCCGCTACGTGATTGCACGAGTGCTTGATCGGCGGCTGACGGGCGCTCGCCAGCGCGCGCGCCACGCTGTTCGGCCCTATGCCTGCCCAGCGTCTGTCGATCCAGCCGGTCCGCCCGACGTCTGCTCGACGTACTGTCGACCCCACCGCATGCCTTCCACACCATTCATTTGAACAGCCGGTCCGATCACGAGCACGACGTTGTTTCGTCGACGTTACGTTTCCTGTCCGCGCTCAGGTGCGCGCTGCTGGACCACCGCGATCACGTCACGCTCGGGCGCAACGAAGCGCGAGTGCGCCGATACATTCGAACTCGCGCGCGACGCAGGCATACACATGCGGTGTGTCCGCGTGACGGTGCTGTTCAGGTCCGATGTTTTTCTCGCACTGCCTGCCCGATGTGTGCTGACCTGGCAGGACTTCGCATTGGCGCATTTCCACTACCGAACGAGGCCGCGTTCAGCGCGGCGGTCGAGCGCAGCGGGAGCCGTTGCCCGCGCGCCGCTTCGCGCCATTTGGCTGCACCACCGGCGCTGCCGGCCACAGAGGAGCCGGCCGGCAGGCCGCGAACGTTGGCCGACGCGCTTCGATGCAAGCGCAAGCATGCTTGCGCGCAACTGCTCATGCTCGTCGCGCGAGAACGAGTCGATGCACCGACGTGCGACAGCTCAGTGATGCGCGGTCGGAGGCCGCGTGGCGATTTCCGACTAACGGGACTGTCACTCGTGACTACCGCGGCGGGCATCTGTCAGCGTCGGTGCAGCAATCACGCCGCACGGGCCACGCGTGCTCGCCCCGACAGAACGGTCGGACAGCGCGCTCAACGGTCTGCACGAAACGTCGCAGCCAACTCTGGCCGGAATCACGGACGAAGCCGAATGATCTCCATATCGTCTCATCAAGGAGCGCGCAAACGTTTGGCGGTGAGCGTTCCGACGCGCTCCGCGACGGCTATGTCCAAAGCTGTGTCCAGGCTGCATCAACGCAG
The DNA here is from genome assembly GCF_036488505.1 of Paraburkholderia sp. GTDB lineage: Bacteria > Pseudomonadota > Gammaproteobacteria > Burkholderiales > Burkholderiaceae > Paraburkholderia. Next base: position 12,412 of record NZ_DASXHN010000011.1, on the reverse strand, counting down.
CGTCCCCGCCGCGCGATGACCGTTGCACGTCACGACATCGCGCGCTACAGCACGGCCACATGGGTCGCGAGTTCTTCTGCTTCACCCGCGTACCGCGTCAGTCGACGCACCTGGCAAGTAACGATCGCACTACTGCGCGAGGCCGCGAGTGGGATGGACGCGGGCAGATCGTATGTGGAAGCCAGGCACTTGCGAACTTCGTTCATATCATTAGCGACCGCTATCGCGCCCCATGCAGCTGGCACGTTTCATCCGCGCGACGAACCACCCACCCCGTGCATCGTGCCGCTAGTCGTGCCGACGTTCTCCGCTTCGTCGCGGCCGATGGTTGCGGACGCATCGAGCAGCGGTGAACACCGTTGAAACATGCTCGACGCCCGCGACGCCGTGCGTGTGATCAATGCGTTATCCGCCATCTGCAACCGCGAGTGTCGCGACGTACTAGTCGCATCGCCGCGAAGCGCATAGAAGCTCGCGACGCGCGAATCCGACTGTCTGTTCTGTCGACTCACTGTTGGCTATCACACGACTCTTTCCGCTGGTGAAGGGACCTCCGTGCGACAGCGTACGCTGCGCCTTTAACACTTCTGAATCATTTCCGACACTTCACGAAGAGCGCATCAACACGTGCATGTGGCTGCGCGTTCAGTTCTGAGACAAGTTCGACAAGCCCCCCGCAGCATCCCCTCAGGCCAGTCACATCAAGGGATTGCGCCGGATGCAAAGCTGTCATGCGATGCACTGCCGAAACTTGCGGGGTGTGCAGATTTGAAACAAAAAGACGTGGATCGCTTCGCGCCCCGCTAACGCAATGTTCGCTGCGCCGCACCAGCACGCCTTCTTGCTCATGTTGGCACGGTCCTCGCTAATAGGTGAGTGCAACAACGCGCCACCGCAACGGGAGCCACAAGAAGGGCGGCGGCGCTGAAGTTACTACGGGGCCGATCCTGCCAATCCTCGCTGCTCGCCAGGCAGCGTGTATCGAAGAGGCAGGCATCGGATCAAACAAACAGAAAGACGCGCGAAGCGCGGCTTTCATGCGAGGACCGATCATGTTGACACTTCAATCCGATCTGCACGGTAACCATCTGCTGGGCGCATTGCCGTCGCACGAATGGCAAGCGCTAGCTCCCCACCTCGAACTGGTTCACCTGCGCACCGAACAGTTGCTGTGCGACTCCGGTCAACGCATCCATCACGTGTACTTCCCAACCACCGCGATCATCTCGATGCTTTCGACGATGGAAGACGGCAGCTCGGTCGAAATCGCCGCGGTCGGCCGCGAAGGAATGACCGGCGTGCCGGTGCTCACGGGCGGTGAGACGATGCCGAACCGCGTGCAGGTGCAATGCGCGGGCTTCGCGTACCGCATGAGCGCTCAAGCGCTCAAGCAACAGTTCGCCCGCTCCGATTTTCTGCGCCGCCTGATGCTACTGTATATGCACGCACTGCTCACGCAGGTCGCGCAGACCGCCGCGTGCAATCGCCACCACGCACTGAACAAACAACTGTGCCGGTGGCTGCTGATCGAAGTCGATCGCGTCGCCTCGAATGATCTGACGGTTACGCAGCAACTGATCGCCGACATGCTTGGCGTGCGCCGCGAGGGCATCACCGAGGCGGCCGGCAAGCTGCATGACGAAGGCCTGATCCACCACAGCCGCGGCCATATCAAGGTGCTGGACCGCAAGGGACTCGAAGCCCGCGCGTGCGAATGCTATGGGCTCGTCAAGCGCGAATTCGACCGGCTGCTGCCGCGTCTGCGTCAGGCCGAAGCGGTCGAATGAGCGGCCCCCACATGCCGCTCAAGTATTGCGCCATTCGACTACCGGAATCGATTCAGATATGTTCAGGAATACCGCGCGGTGTCTCGACGTTCTCTTCGTGATCGCGGGCGGCGTGCTTGCTCATTGGATGCGCTTCTCGACACCGCTTGCGTTACCCGATATCGAGCGCCTGCTGCTTGCGTTCAATTGCATTTTGGTGCTGCTGCTGTTTCCCGGCTTCGGCGTCTATGAGACGTGGCGCGGCAAGGCGCTCGCGCCGGTGCTCGCGAGAATCGCCGCCGCATGGCTGACGGTGGCCGCGATCGCGCTGGTGCTCGCATTTACGCTGCATCGGATGGATACCGTATCGCGGCTGTGGTTCGGTTACTCGACGCTGTTCACCGGCGCGCTGCTCATCGTGACCCGCTGCGTGATGCACGTGATTTTGCGCAGCGTGCGCCGCCGCGGCATGAACGCGCGCACCGTCGCGATCGTCGGCGCACCGGGCTTCGCGCGGATGCTGGTCGCGCATCTCGAACATGCGCCGCAGGCGGGCTTCAAACCGGTCTGCTTCTTCGATGCCGGCGAGATGACCGGCGCGAACAGCACCGGTCTCCAGATCGAGGGCGTGAATCCACCCGGCGCACGGCTCAGCCGGCTGCCGGTGCTGACCGATCTGGACGCGTTTGCCGCCAAGGTGCGCAACGAGCGCGTGAACGAAGTATGGCTCGCGCTGCCGCTTTCGCAGGAACATACGATCTATCGTTTCACGCACACGTTCCGGCATGACTTCGTCAACCTGCGCTTCGTTCCCGATGTGCGTGGGCTGTCGCTGTTCAATCACGCGCTCGTCGATGTGGTCGGTTTGCCGACGCTGAATCTGAGCGCGACGCCCTACTCACCGCCGCAGATGTGGCCGAAGCTGTTGTTCGATCGTCTGTTCTCGGCGCTTGCACTGCTTGCGCTGTCGCCCGTCTTCCTCGCGCTCGCGATCGGCATCAAGCTGACGTCGCCGGGACCGGTGTTTTTCAGGCAGATCCGCAAGGGTGTCGACGGACGACCGTTCGCGATCTACAAGTTCCGCTCGATGAGCGTGCATCAGGAAGCGCACGGTCAGCTCACGCAAGCGACACGCAACGACTCGCGCGTGACGAAGCTCGGGGGCTTCATGCGCCGCACGAGCCTCGACGAGTTGCCGCAGTTTCTCAACGTGCTGCTCGGCCAGATGTCGGTGGTCGGTCCACGTCCGCATGCGGTCGAACACGACGATCTCTACAAGGACCAGGTGTACGGCTATATGCACCGGTACCGCATCAAGCCCGGCATCACCGGCTGGGCCCAGGTCAACGGCTATCGCGGCGCGACCACCAAGGTCGAAAAGATGGAAGCGCGCGTGAAGTTCGATCTCTTCTACATCCAGAACTGGTCGTTCTGGTTCGATCTGAAGATCGTGTTCATTACGGTTTTCAAGGGCTTTGTTGGTCGCAACGCATTCTGAGCATGCGAGCTCGGGTACCGCGATAGCGTCTCGGTGACTGTCGGTCGCGTCGTTGCAACCTACCGGCAACCTACCGGCGCGACACCAGTCTCTTCTGGGTTTTCATTCGCGGTTTCATTCGCGGTTTCATCTGCGGTTTCGTCCGCGGTTACGTCCGCGGCTTCGTCTCTCTCTCGTCCCTCGCTCGCCGCGCTCAACGCGCGGGAACGTCGCGCCCGCGAGCCGATCGTGACTGTGATCGTGCATGCTGACGATCAGCACGGCCCCGCCTGCTGCGCACGCGTGAGCGAACCATGCCGCACGCCGACAAGCCGTGCGGCACGGAGCGCGCGCTACATCCGCCCTCACAAGAACGCGCTGACGTCCGTCTGAAAACGCACGGCGAGAGCCTTGGCGACCTTCTTGCTGATCGCGCGTCGGCCCGCGAGGATATCGCTGACCACGGTCGGCGATGCGATGCCGGCCAGATCCTTCTGCTTCAGTCCATGCGTGATCAACAGGTGTCGCAGCACCTCGCGCGGCTCCGCTTTTGGAATCGTCACGTTGTGCGCTTTCCAGTGGTCGATCAGCTCGGTCACGATTGCGTGCAGATCGGCGAGCGGATTTCTGTCGTCGCCGCTCAGATGCTCGGATAACGAGTTAGCGACCCGCAGCATCCGCTGGTAATCGTCCTCGCTGCGAATGGGTGTGATTGGCAACTGGCTTTGCAGCGCGGCCCACGTTTCAGAGATGTCGGGAAAGGATCCCGGAAAGCGATCGGCATTCATGAGATTAAATTCGTCCTCGTCCAAAAGTCGCATGTGCACGTATGGACATGTGTCGGCATGTCAGCAGATAACGCACGTACGACGACTACCCGTTGTAGTGAATCGCCTGGCCGGCCAGTCGCTGTGCGCATCGAACGCGATGCAATGGAACAGCGACTGGCATGCGCCGGCGAACGTCTGCTTCAGGTCGTTATGGCCACGCGAGGCAAGCCTGCGCCAGTGATTACCGCATCAATGGCGTACAGCGCGCACCCTGGTTAGTGATTTATGAACTGCTGTCATACCTCTAACCGCCTGGACACACCGTCCGAGCGGCTAGCTACTGCTCGCTGCAAAGTCACTGCTTTACGACGAAACCTTCGTTATTCTTTTAGCGATCAATGCCGGCATAGAACGTCAGTGCAAACGTCGGCGGCAATCTCGGTACTGCCGGCCTCGCTGCGCTCAACTGCGTCTGGACGCCGCGTCGCCGTCCCACCCATGTTGCTGGGTCGCGGATTCGTAGTCACCTCGCCCCATCGCCGCAATGCGCTCGGGCAGGTCCACCGCCGAAATAGCACGGGTGACCTCGGCCATGAATGCGTGCCGGAATACCGCGGCCGAAAAGCGCTCTGCATTCGCACGGCAGGCCGCGGGCGTGATGTACTTATGCAACCGCTCGAAGCGATCGATCGCGTCGCGTATCGCCATCGCCGTCTGGCGCGCGAAGAAAACACCGGTGGGTTGCCGCTCGCCAACCGGCACAATCGTTTCGAGCGCGCCACCCCTGCCGAACGCGATGACCGGTGTTCCGCAGGCCTGCGCTTCGAGCGGCACCATGCTGAAGTCTTCCTCGGCGGCGAACACGAAGGCGCGCGCGCGTTGCAGATAGTCGATGAACACGTCGAATGGCTGATCGCCGAGCATCGTCACGTTCGCCGCGGCTTTCGCGCGGATCGATGCCATCTGCGGACCATCGCCAATCACGATCAACTTGCGCTGCGGCGTCGCATTGAACGCGTCGACGATCAGATCGATGCGCTCGTGTGGCTCCATGCGCGACGCGCTCAGATAGAAGTCGTCCTTGTGCGCGCGCAGTTCGAATTTGCGCACGTCGAGCGGGGGCGGAATCACCGCGGCATCGCGCCGGTAGGCTTTCATCACACGGCGCGCGACGGACTGCGAATTCGCGATCAGATGATCGACACCGGTCGTCGAGTCGGCATCCCAGCCGCGCAGGTAATGAAGCATCACGCGCGCGGCCCACGACTTCGGCCCGCGCAGCAGATTCGCCCCGCGCAGATACTGATGCTGCAAATCCCCGACGTAGCACATCGGCGCATGCACATAGCTGATGTGCGTTTGCTGCGGGCCGACCCGCACACCCTTCGCGATCGACGACGAACTCGTGATGATCAGGTCGTAGCTGGACAGATCGAACTGCTCGACGGCGAACGGCATCAACGGCAGATACGCGCGATGGCGACTGCGCGCAAACGGCAGACGCTGGATAAACGACGTGGTAACCGGCTTGTTCGCAAGCAGCTTGCGATCTTCGAGAAAGTCGACGATGCTAAACAGGTCGGCATCCGGAAAGCACTCGATGATCTGCTCCAGCACCTTCTCCGCGCCGCCCGGCGCCACGAGCCAGTCGTGCACGATCGCGACTTTCATGTCTCTTTCCCTATCCGTCAGCAAACGCCATGTGGGCTCAACAATGAGTGTATGTGCCCCATTCCTTGCTGTGCGTGCGCACGCCCACATTCGACGCGCGACAGTAGTCGAATGATTCAGCGGTTATCGCCGCTCCTGTGCAGTTCGGGTCTGCATTCATTCGTCTTTTATTTGCTTCGAGTGCGACGCTTATTGTGTCGGCCCGGACAGTGGCTCAACGGGTATCGCCGGGCTAGCATGCGGAGCCTTTCGCGACGCGGATAACAGGCGCCGCCGTGATGCCTGGCGTGCTGTTCGTCGATCAGAGAGGCCAGCCGGTCCGGCACGGATTTGCGCGGTCGCACGTCGCCGGTGATTGCATCTCACAGAGCGGAGCAGTGCTGCTTGCCGATCGTCCGTTCCGGACGCATGCCGAAGCGCTCGGCGCGCGCGTGCGGGTGATCGACGATGCTCGGCTGAGCGCGCATCCAGTGACTTGCATCGGCGTCCGATTCCTTGCGCGCAACCCCAGGGGTTTTCCGCCAGATGCGCGTCGATTGTCAGGGTGCGCGTCGATTGTCGGGTGGCGCGTCAGTCCGGCGCGCAAGCGCGCGGCTTGCGACGCGAGCGCTCAGCGATACGTTCAGCGATGCACGTTCGCCGTTTTCAGTAGCGCGGGATTTGCAGCGGAAGACGCCGGCGATCGAACAGGCCGTGCGTTGAGGAAGGAGATGTTTTCAAGCGGATCAGCAGCGAGTGCGTGAGTCCGTTGACAACTCGGCTCACGCATTCAGTAAAACCGGGCAGCGATCAGAAGCGCCGCCGCCGGTGTCTAGCCGTACGTGATCGTCTGCACTCCGGTGTCCGCGCCAAGCAGGCACAGGTTCGCGCCACGGCCCGCGAACAGCCCCACCGTCACCACGCCCGGCCATGCGTTGATCTGCGCCTCGAGCGCACGCGGGTCGCTGATGCTGAGTCCCTTCACGTCGATGATCTCGTTGCCGTTGTCGGTGATGAACGGCAGACCTTCCTTCGTCACGCGCACGACCGGCACGCCGCCGATCGCCGTCACGCGGCGGCCGATCGCGGTGCGTGCCATCGGCACGACCTCGATGGGCAGCGGGAAGTTGCCGAGCACGTCGACGAGCTTGCTCGCGTCCGCGATACAGACGAACACATCGGACACCGATGCGACGATCTTCTCGCGCGTCAGCGCACCGCCGCCGCCCTTGATCATCGCGCCGCTGCGGTCGATTTCGTCGGCGCCGTCGACGTACACCGGCAGCGAATCGATCTCGTTGAGGTCGAGCACCTTGAAGCCGTGCGATTGCAATCGCGCGGTGCTGGCAAGCGAACTCGACACCGCGCCCCGATAACGGGACTTCGTGACCGCCAGCGCGTCGATGAAGCAGTTCGCGGTGGAGCCGGTGCCAACGCCGATCACCGAGCCTTGCGGCACGTTCGCGTTCACATAGTCAGCAGCGGCCTGGCCGACCAGATGCTTGAGTTCGTCTTGGGTCATCGGAATGCCGGGGAAGCGTGAAAAACCGCTAGTTTAGCGGAGTCGCGCGCGGGTGATTGGATTGGCTGGCCGGCATGCCGCGCATCGAACGCGCTGTTTGCGCGCATGCGATTGAGCGCAGTGAAAACGCAGAATCATCGTTCGCCTATTCGCTACCGCTGTGGCGGTTTGCTCAGGCGGCTCCTGGGCGAATCAGCGCTCACTCGTCAGACCGCACCGTGAGCCACCGGCCCGGAAACACCAGCGTGTTCCCGGAGTCAGCGATTGCCGTCGGCTTGCAGTTACTTCTTCACCGCCCGCTGCCGCACAGCCTCGAACAGACACACCCCGCTGGCTACCGAAACATTCAGACTCTCCACCGTCCCCGCCATCGGAATGCGCATGACCACATCGCAGGTATCGTGCGTAAGACGCCGCATGCCTTCGCCTTCCGCGCCCATCACGATCGCCACCGGGCCGTCGAGTTCGGCTTCGTAAAGACTCTTCGTCGCGTCGCCAGCCGTGCCGACCACCCACACGCCCGCGTCCTTCAACTCACGCAGCGCGCGCGCCAGGTTCGTCACGGTGATGTACGGCACGGTATCGGCCGCGCCACTGGCGACTTTCGCAGCGGTCGCGTTCAGGCCGACCGCGCGATCGCGCGGCGCGATCACCGCATGGGCGCCGGCCGCGTCGGCCACCCGTAGGCAGGCGCCGAGATTGTGCGGGTCGGTCACGCCGTCGAGCACGAGGATCAGTGGCGAACCGGTGATGCCGTCGAGCAGTTCGGCCAGGTTCTGCGCGAGCGGCAGATCGCCTGCGCGCGCGACCACACCCTGATGGCGCTCGGTGCGCGCGAGGCCCCATAGACGCGTTTCGTCGGCGGCGATCAGACGCACACCGGCCTCTTTCGCGGCGTTCAGGAACTCGGTCATGCGCCGGTCCTTACGTGTCGCGTCGTAATAGACATCCTCGACCGTCGACGCATCGTGCCGGATACGCGCGGTCACTGCGTGGAAACCGTATAAGACCTTCAGACGTGCCATGACTAAACAACCTTTGATTGGGCGCGCACGACGCGCGCCGCTGTGATGAACAGGAAACTGGCTAGCTGTACGCGCGTTCGCGTCGCTGCGCGCTACGACACCCGAACGCTGAAACGCAGACCGCGCGCAGCGGCCACGTCTTCACGTGACCGCTGCGCGCGGTTCTGACACTGCGACGGCTTCAGCGCTTCTTGCGTGCCTGCTTCGACGGGGCCTTCGTCGCGACGCCGTGCTTGCGGGCCACGCCGCGCGCCGCTTGCGCGTCCTTGATCGCCGCGCTCTGCGCGGGCGCTGCCTTCTTGCGCCGCGGCCCCGGCGTCGCGCCGCTTTCCGGTGCTGCCAGCGCGCGCACGCGCGGGCCGCCGCCGTCGCCTTTGTCCGCCGCGATGCTGCGTGCCACGGGTGGCTTGATCGGCGTATCACGCACGAGCCGGAAGTCGATCTTGCGGGCGTCGAGATCGACGCGGCTCACCTGCACGCGCACCCGATCCGACAGACGATAGCGAATGCCGGTGCGCTCGCCGCGCAACTCGTTCTTGATTTCGTCGTACTGGAAGTAGTCCGAGCCCAGTTCGGTGACGTGCACGAGACCCTCGATAAACAGCGAATCGAGCTGCACGAAAATGCCGAACGACGTCACGCCGTTGATCATGCCGCCATACTCTTCGCCGAGCTTGTCCCGCATGAAGTAGCACTTGAGCCACGCTTCGACGTCGCGCGACGCTTCGTCCGCGCGACGCTCGTTGGCCGAGCAGTGCAGCCCGAGTTCTTCCCAGATCGCGACGTGGTTCGCGCCGCCGTTCGCGCGCGAGCGGCCGCGCTTTTCGTCGTCGGCCTGCTGCATCGCGCGGGCGCGCGGCGACAGCGCGGTATTCAGCTCGACGCCGTGCGGCGGCTCCGGCTGATACTTGCGCCCCTGCAGGATCGCGTAGATCGCGCGATGCGTGAGCAGATCGGGATAGCGGCGAATCGGGCTCGTGAAGTGCGCATATGCCTCGTATGCAAGACCGAAGTGACCGATGTTGTCCGGACTGTAGACCGCCTGCTGCATCGAGCGCAGCAGCATCGTCTGCAGCATCGGCGCGTCGGGCCGGTCGCGGATCTGCGCCATCAGCGCCGCGTAGTCGCTCGCATGCGGGGTGTCGCCGCCGCCGAGCGTCAGGCCCATGCCGCGCAGGAAAGTGCGCAGATTCTCGAGCTTTTCGGCGCTCGGACCCGCGTGCACGCGGAACAGGCCAGGGTGTTTGTTGCGCTTGAGGAAATCGGCCGCGCAAACGTTCGCGGCCAGCATGCATTCCTCGATCAGCTTGTGCGCGTCGTTGCGGGTGCGCGGCACGATCTGCTCGATCTTGCCCTGCGCGTTGCAGACGATGTATGTCTCGGTGGTATCGAAGTCGATCGCGCCACGCTTCTGGCGGGCGGCGAACAGCGCCTTGTAGACGCCGTACAGATTTTGCAGTTGCGGCAGCAACGCGGCGCGGCGGATCGCCTCGGGACCCTTGGTGTTGGTCAGCACCGCGGCGACTTCGGTATAGGTCAGCCGCGCGGCCGAATGCATGACGCCCGGATAGAACTGATACGCCTTCACGTCGCCGCGCGCGGTGACGATCATGTCGCACACGAGCACACAGCGGTCGACGTCGGGATTGAGCGAACACAGCCCGTTCGACAGCTTCTCCGGCAGCATCGGAATCACCCGGCGCGGGAAATACACCGACGTGCTGCGCTCGATCGCGTCGGTGTCGAGCCCACTTTTCGGCAGCACGTAATGCGACACGTCGGCGATCGCGACGATCAGGCGGAAGCCGTCGCCGCGGCCAGCCTTCACCGGCTCGCAATAGACGGCGTCGTCGAAGTCGCGCGCGTCCTCGCCGTCGATCGTGACCAGCGGCACGTCGCGCAGGTCGATGCGATGGCGAATATCGGCCGGGCGCACTTCGTCGGGCAGGCGCGCGGCTTCATCGAGCGCGGCCCCGCTGAACTCGTGCGGCACGCCGTACTTGCGCACCGCGATTTCGATTTCCATGCCGGGGTCGTCGATATCGCCGAGCACTTCGACCACCCGGCCCAAGGGCTGCGAATGACGGCTCGGGAAATCGGTCAGCTCGACCACTACGACCTGGCCGACCTTCGCCTTCCTCGTGTTTTGGGTGATCAGGATGTCGTGGCCGATGCGCTTGTCTTCGGGGGCGACGATCAGCGCGCCGTTCTCGCTCAGCAAGCGGCCGATCACGCGCTTGTTCGCGCGGTCCGTGACCTCGACGATGTGCCCTTCCGGGCGCCCGCGCCGGTCATAGCCGACGATGCGCGCAAGCACGCGATCGTTGTGCATGACCTTCTGCATCTCGCCGTTGGGCAGGAACAGGTCGTCCTGGCCGTCGTCGCGAATCAGGAAGCCGAAGCCGTCGCGATGCCCCTGCACGCGGCCCGCGACGAAGTTCGATGGATGGGTTAGCTGATAGAGATTGCGCTGATCGAGCCGGATCTGGCCGTCGCGCTCCATTGCGCCGAGACGCTTGAAAAATCCTTCGCGCTCCTGGCGCTTGATCGACAGCGCTTCGGCGATGTCGTTCGCGGCAAGCGGCGTTTCACTCGTGCGCAATACGCCGAGGATTTCTTCGCGGCTTGGAATCGGATACGGAAATTTGCTCAAGGGCTTGTCGATGGTTTTTTCTCGTTGCATGGACGTCGGTCGGCAATGTGGTCCGGCCAGGAAGGCGTTTGCGTGATGCGCTCAGTAACAACTGCGTTATACGTGCGTTGCACCTGCTCAGGGGCCTGCGTTCTTCGGTGATGGGCCGCCTGCCTGACTGCGGCTGCGGCTGGGGGCCAGCGCTGCCGGGGCCAGCGCTGCCGGGGCCGGCTTGTTCGAGGCCGATCGATCCGGCCAGGACCAGCCGTCTGCCGGCAAGGCCGACTCTCCTGGAGTGTATGCGCGGACACCGTACGCGCACCTTGCCAACGAACTACTGCGAGGCATTCTAACACCCGTCTCGCGCGCCAAGCGGCCCGTCAGAGGCGGTTCACAGGCGCATTGCCAGGACCTGCGGCGCGCGTTGACCGGCTCCGCCCAAACGCTTGACACGCCTGAATCTGTCGCTATAATAGCGGTCTTTGCTGTTCATCACCTGCCCAGGTGGCGAAATTGGTAGACGCACTAGGTTCAGGTCCTAGCGGTGGCAACACTGTGGAGGTTCGAGTCCTCTCTTGGGCACCAGATTCGGAATAGAGCCGCCTTCGGGCGGCTCTATTTTTTTGTGTAAGACCCGATGGTCCAAAAGATTCGTTGCGAGTGGATTGCGGTGACCAGGACGGTAGTTTCGCAGCCGTCGGATCACTGCGCTGCATGATTGGACCGGGCGGGTGACAAAGCACTGCGTTTGGGGCAAGGTTGACAAACTTAATGCCCTCGCTAAAATAGCGGTCTAGCTTGAAGACGTGCCCAGGTGGCGGAATTGGTAGACGCACTAGGTTCAGGTCCTAGCGGTGGCAACACCGTGGAGGTTCGAGTCCTCTCCTGGGCACCAACAGCTGTTCCGGCGCAAGCCGAAGAAGTCCGAGAAACCCCGTAAGATCAAAGTCTTACGGGGTTTTTTGTTGTCTGCGGATCCCTTGCGCTCCGCGGACGTCGACGGTTTTTGCGTTTACCGGATCTCACGGATGGACCCGCGCAGATAGCGCCGACAAGTCGGCCTCTAGAGCCCGCGAAACGAATTCCCGGAGGAACTCGACGAAGGTTCTAATCTTCGCGTCGAGGTACTGCCTCGACGCGTACAGCACGTAGGCGGTTAGCTTCTGCAACCGATATTCGGGCAGCACGCGAATCAGCGCGCCGCTGCGCAGCGCCGGCAACGCGCTCGCGATGGGAAGCGCCCCGATTCCAATGCCGTCTCGCAATGCAACGCTCAGTGCCTCGATCACATTCACCCTGAAATCCGCCGGTGGTAGTTCGAACGTTTCCAGCCCGTTGGGGCCATCCAGATGCCAGCGGTCGCGCGGAAAAACCGACGAGACGATTTGCAGGCAAGCATGCCCGTTGAGCTCTTCTACCGTAAGCGGCATACCGTGTTCCTTCAGATAAGCGGGTGCGGCACATAGCACGCTGTGGACATCGCCAAGCCGATGCGAGACGAGGCCTGAATCGGGCAGGTGCGTCATACTCAACTGAAGCGAAACGTCGTACCCCTCATCGAGCAGATCGG
>NZ_DASXHN010000003.1:0-33334 GCF_036488505.1 Paraburkholderia sp. | reverse complement strand
CCGGCGACCGGCGACCAGCGACCAGCGACCGGCGACCGGCGACCAGCGACCAGCGACCAGCGACCAGCGACCAGCGACCAGCGACCAGCGACCAACGACCAACGACCAACGACCAACGACCAACGACCAACGACCAACGACCAACGACCAACGACCAACGACCACCCCGTCCCCATCCGCCAGCGAGATCACGAGATCGCCACATCGCCCCGAACCCAAACCTCTCTATCATTAATCGGAAAAACGCCGAGTGGTGCTCGACACTGGCGCCGTGAAAGTCGTCGTGGCCGAGCGCACGCATGAGCCGCGGGATCGTGGCGTGTTCGAGAGCACGGAATCGATCCGCAATACGCGCACGTTTTCTGCTGCTCAAACCGCGTATGCATTGCCGGCCGGTTTCCGTGCTGATTGCAGCCGCATTGGTCGAATGCGATAGCCGCCACGTCACGACTTCCGACCACGGCATTTCCGTTTGCAGCTTGTGAAGCGTTCGGCTTATCCAATAAATCGACGCACCGAATGGGCAGAGGTCAACTGACCATCAGCACATGTGACGGCAAATGGAGCCGAGGGCTTGTACTGTTTCCGACGACTCTCTATAATTCGCGCCTCTAAAGGCTCGTAGCTCAGTTGGTTAGAGCACCACCTTGACATGGTGGGGGTCGTTGGTTCGAATCCAATCGAGCCTACCAACGCATCGGTGACGTGGACGAAAGCGGTTCCGCTTTCGCCCACGGTCCTGACAAATCTGTCGTCGTTCCAGCTCTTTCTCCATCAGCATTACGTTCCCCTGTTTTCTTTGTCTGCGCGCGGCTCGACGCTTCGACTAGTTGCGCGCATGTTCACACGCGCTCGCGGCACTGCGTCGTCGTTCGCCAATGCGCGGTACAGTTAGGCTTCCGCTTTTGTCACCGACTCGACTTCGACTGCCGTGCGCAATCGCGATGCAATACCGGCAGCCTCAAACGGAGCTGACGCAATGAAGAAGCTCATCAACGATGTGTCCGCCGTGGTCCCCGACATGCTCGAGGGCCTCGTTGCGCTCAATCCCCAACTCTTGCTATTGCAGGGCGGCACGATCGTCGTGCGCGCCGATGCCGAGGCGGTCGCCGCGCGCGGCGAGGTGGCGCTGATTTCCGGCGGCGGCTCGGGCCACGAACCCGCGCACGGCGGCTACGTCGGTCAGGGGATGTTGAGCGCGGCGGTGGCCGGGGAAGTCTTCACGTCGCCCTCCACCGATGCGGTGCTCGACGCGATACGCGCGGTGGCCGGTCCCGCCGGCGTATTGCTGATCGTCAAGAATTACACCGGCGACCGTTTCAATTTCGGCCTTGCCGCCGAGATCGCGCGCGCCGAGGGTATCCCCGTCGACATGGTGATCGTCGCCGACGACGTCGCGTTGACCGCGAGCGGCGATCATGCGGGCCGTCGCGGGCTCGCCGGCACGGTGCTGGTTCACAAGATCGCGGGCGCGGCAGCCGCGCGTGGCTTGCCGTTGGCCGCGGTCGCAAAGCTCGCGCGCGAGGCGGCGGCATCGCTCGGCACGATGGGCGTCGCGCTCACGGCGTGCACCGTGCCGGCGGCCGGCAAGCCGGGTTTTGAGCTGGCCGACCGCGAAATCGAATGGGGCCTCGGCATTCACGGCGAACCCGGCGTGGCGCGCGGCGCGCTGGAGCCGGCCAACGCAATCGTCGGCAAGCTGCTGGCGAAGATCGCCGGCGATCTCGCGTTGCGCCCCGGCGAGCGCGTCGCGCTGCTCGTCAATAACCTCGGCGGCACGCCGTCGAGTGAGTTGAGCGTGGTGGCCGGCGCGGCATTGCGTGAGCTGGACAGACGTGGGATCAAAGTCGAGCGCGCATGGGCCGGCACGTTTCTGAGCGCGCTCGAAATGGCGGGCGTCTCGCTGACGCTGCTGCGCGTCGACGACGAGCGTCTGAGCCTGCTCGATGCCGTCGCGCAGACGAGCGCATGGCCCACGCTGAGCGGCCACGTCGCGCAGGTGTCCGTGCGTGCGGCACCCGCCGCGCCGCCGCGAGCGAGCGGCGCGACGCTCGCGCGTGAAGCGACGCTGCGACGGGTGATCAACGCCGTGTGCGCGTGTCTGCTGGAAGCGGAGTCAAAGTTGACGGAGATGGATCAGCGTGTCGGCGACGGCGATCTCGGCATCAGTCTCGCGCGCGGCGCGCGCGCGGTGCTGCAAGAGCTCGATACGTATGCAAGCGAGACGACGCCGGGCGCGGTACTGCGGAGCATCTCCGCGACGCTGCGGCGCGTCGTCGGCGGTACCTCGGGGCCGCTGTACGCGGTGATGCTGCTGCGTGCGGCAGCCGCGCTCGAGCAGTCGGGCGAAACCTCCGCGAAGCAGTGGGCGACGGCGTTCAGCGCGGGCGTCGATGCATTGATGGAGCTAGGTGGAGCGAAGCCGGGGGATCGAACGATGATCGACGCGCTGAAGCCCGCCGCCGACGCATTGCAAAACGCGCTCGCGCAGTCGGCGCCGCCGCAGACCGCGTTGCAAGTAGCCGTCGATGTAGCGAGCGAAGGCGCCTCGCGCACCGCGTCGATGCATCCGCGGCGCGGGCGCTCCAGCTACGTCGGCGAGCGCGCGCTCGGTCACGTGGACCCAGGCGCGCACGCGGTGGCGCTGTGGCTCGCGGCGATCCACGGCGCGCTGACAGGCTAAAGCGTCGGCAGGCGAACGAAACAGCGCGCAGCAAAAAACGGGCTAACAGCGACACACGCTGTTAGCCCGTTTTAAATGAAATGACGCACAACGAACTCTATGCCCGGGCCGTCACCACGACCTTCAAGGCCGCAACAGATCGAAACCGGCGAGCGCGACGACGCCGCTCAACGCGATCAGCGCAACCGAGTGCTGGCCGAGATACAGCAACCCGGCAGCGGACCAGCACATCACGGCGAATGCGGCGATACGTTTCATGCCTGTTCTACAGCTAAAAAATCAAAAACTCACCCGGGCGCGGTAGCTTGGCAAAACCCGCCTTCAGAACCCCAGCCCAACCGCGAGCAAACCACTGACGACACCACACACCGCGACCGCCAGCGTGACCATCGTCAGCACGCGCCGCGGAAACGAGCGCGCGAGCATCGCGAGCGACGGCACGCTGACGAGCGGCAGCGTCATCAGCAGCGCGCCGGCGGGGCCGGCTGCCATGCCGAACGACAGCATCGCCTGGATGATCGGCACTTCGCCGGCGGTCGGGATAACGAACAGCGTGCCGGCAACCGACAGCGCGACGATCCACAGCAGGCTGTTGTCGATATCCGGACCGATATGCGGAAAGAGCCACGCGCGTGCCGCGCCGAGAATCAGCACGAGCACGATGTATTCGGGCACGAGCCGCAGCGTCATCCGGCCCAGAATCTTGACCCAGCGCGAGAATGCGGTGCCCGGATCGTCGGCGCTGATGAGCGCCGCGACGGCCGCGCGCGACGCTTCGGCTTCCTTCGGCGTGACGATCCGGTTCACCAGATAGCCGAGGCCGAACACCATCACGATGCCGAGCGCGAGCCGCAGGCCCATCCACTGCCAGCCGAGCACGAAGCCCATGAAAATCAGCGTGGCCGGATTCAGCGCGGTGTTACCCAGCCAGAACGCGATCGCCGCGCCCGGTGCCGCCTCGCGGGCCCGCAGGCCGGCGACGACCGGCGCCGCGCAGCAGGTGCACATCATGCCCGGCAGCGACATCAGACCGCCTTTCAGCACACTGCTGAAATCGCTGCGGCCGAGCGCGCGCGCGACCCACTGCGGCGGAATCAGCGCCTGCACCGCGGAGCCGAGCAGGAGGCCGAGCACCATCGCCTGCCAGATCGCTTTGCCGTAGGCGATCGCGTAATCGACGGCGGCCTGCCACGAGCTCGCCGGCGCGCTTGCGGAGGTGCCCATCAGAATCGATTTGCCGATCGAATGCTGGCTCGCGGCGACGAACGCGCGGTTGTAATACGGAAACCACTTCACGTAGAAAAGGCCGATGACGGCGATCAGCAAGAAGACAAGCCAGCCAAGCGTGACGCGGGGTTGTCGAAGAGTCGATTGCATGATGGTCCTGAGATCGTTTTTGTTAGCCGACGACGAGCGTCCGGTTGTCGAGTTGTGTGAGCAGCGCTTTTGCCTGCGCGACGACGTCGGCGTCGTTCGGGCGGAAATCGAGTTGCAGCGCGTTTGGCAACTGCTCGAAGTGCTGGCCGCTGCTGCGCGCATAGGCCGGGTCGTAATGCCGCTCGATCAGCTCGGCCGCGAGTTCGGCACGGCGGTTCTCGTCGACGAGCTGTTGCCAGCCTGAGACCCGCTCGCGGCTATGCAGACCGATCAGCTTCTGCAGTTGCCCCTTCAGATGCTCGGGATGGTCGAACAGCTGCGCGTAATCCTGCAGCAGAAAGGCCGCGCGATCCTCGCGGGTCGAGCACACCTCGACGCAGGCGCCGCGATGGAAAGTCTCGAGCAGCGCGAGCGGCAGCGTGATCGAGCCGATGCGCCGGCTTTCCGCTTCGACGAACACCGGTCGCTCGCGGTCGAAGCCGCGCAGCGCGGAGACCAACAGCGTGTCGAAACGCTTTTGCGACGGCTGCGGCACGCCCGTCCATGCACCGAGCAGCGAGCCGCGATGCACGGCAAGCGCTTCGAGGTCGAGCGTCTGCGCGCCGGCTTCGTCCAGCGCCGACAGCAGCCGCGTCTTACCGCTGCCGGTTGGGCCGACGAGCGCGATGTAGTTGAATCTGCGCGGCAGGGTGTCGAGCGCGTCGAGCGTCGCGCGCCGATAGCTCTTGTAGCCGCCGTCCAGTTGCCGCGCGCCCCAGCCGATCATACTGAAGAGCGTCGCGACCGAACCCGAGCGCTTACCGCCGCGCCAGCAGTAGATCAGCGGGCGCCAGCTGCGCGGCCGGTCGGCGAATGTGGTCTCGAGGTGCTGCGCGATGTTGCGGGCGACGAGCGCCGCGCCGAGCCGGGTGCCCTCGAATGGCGACACCTGCTTGTAGGTCGTGCCGACCAGCGCGCGCTCCTCGTTGCTCAGCACCGGGGCGTTGATCGCGCCTGGAATATGATCTTCCGCAAATTCGAGCGGCGTGCGCACATCGACGATTTCGTCGAAATCACCGGCTTGGTCGAGGCTGACTAGGAGGCTTTTCAAGGGAATAAGGGCAAACGGACCGCGGGAAGAGTGAAATTATCGCATGGGCGAGCTGCGCGGGCCGATTGGGCCCGGGCTGCCTTTTTCGCCGCGGCCTCTCGCCGAGCGGCCGCGCCGCCGCCTCAAATCAGCTCGACGCGCGCGTCACCGTCAACCATTTCGCCGATTACGCACGCATCGTCGAACCCATCGGCGCGGAACAGCGCGAGCACGTCGTCGACCGCTTCGGGCGCGCACGATACCAGCAGCCCGCCCGACGTCTGCGGATCGGTCAGCAGCGCGCGAGCGGCCGCCGGCAGCGTCGCGGGCAGCACCACGTCGTGCCCGTACGCGTCCCAGTTGCGGCCCGACGCGCCGGTAACGATGCCGGCTTGCGCAAGCGTCGCGACGTTCGGCAGCCACGGCAGATCCGCATAGCGCACGCGCGCCGTTAGCTTCGAGCCGCGCGCCAGTTCGAGCGTGTGGCCGAGCAGCCCGAAACCGGTGATATCGGTGAGCGCGTGCACGCCGTCGAGGCGCGCAAGTTCGGCGCCCGGGCGGTTCAGCTTGGTGGTCGCGCCGATCATCGCCGCGTAGCCTGCCGCGTCGAGCCGGTCTTTCTTCAGCGCCGCGGACAGAATGCCGACGCCAAGCGGCTTGCCGAGAATCAGCACGTCGCCGGCCCGGCCGCCCGCATTGCGCTTCACGCGCTTCGGCTCGACGATGCCCAGCGCAACCAGACCGTAGATCGGCTCGACCGAATCGATCGAGTGGCCGCCCGCGAGCGGAATGCCGGCCTCGGCACAGACCGACTCGCCGCCCTTCAACACCGCCGCGATCACGTCGTGCGGCAGCACGTTGATCGGCATGCCGACGATCGCCAGCGCCATGATCGGCTTGCCGCCCATCGCATACACATCCGAGATCGCATTGGTCGCGGCGATGCGGCCGAAGTCGAACGGGTCGTCGACGATCGGCATGAAGAAATCGGTGGTCGCGACGATCGCCTGTTCGTCGTTGAGCTTGTAGACGGCGGCGTCGTCGGCGGTATCGTTGCCGACCAGCAGGTCGGGGAAGAATGGCAGCGGCGAGCTGCGCTTGAGCAGGTCGGCGAGCAGGCCGGGCGCGATTTTGCAGCCGCAGCCCCCACCGTGCGACAGACTCGTGAGGCGGGGCGGCTGGCTTGCTGGGATTTGGGTCATGAGGACGGAATTTCCGGTTCGACGAATGACCGCATTATGAAGCTTGTTTTTGTAGGGTGCAGCGTTGGCGCACGGGTCGTGCGGCGCCAAAGTACCGTCCCACCAGGGGTGCGTCAAACCCGAACCGGCGCGAGCGGCACTACACCGCAGGCGAACAGACTTTTACTATCGGTGTCGGTTTAGCGGCGCCGACTTCAATCCTTGCGCCAGCCGGCAGAGGCTGCGCCGCTTCCCGCCAACTACTTCAGCCGGAAAACCGACACCGCATCGCGCAACACGTTCGCCTGATTGTCGAGCGACGAGGCTGCGGCGGCTGCCTCCTCGACCAGCGCCGCGTTCTGCTGCGAGACTTCATCCATCTGCGACACCGCGAGGCTCACCTGCTCGATGCCGTCGCGCTGTTCATCGGACGCGTTCGCGATTTCGCGCATGATCGTCGTGACACGCGTGATCGAGTCGCTGATCTCCTGCATCGTTTCGCCGGCGACGCCGACGAGCTGCGATCCCGACGCCACACGTGAGACCGAATCGTCGATCAGCGTCTTGATTTCCTTGGCGGCCGCACCGGCGCGCTGCGCGAGCGAACGCACTTCCGACGCGACCACGGCGAAGCCGCGTCCGTGATCGCCGGCGCGGGCGGCCTCGACCGCGGCGTTCAGCGCAAGGATGTTGGTCTGGAACGCGATGCCTTCGATCACGCCGGTGATGTCAGCGATCTTCTGCGAGCTGCGGTCGATTTCCGTCATCGTGTTCACGACGTCGCCGACTACCTGCGACCCGCGCGCGGTCACGCTATGCGCCGATTCAGTCAGCGTCTGCGCGGTGCGTGCGTTGTCCGCATTCTGCCGGACTGTCGCGGTGAGCTGCTCCATGCTGGCCGCCGTTTCCTGCAGCGAGGCCGCCTGTTCCTCGGTGCGCTGCGACAGGTCGTCGTTGCCGGCGGCAATCTGCCGCGTGGTCGTGGCAATCGATTCGAAGCCACCAGTGACTTGCCGCACCATCCGATCGAGGCCGTCCTGCATCTGTTCGAGCCCGTCGACGAGCTGTCCCATTTCGTCGCTGGTACGTGCGTTGAGCGATCCAGTCAGATCGCCTTGCGCGATGCGTTGCAGCGCCGCGAGCAGGCTCGCGAGCGGCGTCACGATCGCACGGCGCAACCCGTACGCGCAGCCCGCGCACACGGCCAGTCCGAGCGCGATCAGCACCACGCCAACCGCGCGCAGCCATGCGTTGAAATGCTCAGCGGC
The DNA here is from genome assembly GCF_036488505.1 of Paraburkholderia sp. Taxonomy (GTDB): domain Bacteria; phylum Pseudomonadota; class Gammaproteobacteria; order Burkholderiales; family Burkholderiaceae; genus Paraburkholderia. The sequence goes on along the minus strand of NZ_DASXHN010000003.1, from coordinate 25,756 downwards.
GGCGAACGCCTGCTTGCCATGCTCGCTCTTCCAATGATCGAGCGCTTCGCTGCTATTCGACAGCACAGTCGAGAGCGGCGACATCGTCTTCGATGCGATGCGGTCCGCCGTGTCGTGGTCGCCTTTTTTGAGGGCATCGGCCAACGGCACGATTCCATGTTGTATCAGTGCCGAGCGCGCTTCCTGCACGCGGTCCGCGAGCACCTGCTCGTCGGGCGGAAGATCGAGTGCGCGGTAGGCGTGCCACGCGCGGTCGGAATCCGACAGATGGCCGAGCGATTTCGCGACGGCCTCCGGCACATTCGCGTCCTCCGGGTGCATCAGCGCGCGATTCAGTACCGCGCGCGCGATCTCGAGCTTCAGATTGGCTCGCCCCACGGCAATCGATGCGGCCAGCTGGTTCGAGTAAGCGTAGTCCAGCGCATCGTTCGAACGTTGGATGGCCAGTTGGCCGAGCATGCCAACCGTGATGATCAGCACGCCCAGCAAGGCCATCACGGCCGACAGCCGGCCGGCAATGGAGAGACGAGAAAACATGTTGCCCCCGATTATTATTTCGCTTGGTCTTGAATCAGTGTGGGTTGAATCTGAATCTGAATCTGAGTGTGAGTCTCTGCGAAAACCGCGCGGCTGCTGCGCTTCGCGCGGCTCTCACCGTTCACCGTCGCGGCGCAATGACCGCAACATCTCCGCGATCGACGTGAATCAGTGAGGTCTCGTGACCGCGCAGCTCGTCTGCTCATTCGCCGCGATATCCAGCATCGTTTTTGCCTCGTCGATCCGGAATTCGCCCGGTAACGCGACACCGTTCTTGACCGCCGTCACCTCGGCGAGTATCGACACCGCGATCTCCGGTGGCGTACGGCTGCCGATATAGATACCAACGGGCCCACGCAAACGGCCGACTTCATCCTGGTTGAGATCGAAGTGCGTCTCGAGCCGCTCGCGTCTTGCGGCATTGTTCCGGCGCGAGCCGAGCGCGCCCACGTAGAAGGCGCGGGTTCTGACCGCTTCCATCAATGCGAGGTCGTCGAGCTTCGGGTCGTGCGTCAGTGCGATCACCGCGCAGCGCTCGTCGAGCTTCATGTCGAGCACGGTGTCGTCCGGCATCGAACGCACGAGCGTCGTGCCCGGCACGTCCCAGGAGTCGGTGTACTCCGCGCGCGGATCGCAGACGGTCACTTGATAGTCGAGACCGGTAGCGATCTGGCAAAGATAGCGGGACAGTTGACCGGCACCGATCACGAGCATCCGGTAACGCGGCCCGTGAATGGTCAGCTGCCGGCGCCCGTCGAAATCGACGCCGCCGCTGGAGTGCGCCGGCACGTGTTTCGCCGCGCCGCTCGCCATGTCGTGCGAGCGCGCGACAAGCTGCCCGGCCACCACCCGGCGGCACAACTCGTCGATGCCGCAGGCGCGCGTCAGTGGTTCGAGCACCAGCTCGATGGTGCCGCCGCACGGCAAGCCGAATCGATGCGCTTCGTCAGCCGAGATGCCGTACTTCATCGTTTCCGGGCGCGTCTGCTCGATCCCCAACTGGCGCACGCGGTCGATCAGGTCGTCCTCGATGCAGCCGCCGGATACCGAGCCAACCACCGCGCCGTCTTCACAGATCGCCAGCATCGATCCTTCGGGCCGCGGCGACGAGCCCCACGTCTTGACCACGGTGACGAGCAGCACGCGCCGGCCGCTTTCGATCCAGCGGACGCTTGCCTTTAGCACTTCGAGATTGACGCTATCCATGAAAATACCGAGTGGTTGTCTGCCATAGGCCGGGCTTCCGCAGCGACCCGTCAGTGTCGCGACAGCGCCGAGCGCAGCGACATTTCCCGCGCTGCTTCCGGCGTGATGGTCCGGTTGAGCATGAAGCAGGCGACACCGGCCGCCAGCAACGGCAACGCACCGAGCAGAAAGATCGTTCCGATCGGCGTGCCGAACGCGATCAGCACACCGGCGAGCAGCGGGCCGATGATCGCGCCGATGCGCGCCACCGCGAAGGACGCGCCGGTCGCGGTCGAGCGGATGAAGGTCGGATAGATCATGCTCGAAATGGCGTTCAGGCCGATATTCCCGCCCAGCACCAGCAGACCCGCGATCAGCGCCATCGCCATCGTGAGACCGGCGCCGGTCCCGACAGCCAGCCCGATCGCCGCCACCGGAATCGCGCCGAGGATCATCGTCAGCGTCATCACCGAGACGCCCTTCTTGTCGATCAACCAGCCAAAGAACCAGCTGAAGCCGGCACCCAGTTGAAACAGAGCCTGGCTGCGCGCCGCATTGGCGAAGCCGATCTGGTCGGTCAGCAGCGTCGTCATCCACTGTGACAGGAAGAAGTGGGTGACGAAAGAAAGGCCGAGGCCCAGCCAAAGGAACACGGTCATCGCCGAGCGGCCCTCGGTGAAAAGGTGGCCCACCGGCACGCCCGCGCGCACCTGCTCCTGGATGGTGAAGCGGGTGTCGTCCGCGAATTGCGCGCTCGGCTTCAGCTTGCGGGCGTAGGCCAGAATGCGTTTGCTGGTGGGATTGCGCAGGCTGAGGTAGCGGATGGATTCAGGCAGGCCGGCGAACAGAATGATGACCGCCAGCACCGCGCCGACGCCACCGACATAGAAGACCGAGCGCCAGCCATAGGCCGGGATGATCTCCGCCGCGAGCAGGCCGCCGCCGGCCGAGCCGGCGGTGTAGCCGAGGTAGAGCAGGGTGATGATCAAGCCCCGCTTGCCCGAGCGCGCATAGTCGGTGATCAGCGAGACCGCCATCGGCATGCCGCCGCCGATGCCGAGCGCCGCGCAGAAGCGCAGGATCGACAGTTCGACCAGATTGTGCGCGAACGGCACCGCGAACGTGAACGCGCCGAACAGCGCGGTCGCCATCAGGATCGCGCGCCGCCGTCCGATGCGGTCCGCCAGCATCGCGAACAAGACCGAACCCGCCATCCAGCCGACGATGCTGACGTTGAACACGGGCGTCATCAACGCACGGTTGATGCCCCATTCCTTGATGATGCCGGGCGCGGCGTAATTCAAAGCCTGATTGTCGAAGCCGTCCGCCAGCATCACGAGGGCGCACAGCACGAACAGGGTCACGGTGAACCAGCTGCGTTCCTGCGTCTCGACGACATGGGCGATATCGACGGTATTGTTTTGAGTCATGGAGTCTCCGGATGCCTCTGCACCTGGGTTGTGTACATACGGCTCGCGCGTTGGCGCTTACTCGCCGTGGCCGCCCGAGGCTTCGCGAACCGGCGTCTCCGGCTTCACGCCGCCGCGCCGGTTGACCCAGGTGCGCTCGCCGGTCTCGCGCCAGCCGCCTTTGGTGGCCGCGTCCGCATACTCGTCCCAGCGCTTGTCCCAGTCGCCCAGGTGATAGCCATGCCAGGGCGACTGCGGTGCGAGGCTCGGCAGTTCCAGCTCTTCCCAGATCTTGCGTGCGGCGCTCATGTAGGGCTCCGTCGGCAGCGCAAGCGGTGGCATGTCGTGCTTCAGCGTGGCATCGATCAGCAGCGTGCTTTCGAGCGGCGCGCGGCCGGACTTGGGGCCGTGCCCGCTGGTCCGATAAGGCGTCACATGCACGTCGTGCGTGAAGTCGGAGCGATAGGCCAGCGACCAGAACACGGCGTCGGCATTTTCCGGGTTGATATCTTCAGAGACGGCGATGACCAGCTTGCCGCACTGCGCCTGCAGAGTCGCCGCGCCCTGCAGGCCGCGCCACACCTCGGCCTGCGGCGTGCCCCGGGCAAACTGAACGAAGATCACCTTGCGCAGGTTGGTGAGTGGCTCATGCATCACGACCCGCTTGACGCCGCGTACGCCCATCACCTTCTGCAGATGCTCGAGGAACAGCGGCTCATAGGCCACCTTCTTCAATACAGAGCTTTCGCTCGGCGTCACCTGACTGATGATCGACACGAAGACAGGCTTCTTCTTCATCGTGATCGCGGTGACGTGCATCGACATGTTGTAGTCTTCGAGCGCGATATGGCCATGGCTCTCGCCGAACGGACCTTCCGGCTCCAGCGCGTCGGTGTCGATCAGGCCTTCGATCACGATCTCGGCGTCGGCGGGGACGACGAGATCAATGGTCTTGCAGCGCACCACGTCGACCGGCGCGCGCATCAGGCCGCCGGCGACGGCCATCTCGTCCTGGTCGATCTGCAGTTTCTGCGGGCCGGTGAACAGCACAGCCGGCGCGCAGCCCAGCACGATCGCGCACGGCATCTGCTGGCCTTTCGCGCGATATTTTTCCCAATGCAGATAGCCGCCCGCGCCCGACAGGCGGCTCGCCATGCGCACGCCGAGACGGTCCTCGGCTTTCAGCGCCGCGCGGTAGGTGCCCATGTTCTGGACGCCGCTCTCAGGATCCTTGGTCACGCACAAGGTCGCGGTCAGATAGGGCGCCGCATCGAAGCCGGGGGTGGAGACCGGCACCGGCAGACGCGACAAGCCCTTGCGCTTCAGCTCGTCGCCGCTGATCACCATTTCCTGACACGGCGCGTTGTCCGTCATGACCGGCGGGACGGGTTCGGCGATCGCCTCCATCCAGACTTTGCCGATCTGCTCGACGGGTAAGCCCAGGCCGGTGGCATAGATCTCCGGCGAGGCCGCGAGGCCGCCGATCAGCACCGGGATGTCATAAGTGTTGCCGTCGCCGTCGACCACGTTGGTGAACAGAAATGCGCGGCGCTGATCTTCGTGCAAGCCGCCCTGGAACTGCCAGCGCGCGAGCGGGTGCAGTTCCGTGTCCTTGTTGATCGGCCGGTCGATGCGAGTCAGCAGCCCCTTCGCCTCCAGCCGGGCGATATGTTCCTGCAAGTCGCGCGGGGCACCGCCGGCAGCTGCCGTTCGCGAAAGATCGTGAGTCGATGATGACATTCTGCGTCCTTAATTTGAGACCCAGCGGATGGGTAGACCAGTGTGATTGTATGATTGCATAGCGATATTACGAGTGTCAACGCGGAGGCACCCCGGTTGCCGCAGCCGGGTGGCTCAGAGACCACCCATGCACAGGTACTTGATCGCCAGATATTCGTCGATGCCGTACTTCGAGCCTTCGCGGCCCAAGCCGGATTGCTTGACGCCGCCGAATGGCGCGACTTCGTTCGAGATCAGGCCGGTGTTGATCCCGACCATCCCGTACTCGAGCGCTTCGGACACGCGCCAGACGCGCGCGATGTCGCGGCTATAGAAGTAGGCGGCGAGGCCGAACTCGGTCGCGTTGGCCGCGGCGATCGCGTCGTGCTCGTTGCGAAAGCGGAACAGCGGGGCGACGGGGCCGAAGGTTTCCTCGGTCGCGAAACGCATCGATGCGGTCACGTCACTCACCACGGTCGGCTGGAAGAAAAGCTTGCCGGCCGCATGACGCGCGCCGCCGGTGAGCACGCGTGCGCCGTGCGCGACCGCGTCGGCGATATGCGCTTCGACCTTCTCGATTGCGGCCTCGTTGATCAGCGGGCCTTGCGTGACGCCGTTCTCGAAACCGTTGCCAACCTTGATGCGGGCGACCGCCGCCGCGAATTTTTCGGCGAACGCGTCGTACACGCCGTCCTGCACGTAAAAGCGGTTCGTGCAGACGCAGGTTTGACCGGCGTTCCGGTACTTCGACGCGAGCGCACCCTCGACGGCCGCATCGAGGTCGGCATCGTCGAACACGATGAACGGCGCATTGCCGCCGAGTTCGAGCGACAGCTTCTTGACCGTCGGCGCGCACTGGCTCATCAGCAGGCGGCCCACCGGCGTCGAGCCCGTGAACGACAGCTTGCGCACGATCGGGTTGCTGGTCATCTCCGCGCCGATCGAGCGAGGATCGCCGACCACGACGCTGAACACGCCGGCCGGTACGCCCGCACGATGCGCAAGCTCAGCCAGCGCAAGCGCCGACAACGGCGTGGCTTCAGCCGGCTTCAAGATCATTACGCAGCCGGCGGCGAGTGCGGGCGCGACCTTGCGCGTGATCATCGCGGCCGGGAAGTTCCAGGGTGTGATCGCGGCGCATACGCCGATCGGCTCTTTCGTCACCAGCATCCGCTTGTCGGCGGCCGGCGACGCGAGCACATCGCCGTCGATCCGTTTGGCCTGCTCGGCGAACCATTCGATGAACGACGCCGCATAAGCAATTTCGCCTTTCGCTTCGGCGAGCGGCTTGCCTTGCTCAGCCGACATGATCACCGCGAGGTCGTCGGTGTTCGCGACCATCAGCGCGTGCCAGCGCTTCAGGATCGCTGCGCGGTGCGCTGCGGTGAGCGCGCGCCAGCCGCGCTGCGCGCGTTCGCCGGCTTCGATCGCGCGGCGCGTCTCGGCGCCCGTCATCAGCGGTACTTGGGCGATGGTCTCGCCGGTGGCGGGATCGTCGACGGCGAAGGTGCGCGCATCGTCGGCGCCGCACCACGCGCCGTCGATATAAGCGAGCGTGCGCAACAGGCTCGGGTCGGCGAGCCGGGACAGCAGATTGGATTCAGTCATGATCGTCGCAAAGGGGGGAGCGCCCGTGCGGGCGGCGCGGCGCTCCTGTGAAGTGGGTCAAAGCGGCGCGGCGCGCGCGTTACCGCGGCATTACCGCGGCATTACTAGTCTTCCTGCTGCGCTTTCCAGCGCTTGACCACACCGGTTTCGATGTCGAACAGATCCAGCAGGCGGCCCACCGTGTGATTGACGATGTCGTCGATCGTTTGCGGCTTCTGGTAGAACGCCGGGACGATCGGCGCGATCACCGCGCCCATGTCCGACAGTTGCACCAGCGTGCGCAGATGTCCGCCGTGCAGCGGGGTTTCGCGCACGCCGAGCACCAGACGCCGGCGCTCCTTCAACACGACGTCGGCCGCGCGGCTGATCAGCGAGCTGGTGATGCCGGTGGCGATTTCGCTCATCGAGCGCACCGAGCACGGCACGATCAGCATCCCCTTTGTCTTGAACGAGCCCGAGGAAATGGCCGCGCCGATGTCGCCGGCCGCATACCAGCGCGACGCGCGCGCGCGCAGATCGGCCGCGCGGATGTCGGTTTCGTAAGTCATCGTCAGCTCGGCGGCCTTGCTGATCACGAGATGCGTCTCGATGCCCGCCTCAGCGAGCAGTTCGAGCGCGCGAATCCCGTAGATCACGCCGGACGCGCCGGTGATGCCGACGATGATGCGTTCCGGCGTACCGTTATGCGTCGTCATGATCGACGCTCTCGTAGCCGCGCACCGGCGAATTCGGCTCCACGCCGGCGCGGCGGCGTGCCTGGTAGGACGCGTCGCGCTGCATCCATTCGCCGCGCGTCGCCTGCTCGGCGTTGCGGTCCCATTCGTCGCTCCAGTCGCCGAGCGAGTAGCCGTACCACGGCGACTCCGGCTTCAGCTTTGGCAGGCCGATGCGTTCCCACAGCGCTTTCGCGTTCTCCATGTATTCCTTCTTCGGCAGCGCGAGCGGCGGCATCGGCGCCTTCATCGTCGCGTCGACCAGCATCGCCGAATCGAGGCCGGTATCGTGATCCGAGCGCGGGCCGTGGCCATGCTCGCGGAACGGAATCAGCTTCACGTCCTCGACCGGGTTGCAGCGATAGCCCATCGCCCAGAATATCGCGTCGGCGTTGTTCGGATCGATGTCGTCGTCGACGGCGATCACGAACTTGCCGATCGCGGCTTGCAGCGACATCGTGCCGTACAGCGCGCGCCAGACTTCGGTCTTCTTCGAGCCGCGCTCGAACTGCAGGAACACGAAGCGGCGCAAGTTGGTGAGCGGCTCGTGCAGGAACACCTTCTTGATGCCGCGAATGCCGAGGTGGTCGCGCAGGTGGCGCAGGAACATCGGCTCGTAGGCGAGACGCTTGATCACGCTCGATTCTGACGGCGTCACCTGCGAGATGATCGAAGTCAGCACCGCGTCCTTGCGGCGCGTGATCGCCGTGACTTCGATGGACATGTTGTAGTCTTCGAGCGCAACGTAACCGTGGCTTTCGCCGAACGGACCTTCCGGTTCGAGGAACGTCGGATCGACGTAACCCTCGACGACGACTTCGGCTTCGGCCGGCACCAGCAGATCGACGGTGCGGCCCTTGACGACGCGGATCGGCGCACCGGCGAGGCCGCCCGCGACGCTCAGTTCATCGGTGTTCGGGCGCAGCTTCTGCGGGCCCTGGAACGCGACCAGCGGCGGCGCGCCGAGCACGATCGCAACCGGCATCTTCTCGCCCTTCGCCGAGTACTTGCGCCAGTGGTCGAGACCGCCCGCACGCAGGTTCACGAGCATCATCATGCCCAGCCGCGTCGCCGATTTCAGATGGCCGCGATAGGTGCCCATGTTCTGCACGCCGGTTTCCGGGTCACGCGAAATCACGCCGGTCATCGTCATGTACGGCGCGGCGTCGAAGCCCGGCGTCGAGATGGGCAGCGGCAGCGATTCGAGCCCGTTGCCCGGACCTTCGAGGTCCTTGCCTTCGATCACGATGTCGTGCACGGGGCCGCTTTCGACCACGACGGGCGGGATCGGATTGTCGATCGCACGGTTCCACGCGTCGCCGATGTCGTCGAGCGACGGCACGTTCATGCCGATCCGATAGACCTCCGGGTTCGCGGCGATGCCACCGACGATGACCGGAATGTCGTACTTGCGGCCCTTGCTGTCGACGATATTCGTGAACAGGAACGCCTTGCGATCGGCTTCGGGAATACCGCCGCGGAACTGCCAGCGCACGAGCGGATGCATTTCAGTGTCCTTGTTGACCGGCTCGTCGATCCGGTACAACAAACCTGCCGCTTCGAGGCGTGCGATATGTTCGTGCAGGTCCGCGTAACCCAGGTTAGCGGAAGACGTGGAAGTGGTGTCTTGATCAGCCATGGCTAGAAGTCCCGTGAAGCACCGCGTTGCGCGGCGCTCCTATTGCTTGGTGTGTTGCCCGAAGCGGGCGAGGTGTTGCTTGTTCGATCCGTCTCGCACGCGCCGCGCGCGGTGCACCGCACTGCGCGTAGCGGTGGTTAAGCGGTGGTTCAGCGGCGCATCGACGTCATTGCGTTCGCGAGCGACGCTCCGGCCACTTCGCTCGCGAGCGAGAAGTCGGGAATTGTGATTTCGCGGAAGTATGTCTTCAGCGTCGCGATCGCGATCCGATCGCGCGTGCAGATCGACGCGACCATCGCGTCGGCCCGTTCGCTCAGGCTCGCGGCCGGCACGACCTCGGCGACGATGCCCCACTCGCGCGCATTGGCCGCGTCGATGGTTTCGGTCAGGTAGACCATGTGCGCGGACGCCTTCGGCGGCACCTTGTGGCGCAGCACGGACAGCACGAGCGTCGGCGGCAAATTCTTTTGCAGCTCGGGCAGGCTGAAGCGCGCGCTGTCCGCCGCGACAGCCATGTCGCAGGCGGTGACGAGCGCGCAGCCAAAGCCTTCCGCATCGCCTTGCACTTCGGCCAGCAGCGGCACTTCGCTTTCGTGCATCGCGCGATACACATCGAGAATCGGATCGGCCACGTTGCGGCGGAACTGCGCGGACGTCGGCGGCGTGGCCGGCGGCGCGCCGACCGCGCGGCCGCGGCAGAACCCGGAACCCGACGCGCGGATGCGGATGATTTTTACGGCGCTGTCGCGGCCGGCCTTGCGGATCTCGGCGGCGAGCGCGCGCATCGCTTCGAGCGTGAGCGTGTTGCCGAGTTCCGGCTGGGCAAGGGTGATCCGGTATTCGGATTCATGGAGCGCTGCGGTGAATTCGGTCGTCATGGAGAAGAGGTCCAAACAATGAAAACAGGGGAGGGCGCCCGCGCCGAGCGAGCGCCCGTGCAGGTCAGCGCGCGTATGCGCCCGCTTCCTTGAGTTTCTGGAATACGCGCTGCGGTACGAGCGGTGCTTCGGTGAATTCGACGCCGTATTCCGAGAACGCGTCCTCGATCGCGCCGACGATTGCCGCGGCCGCCGGAATCGTGCCGCCCTCGCCCGCGCCCTTGACGCCGAGCGGGTTCAGCGGCGACGGCGTTTCGAGGTGCACGATGTCGATGTTCGGCACGTCGGTCGCCATCGGCAGCAGGTATTCGCCGAAGTTCGTCGTAGTCGGCTGCGCGTTCTCGTCGTACTGCATCCATTCGAGCGTCGCGTTGCCGATGCCGTGCGCGACCGAGCCGATCACCTGGCCATCGACGATCATCGGATTGATCAGCTTGCCCGCGTCGTGCGCCATCACATAGTTGAGGATCGTGATGTGGCCGGTCTCGCGATCGACTTCCAGTTCCACGACGGCGGTGCCGTTGCAATACGTCGACTGCGCGGGCGAGAAGTATTTCGTCTCCTCGAGGCCCGCGGTGAGGCCCTTCGGCATCGTGAAGCCCGGCATGCCCTGCGAGATCTTCGCCAACTGGCCGTAGCTCATGCGTTGTTCGATACCCGAGCGGCGCGCCACGTGACCCTCGATCAGCACGAGCTCGGCGGGTTCGCACTTCCACAGATGGGCGGCGAGCGTGAGCATTTTCTCGCCGACGGCCTGAGCGGCGATGTAGACCGAGTTGCCGGCATTGACCGTCACGCGGCTCGCGAACGTGCCGACGCCCATCGAGATGCCGCCGGTATCGCCGGTAATCACGTCGATCGTTTCGAGCGGTACGTTAAGCTGCTCGGCGCAGATCTGCGCGAAGGTCGTCTTGTGACCCTGGCCTTGCGGCGATGCGCCGGTGATCACGGCAATGCGGCCGTTCGCCTGCACGCGCACCGTCGCGCCCTCGAACGGGCCCATGCCGGTGCCTTCGACGAAGCTCGCCATGCCGATGCCGATGAAGCGACCCTGGCGGCGCGCGTCGGCCTTGCGTGCGGCGAAGCTCGCGTAGTTCGCGCGCTCCAGCGCTGCTTTCTGGCACGCCGGATAGTCGCCGCTGTCGTAGCGCAGCGGGCTGCCGTCGCGATAGATGAAGCCCGCGTCGTACGGCATCTGCTCGGGTTGAATCAGATTGCGCCAGCGCAGCTCCGCGCGGTCCATGCCGAGCGCGCGGGCGGCCTTGTCGAGAATCCGCTCCATCGCGAACACCGCCTGCGGACGTCCTGCGCCGCGCACCGGCGAGGTCGCGCACTTGTTCGTGTAGACGACGTCGAGCTTCGCGCCCATCGCGGGGATCACGTAGGGGCCGGGCGTCGTCGTGATCGAGATGTACGGCGTGATGATGCCCCACGGCAGAAATGCGCCGTTGTCGTGCACCATCTCCAGTTTTACGCCGCGGATCTTGCCGTCGTTGTCGAGCGCCATCCGCACGGTCCACCACTGGTCGCGCTCCTGCGTGACCGCGAGGAAGTGCTCGCGCCGGTCCTCGATCCATTTGACGGGGCGCTTGAGTGCAACCGCCGCGATCGCGACCAGTCCCTCTTCCGGATAGAACGGCAGCTTCGGACCGAAGCCGCCGCCGACGTCGTTCATCAGCACACGCAGCTTCTCGGCATCCCACTCGAGCAACTCGACGAGATTCTTCTTCTCATGGTGGGGCGCCTGACCCGACGACCAGACGGTCAACTCGCCGTTGGTCGCGTGATATTCGGCGAGATAACCGCGCGTTTCCATCGGATGCGCGGAGCCGCGGTTCTGCCAGTAGGTTTCTTCGACGACGTGCGGCGCATTGGCGAAGGCTGCGTCGATGTCGCCGAAACCCATTTCGATATGGGCGACGACGTTGTCTTTCGCGTCGGTGTGGCACAGCGGCGACTCGGCACGCAGTCCGTCGCGGCAGTCGGCGACGGCGGGCAGCGTGTCGTACTCGATCTCGATCAGGCCGCAGGCGTCTTCGGCGATATAGCGGTTGTCCGCGACGACGAAGGCGACCGCTTCGCCCGCGAACGTGACTTCCGTCGAGGCGAGCAGTTCCTGGGTGCGCTCGAAGCGGATCGCCGGGTTCGGCAGCATCGACGGCACGCGGCCGCGTGCGCGGCCGCTCAAATCCGCGTGCGTGTAAACGGCGTGCACGCCCTTGAGTTCGCGGGCGGCCGTGCAGTCGATCGACACGATCTTCGCGTGCGCATGCGGGCTGCGCAGCACGGCGGCCTGCAGCATGTTGGGCAAGTGCAGGTCGTCCACGTACGAGCCCTGGCCTTGCAGCAGCTTCCTGTCCTCGGTGCGCGTGACGCGCTTGCCGATGTAGCGCTGGTCGGTCGGAACGCCCTTCAGGTCGGAAATTTCCATCGTGTTACTCCGTAGCGTGTGCCGCCGGTGTGTTGGCGCGCTGGTCGCGGATGCGCTGTGCCGCGAGCAGCGCGGCGGCCACGATCGGCTGGTAGCCGGTACAGCGGCACAGATTGCCCGTGATCGCTTCGCGGATCTCGGCTTCGCTCGGCGAATCCGTTTCGTTCAGCAGTTCGGTCAGCGTCATCAGCATGCCGGGCGTGCAGAACCCGCATTGCAGCGCATGTGTTTCGGTAAAGGCTTTTTGTAGTTCGTTGAGCGTGCCGTCCGCGTGGGCGAGCCCTTCGACGGTGGTCAGCGAGCGGCCGTTGACCTGGGCGGCGAGCGTCAGACACGCGCGCGCGGTGCGGCCTTCGATCAGTACGGTGCAGGCCCCGCATACGCCGTGCTCGCAACCGTAGTGCGTGCCGGTGAGTTCGAGGTCGTGACGCAGGAAGTCACCGAGCATGCGGCGCGGTTCGACCTCGCGCTCATAAGCTTTGCCGTTGACGACGACTCTGACGATACGAGTCTCCATGTCCATCTCCTTAGTCACTCTACGATTGTCTTGCGACGCGCGAGAACGCTGTTTTCAGCGCTCTTTCGGTCAGGACGCCGGCAAGATGCTGGCGGTAGTCGGTGCTCACGTGCGCGTCGGTCATCACGTCGAGCGCGCGCGCGGCGTCGCTCGCGACGCGCAGCGCGCTCTCGTCCATCGGGCGGCCGCGCAGCGCGGTTTCCACGTCGTGCATCCGCACCGGGCCGGGCGCGACGCCGCAGATCGTCAGCGACACGCGGTCCAGACGTCCTTGCGCGTCGGCGGTGCAGAGCGCCGCGACGCCGACGATCGCATAGTCGCCGTGTCGCCGCGCGAACTCTTCGAATGCATAGCCATGGCCTTCCGGCCAGATGTCGAGCGAAATACCGGCGAGCAGTTCGCCTTCTTCGAGCGCGGGCGTCATGTACATCAGCGCCCACTCGGACATCGGGACTTCGCGGGTCGTGACCGCGCCGTCTTCGTAGCGCGCGATCGTCAATACGCCGTCGAGCGCGGCGGTGAAGCACGGCTGTTCCGACGACGGATCGAGCTGGCACAGGCTGCCGCCGAGCGTGCCGCGATTGCGGATCTGCTTGTGGCTCACCAGCTGGTACGCCTCGCGAAGCAGCGGTGCGCGTTGCGTGACGAGCGGCGACAGTTCGATGTCGCGCTGCCGCGCCATTGCGCCGATGTGCAGGCGGCCGTCGCGCTCTTCGATGCGGGTCAGTGCGTCGACGCCGTTCAGGTCGATCAGGTGACTCGTCATCAGATACCGGAAGTTCATCATCGGCATCAGCGACTGGCCGCCGGCGAGCACTCGCGCATCCTCGAGCGTGCCGAGCAGCCGCGCGGCTTCGTCGACGGTGGTCGGCGCGTGGTACTGGAATTCACTGGGTTTCATGCGTGCTCCGATAGTGCGGCGGTGGCTTCTTCAGTGCTGCTGTTTGATCCCGAAGAGCCGCGCGAAGAAATTCCGGACCGACTGCCACATCGCCTTGCGCACTAGCGCGCCGGCGTCGAGCGGCACGACCGCTGCCGCTGGCGGCGGCGGGCGCCGTGCTTCGGTGGCGGGCCGCGGCGCAACCGGTTCGCCGGCCAAATTCGACGCAACCGGCTCGCTGGTGGTCGCCGGCGCGACTTCGGCGGAGTGCGCCGCATCGGCCTCGATGAGCGCGGTCAGATTCTTGGCGAACTGGTTCAGCAGTTGCTGCGACAGCGCCTCGATCATCCCGGCGCCCCGCCCGTACTGCGCGACCGTGCCCGACAGATTCACGTCCGACACGACGTCGACCTTGGTCTTGCCGCCGCCCGCGTCGGTGACGGCCGCGTTGATCTGCGCATCGGCGCCGCCACGGCCTTTGGTGTCGGTGCCGCTGGCGGACACCACGACCGTGCGCGCGGCGTCGTTCTGTTCAGCGATCTTGAATTTGCCCGCGAATTTCAGCGTGAGCGGACCGAGCTTCACGGTGAAGCCGCCCTTGTAGCTGCCGTCGGGTTGCTGTTCTTTGAGTTCCGCGCCCGGAAAACACGGTGCGGACCGTTCGATGTCGATCATCGTCTTCCAGACGTCCGAGGGCGGTGCTTCGACGATGAAAGACGAACGGATTGTGATTGCCATGCTGCCTCCTAGGAGCGATCGGGCCGTGGATGTGCCGCTCCGCTTGCACTTATCTAGTCACTACTGAGCCGCGCGGCGGGTTGAAACCTGTCGCACCTGCCGGCGGCTCCACGTTTCAATTCATTGCGCGAGCGTCGACAGAAAGTCGTCGAATATCGCTGCGAAGGTGTCGCGCATCTCGAACGCTCCAAAGTGCGCGGCGCCCGGAACCGCGACGAAACGGCTGTTGGGCAGCGCATCGGCGATCTTCTGCGAGACCGCCGGCGGAATGCTCGCGTCGGCGTCGCCCGCGACGACGAGCGCCGGTGCTGTTACGCGCGGCAGTTCGCCGAGGTTGTCGAGCAGCGAGATCGCCTGCCAGTTCGCGCTCCAGCTATACCAGTCGTCCGCGGCGAGCCGCGCGCGGCACTTTTCGACAAGTTCGGGGCGCGGCGTGTCGGCGGCGAACCAGCGCGTAATGGTTTCGTCGATCACTTCGGACATCGAGCCGTTCCGGCTGATGTCGCCGCGCGCGAGAATGCGCGGGCGCACTTCGGCGGGGAACCCGCCGGCCGTTGCGCAAAGAATCAGCGCGCCGACCAGCTCGGGAAACTGGATCGCGACACGCTGCGCAATCATGCCGCCCATCGATACGCCTATCAGCGTCGCACCGGTCAGGCGTTCCTGGCGCAGTACCGCGGCGATGTCGGCCGCGTGATCGGCGAGCGTGACAGGAGCGGTGACGAGGCTGGACTCGCCGTGGCCGCGAAGATCGATCGCGACGACGTCATACGATGCGGCCCAGGCCTCGGCGTATTCATCCCACCAGCTTCGGTCGACACCGATCGGATGAAGCAGAACCAGCGGCCGCCCCGTCCCGCGACGCGAGTAGGCGATGCGGCCGGCTGGAATTTCGCAGAAAGTGGAATCAGACATTGATGTATACGGGTAATGCGCGGGTGCGACAGGTGCTCAGCGCGATCGGCAACGGGGGCCGCAAGCTTCGGCGCGAGACGCCTGCGACCCGCTGGACCACCAGACTGCTCGTCTGGAATGAGATGACGAATCCGCACGGCGCCTTCACCGGCCGCAAGCCGCCTTCAGGCAGCAGCAGCCTTCGCCTTCAGGTCGAGCACGACGGCCTTCGCGCGGCGCAGGCCTTCGGCTGCAACAGGAATACCCGCATAGACGCCGGCTTGCAGCACGACTTCGGCGATCTCCTGTTCCGTCACGCCATTGTTCACCGCGCCGCGCGTATGCACTTCGAACTCGTGCCAGCGGCCGAGCGATGCCAGCATCGCGAGGTTCAACATGCTGCGCGTCTTGCGCGTGAGCCCATCGCGGTTCCAGATATTGCCCCAGCAAACGTCTTCCGTGTACTCGAGGAACACGGCGTCGAAAAGGTTGGGAGTCGCGTTGCTCTGCGTATGGCTCGCGCCCAGCACTTCCTTACGGATCTTTGCGCCGATCGCGCGGCGTTGGGAAAGCGTAATGTCTTCCATGACTGTCCTTAGGTTCATCCAACTGTTGTAGGATTGTATAATAGGAGGCAGTATCGGAGCTTCGATGCAGAATGTCAATATGATTGTATTACGAACATTCGCGTGGCTCCTATCAATTCAAACGGCAAAGGGATGGAATGAATACCAACAGATTGGTCGTGCGGCCGGTGGCGACGCTGCGCCAGCAGGTCATCGACGGTTTGCGCTCATGTATCAGCGACTTGACCTTCAAGCCGGGCGACCGCTTGATCGAGCGCGAGTTGTGCGAAATGCTCGGCGTAAGCCGCACCCTCGTTCGTGAGGCGCTGAGCCAACTGGTGGCCGAGGGGCTCGTGCAGATCATTCCGCACAAGGGTCCGATCGTCTCCGTGATGACACGGGACGAGGCGCGAGGTTTGTATGAAGTACGCGCGGTGCTCGAGGCGCTCGCCGGCAGACAGTTCACCGACCGGGCGACGGACGAGCAGCGCGTCGCATTGAAGCAGGCGTTGCACGAGCTCGCGTCGATCCGCAACACCCAAGGCCAGGAAGGCATCATGCTCTTCCTTAAACAGAAGGCCCGGTTCTATGACGTGATGCTCGACGGCGCCAGCAATCCAGTCCTCACGGAAATGCTGCGTCTGGTCCATACGCGGGTGATGATGCTGCGTGCCACGACGCTCTCACAGGAAGGGCGTCTGCCGCAAAGCTACGACGAGATCGCGGCGATCGTCGACGCAGTGATGCGCAACGATGCCGATGCGGCCGCGGCGGCGTGCAAGCGTCATGTCGAGGAAGCCGAGAGGCTGGCCGTGCAGGTGCTCGCCGAAGCCGCCGAGTAGACCGGCCAACCCGCGTCAGCCGTTTCTTTCGGACCTGACACGCCGCTCTGAAGATCGAATCTTCGCCGCGCGGCGTGTCGGCTTGCCGAGCGGCCCGGTCAACGGCACCTAGCCCGACCTTCTTTTCTCCCATTCGCGCGCTCATCGCTTGTGCGGCGCGCTATCCCTCGGCTCAGCCCTATCGCGGCTGCCGCGCTCATCCCTTGCTCACGATCATGGTCCTCCTGCCTCGCAGGCAGGTGCCGCGGGTCAGTCACGGCGCGACAGACAGTAATACAATAATCCGTATTGCAATCCCATTGCATTACGTTATACTGCCGCAAATCATGAAACGGGCATACGACCCGCACGACTCGCACGCCTTACCGGCAAAGATCAGGAGACGGACACAATGGGCACTACCCGGGACGCCACCGCGGCGTCGGCGGCTTCGGCCGATCCGCAGGGATTCAGGTTGTCGCGCTATCAGTGGCTCGCGCTGATCTCGGCGTTCCTCGGGTGGATGTTCGACTCGATGGACCTGAATCTCTTTACGCTCGTGCTGGTGCCGAGCGTCGGCCAGTTGCTGCACAGCACTGACGCCACCGAGATCAGCAAGATCGGCAGCTACATCATTGCGGTCAAGCTGCTCACATGGGGCATCGGCGGCGTGCTGTTCGGGGTGGCCGCCGACCGGTTCGGCCGCTCGCGCGTGATGGGCTGGACGATCTTCATTTACGCGGCTTTCACGCTGCTGAGCGCATTCTCGAAGACCTGGAGCCAGCTTGCTATGGCGCAGGCGATGGCCGGTTTCGGCATCGGCGGTGAATGGGCGGCGGGGGCCGCGCTCGTCGCCGAATCGTGGCCAGGCCGGCAACGCGTCCGTGCGATGCAGATCATGCAGATGGCGTTCGCCTTCGGCTTTCTCGCGGCGGCGCTCGACAACCTGCTGCTCGGGCGCTTCGGCTGGCGCGTCGTACTCGCCGTGGGCGCCGCTCCCGCGCTCGTCACGGTCCTCGTGCGCCGCTTCGTGCCCGAGCCGCAACGCTGGGTGCAAGTGCGCGACAGCGTGTTAGCCGAATCGGCGCTGCAAACTTTCACCGCCATCTTCGCGCCGGGACTACGCCGCAACACGATCATCGGCGTCGTCGTGTCGTCGGCTGCGATGCTCGGCTGCTGGGGCGGTCTCACGTTCCTGCCGAGCTGGATTCATCAGTTGTCCGTTGCAGCCGCCGATCATCGCGACATCGGCACGACGGTCAGCTACGCGTTCATCCTGATGATGATCGGCGCGACGCTCGGCTACCTGACGCTGATCTGGATGCTCGATGCACTGGGCCGCCGGCTCTCGTACTTCATCTTTTCGGCAGGCTCGCTGGTGGTGTCGCTCGTGCTGTTCATGACGGTGCATGACATCGGCCGGGTGCTATGGCTGATGCCGGTCTACGGTTATTTCGTGATCGGCGCATTCGGTACGTTTGCCGCTTACTTGCCCGAACTCTTCCCCACCCGCGTGCGGGCGACAGGGCAGGGCTTCTGCTGGAACATGGCCCGCGCGCTGACCAGCATCGGTCCGATCGCCGGCACTGTGGTGGTAGCGAGGTTTGGTTCGTTCCCGGCGGCATCGGCGGCGGTGTCGCTGCTGTTCATCGTCGGCATGGTGTCGATCTGGTTCGGTCCCGAGACCAAGGGCATTCCGCTCGACAACTGACGAACACTGACGACAACCGGGCGGGCGAGTCGTTCGAGTCGGCCGTACAGGTGCCCACTTCGTGCGATCGCGCGTGAAGGGAAAGAGAGCGGTGCGGCTTCAAGTCCGCGTCGGCAGACAGGATTTTTTTGGTCGAATGGGACATACCTTGAATAACAAGATGCCGAACCCCGGCGCTTCGATCCGGGAGACCACTGCAGAACAACCGTCCGCGCGCATTTTCGAGGTCGGAATCAACGAGCGGCTGCCGCTCCCGCAACTCGCCGTGCTCGCGCTGCAGAACGTGTTCGGCATGACCGGCATGTTCGTGTTCCCGGGACTGCTCGGCCGCGCATTTCATTTGTCCGATCCGCAGATCTCGTACCTGTACGGGATGACCTTCATCGCGTGCGGGATCATCACGATCCTCCAGTCGGTGCTGCTGTTGCGCCTGCCGATTGCGCAAGGTCCGTACGCAGGCAGCTTCGGTGCTCTGCTAACGGTCGGTCATTTGCAAGCGGGCGGCCTCGGCA
Organism: Paraburkholderia sp.; assembly: GCF_036488505.1. Lineage (GTDB taxonomy): Bacteria > Pseudomonadota > Gammaproteobacteria > Burkholderiales > Burkholderiaceae > Paraburkholderia. The sequence goes on along the minus strand of NZ_DASXHN010000003.1, from coordinate 6,998 downwards.
CGGCATTCGGATCGTTCTTCGTCGCTTCGCTGATCTGGTGCCTGCTCACGGTGCCGATTCGCGGACGCAGCGTCGCGGGGATGTTCGTGCGGCATTTGCGCCTGCCCATCATCTCCGGAATGATCGTGATGTTGATCATGGTGCAGATCGCCAGCGTCGCGCTGCCGACCTGGATCGGCAGCCCTAAAAATCCCGGTTTCCCGCTGGTGAACCTGTTTTCCGGCGCGGTCGCGGTGGCCGGTATCGTGTTCGCGATGCTGTGGGGCGGCCGGCGGCTGCGCAGCGTCGCGATCCTGCTCGGCCTCGCGCTCGGCACACTCGCGTACACGCTGTTCCAGCCGATGTCGTTCGCGGCGGTGAGCGCCGCGCCGCTGCTCGTCGAGCCGCGTATCTTCCCGTTCGGCTTCGGCGCGCGTGCCGATCTCGTTGCGGTGTTTCTGCTCGTGCTGATCCCGGCTGGGATGGGATCGATGGCCCTCTACCAGACAGTCGCCGACTGGGGCAATGAGACGCTGAGTCCCGGCCGCATGTCCGAAGGGCTGTTCGGCGTCGCGCTCGGTTCCGTTGTCGCGGCAGTGTGGGGCGGCTTCAGCACGATCGCGTACCCCGACAACATCGGCATTCTGCGCGCGACGCGGGTCGGTTCGCGCTTCGTGACGCTCGCCGCAGGCGTGCTCTTGATCGTATTCGGCGGCTGCGTGAAGTTCGACATGCTGCTCGTGGTCGTGCCGATCCCGGTGATCTCGGCCGCCGCGACGCTGCTGTTCGGCATCGTCTTCATGCACGGCGTACACATTCTCGCGCACGTGGAGTGGGACGACCGGCGGTTGATCGCGGCGGGGCTCGCGTTTCTCGTTGGCCTCGGCGGTCTATTCATCTCGCCCGACGTCATCCATGCAATGCCGCTGATGCTGCAGCTCGTGCTTCAGCAGCCGGTGATCTCCGGCGGTTTCACGCTGGTCGTGCTGCACTCGCTGCTTTGCTCGAAGCAGCAGCCGTCGAATGAGTCGTCGGCCGCGCAGTCTCGCGCGGAAAACCGGGCGTAGAAAACGGGCGTAGTAAGCGGGCGTAGGCCAGGCCGTCGACCATGCCCGGGCGTCGTGCAGTTGCGAGCCTTCGCGGCGCCGTTGTTTCAAAGATCGGCAGCACCCATAGAAAAAAGTCGAAATACACGCAAGGCAGTCTTCGGTACTTAAAAGAAAGCGAACCTTCGGAATGCGATTCGACACGTGCGAACGTGTGCGAAGACGCCCCGCTTCGCAGCCGCGAATCAACGGTCTCGAAAAGCAGGATAAATAGATGAAAACAAAAGTGGGGATAAAAGCGCTTGTTCTTGGCACCGCGCTATTCGCTGGAGTGGCTCACGCACAATCAAGTGTGCAGCTCTACGGGCTTGTCGATGCATTCGTCGCCTACAAGAAGCCGATGAACGGGCAGTCGAGCGTCATTGCCGGCAATGGCGGCATGACGGCACCGTACTTCGGCCTGCGCGGATCGGAAGACATTGGTGGCGGCACGAGTGTCATCTTCGACCTCGAAGGCTATTTCAACATCCAGAACGGCTCGATGGGCCGCACCGGTTACCCGCACGACGGCCTGTTTTCACGTAATGCGTACGTTGGCGTGAGCGGCCGTTACGGCACCGCATCTGCCGGTCTGATTCCGCCATTGCTATGGTTCTCGACCATTACGTTCAATCCTTTCTGGAACTCCTTCGTGTTCTCGCCGATCGTGCTGCACAGCTACGTCGGCGTGAATGGCCAGGGCGTGTTCGGCAACGCCGGTGAATGGTGGAACTCCGTGTACTACGCGTCGCCGTCGTTCAATGGCCTCATCGGACGCGCGATGTATGCGTTCGGCAACGAGCCGGGTCATCTCGGCCAGAACAAGTGGAGCGGCCAGGTCTCGTACAGCAACGGCGGCTTTGCGACGTCGATGGTCTATCAGCAGATCAAGTACAGCCAGAACGCCGGCGATCTCGCCACCGTGCTGCCGGGGATGACGACGCAGTCAGTGGTGAACCTCGGTATGTCGTACGACCTTCACTACGTGAAGCTATATGGCCAGTACCAGCACATCTGGGATTCGATCCCGAACGGCGACGTCGGCATCGACACCGGCCAGCTCGGCTTCTCGATTCCGGTGGGCGTCGGCCGGATTCTCGGCTCGGACGCGTATTCGAAGAGTAGCGGCCATAGCTCGGTTTATCGCAATAGCTGGGCGCTCTCGTACGACTACCCGCTGTCGAAGCGCACCGACGTGTATGTCGCGGTGCTATCCGATCGCGCCAGCAAGATGTCGAGCGGCACCACCGCCGGCGGCGGCATCCGCACTCAGTTTTGATCGACTGCACGCGCTGGCGACGCGTGAGCTGCGGGCTCAGATCCACGGCAGCGACGCGCGCGCCAGTTTCGGATAACGGCATCGCGGGTCGTCGCATGCAGTTCCAGGTCGACCTTCGCGCAATGCACGGTTAATGGCAGGGCAAGTGCAACACACAGCACAGCCCCTGCTCCACGAATTTAACGATGTTCCATGGAGGAGAAATGTTTGAAATGGAAGTAGCAGGTCGCGGTACACGCGGAATCGGTCTGAAGCGCTCGCTGGCCGTCATAACCTTATTGGGGCTTTCAGCCGGCGCCGCTCATGCGCAAAGCAGCGTGACGTTGTATGGCTCGCTGGACGGCGGCCTGCGCAATCTCGTGAACGGCACCAAGGCAGGCGGTGCCGCGCTGACGATGGCCTCGAGTGGCGTCTATAAATCGAATCGCTGGGGCTTTCTCGGCGTCGAGGACCTGGGCGGCGGCTACTACGCGCGCTTCAACCTGGAAGCGGGCTATATCCTGTCGACTGGCGCCAACAGCAGTACGACCAACCAGTTGTTTGCGCGCACGTCGACCGTCGGGTTCGGCGGCCCGTTCGGTCAGGTCGACATGGGCCATCAGTTCACGCTGCAGCACCGGTTGATCAAGGACTTCGAGCCGTTCGACCTGCGCTATCTGGGCATCACCGAAGCGGCGGCGATTTCGGGCGGCACCAATGGCCGCGACGATAACGCGATCCACTATCACGGTGACTTCGGTGCGTGGACGCCGCGCTTCGTCTATGCGCCGGGCGGCATTGCGGGCAGTCTCGCCAGCGGCAGTGTGCTCGCGGGCGGCCTGAACTACCACAGCAAGCTGTTGCGGTTCGGCGCAGGCTATACGCACCGCTCGAACCCGCTTTCCGCCACAGCGACCACCACCCCTTATTTCGCCAACAATCAATACACCGCGGGCGGTGCCGTGACGCTCGGCCCAGTCGATCTGATGGCGGGGTATTCGCTCGCCACCCAGGCCGTTCCGTCGACGGTGCACGGGGAGACGCGCAATCAATATCTGTGGGGCGGTTTCCGCTATAAGGCGTCGCCGTTCTTCCACGTAACGGGCGCGTATTACGACGACAAGAACTCGACGGCCGGCGTGGACGGCAGAAAGGACGTCGCCATTCTGGGCGTCACCTATTCGCTGTCGAAAAGCACCGAGCTTTATGCTGACGTCGACTACACGCATTTCACGGGTGGCTACGTGACCAATGCAACGCTGAACCCGTCCGGCCATGCAAAGCAGACGGGCGTCTCGTTCGGTATGAACCATAACTTCTAGGACCCGCGAACACACGCTGGACTCAGGAAGAATAGGCGTCGCGTACCTGCGGGCGCGTGCAACGCGCGCTCGAAGGCTTGACTGAGGTTTGCCGGTGAGAGGCGCTGAACCCGCCTCTCACCGATACTTCGAAGCACCGCGCGGAGGGTCGCTTACTTCGCTCGGTTAACCGCGCGGCTAGGTCATGTGTTTTTGCCGCCCGGCCAATTCCGATGCGTCACCCGTTCGATCAGCAGACGGCGCATCGTGGCAAGCAGCACTGTGGCATCGACGGGCTTGCGTAGAAAGCCATCGTAGCTGACAAAGGCAGGTGGGGACGGTTCGCCGGAAATCAGAATAAAGGCGACGTCCGGCAGACCGGGGAAGGTGCGCAAACGGTGACAGAGTTCGCTGCCTGACATGACCGGCATGCGCCAGTCGGCGACGACCACATCCACCGGAGATTCCATGAACGCGGCCAACGCCGAGTGGCCGTCAGTGGCGCACTTCACGTCGAATCCCTCGGCGACGCACAGGTCCGCCCACGCTGCAAGCGTCTGCGCATCATCGTCGACCAGTAGTACGCTTGCCATGCGTCAGATCCGGATCATCGGTTCTTATTCGTCCACATAATGCCGCCAAAGTTCACGCGGCGATCGTTCGTCGCGTGCGTATGATGGTCGAGCGACAGGGACGCAGCGGCCGTCCGGCAAATATCACTTGCGGCATGCCGCGTGCATGACTGGTTCGACTAACGGAAGGAGATGGGGATGATCCGCAAGACGCTCAATGCTTCGCAACTCCAGCAGGAGGTCGATAGGCGAATCCATCGGCTGCAGCCAATCGTCGAGGATGGCGTCAAGATTCGTGTGCCGCGACCGCAGTTGCAGGAGCCTGACAGGACCGGCTGCAACTGGAACATGACGCACTTTGGCAACGCGCTTGGCTTCGAGCGCGACATCGACGGCGTGCTCAAGGCCGTGCGCGCGGAATACAACCTCAGTACGGAAGTGAAAGCCGCCAACAACCCGTTTGGCGACTGAGCGTGAACACATACGAAATCGAAGGTCAGAAAGCGGATCACTACGGTCACGCGTGAGCGTCGAGGGCCTGGCGGCGTTGCAGACTTGCGCAGTCCGATCGGCTTGAGCGGGCCACACGCGCCGCAGCCGTTCACATCAGCTTCGAAAGCATCGGGCGGCCGCTCAGGCCGAGCCAGGCGAGTGCTCCGGTGCTGCCGGCAACCGCGAGCGTCCGGCGTGGCCCAAGGATGATCGCGCTTGCGCACAACGCAAGCAGCAGCGTGACGCGCGGTGCACGCACGATCAGGTCGCCGACCTTCACGGAATTCGGATGTCGCGATGTCGAGCGGGCCGGCGGCGCAGCGTAGCGGGCCGCGAGCAGGGCTGTTCTCGATGCCGCCATGCGCTGCAAAACAGCCGCCTCCTCCTCGTTTGCAGTGGGTGCGTGGCTCATCTGAGTGCCTCCTTCAACGTATCGATGTCGTCACGAATTTCGTCCTTCAGGACATGAAATGACCGACTGGGCTTCTGTGCCCTAACGATGGTCAGCGAGACGACAGACAGCACCAGCCACGTCGCGGCGACGCCCCATACAACCGGAAGGAAGTACGGTGTTCCCCAAGCGGTGGCGATGATCGCGATGCATAGGAAAGAAAGGGTGAAGAGCCCCGCCACCGCCAGAGCAACAAGCGCGCTCAACTCGCGGACCAGGCGTTTGCGGGTTTCATCGAGTTCGATACCCAGCAGTTCGCCATAGTCGGCGGCACGCTCGATACAAAACCTGCCGACATTTCGCCACCTTGTGACTTTCAAACGAATGGACATTCTTGAACTCCTGAGCGTGGCTGGTTGCGCAAACGCAGCGCTCGACCGGCCGCCCGGCGTATGACGCGGGGGCGGTTGCACTGGGGCAAAATGGGCGCGGATCAGTCCCGCCGCTCCCATCGTCCGCGACCGTTGCGGGGTCTCGCGCTCCCGTGTAACGCGCCGAGCACGAAACCCACGCTCGCGGCAATCGCCAACGCCGCGCCCGGACGCTCCGCCGTCGACTGGCGCACGACTTGTGTGAAATCGGCGTACAGCCGTTGCGCTTTTTCGCTCAACTCCCCGGTCGCCGCATCACCCGGTGCAGTGATGCTGCTGCCGGACGGATCGCCGGCGTCTTGCCGCACTTCGCCGGTTTCGGGCTGTAACGCTGCTGGCTGCGTCGTTTGCATTTTCCGCTCCTCATCGTCGTGACGGGTGGGACTGCACAGGCTGAAGCGCCGGAGTGCCGCGAGCCCGGCGAACCCTGTCTGCGATAGTCCGCTGCGCAATACGCGGGCCACGGGTACAGACCACCGATGATGGGCGAACAAACGTAGCCCGAGCCCGCACGGTCGATCGATTGCACAGCGACGTTTGCATCGGGAGCGCAGGCAGTCGAGCGCCGCTGAACCAACTACACCCGCGACGCGTAATTCCTGCAAAGAATCGACGCGACGGGAGCGATGATCGAAAGCGGTGTCCGTCGATCCGGCCAGCGACGCCGGTTACTTGTCGGTACCTTCGAGCACGAAGCGCCGAAGGGACTCCTGCAGCGATTGGAACTCGGCATGCTCGACGCCCGCGGCCGCGGCCAGGGCTTCGTCGCCGCTGCGCCTGGCTATTTCCGCTTGTGCGAGAGCAAGCGTGGCTCGCTCCTCGGCCTTCCGGATGGCGATCCAGAGGGCTTCTTCCAGCCCCAGCCGTTGCGCGCTGGCGAGCGCCAGATTGGAGAACGCATGGCCGGTATGGCATCGGTAGCGCAGTGGAGCGTCGGTGCCGATCCGCCAGACGACGCCGCCGCAGTCCGGGCACGTCAATGGACTACGCTCGCCAATCAGATCGAGCTCGGCCGGTGACGTTACGCCGGTCGTGCTGATGCGGGCTTCGGCAGCGACCTGCGTTGGGTGCGGTTCCATAACCTTTGGCCGGCGGGGCGCCATCAGCGCCTGAACGATGGTTTCGCCCACCTTGTCGAGCGAGGCGATCACCGCGTCTGGAACGGCTCGCAGGGCACTGGCAGGCATCGACGGCGCGACGCTGTCGATCGGGTCCTGCACGATGATGGAGCCTCCACACGCGCGCACGGCGACGGCGCCCGCGGCCCCGTCGTCAAGATTTCCAGTGAGCACGACCGCGATCGCTCGCGGACCATACTCGATAGCGGCGGAGCGAAACAGCGGATCGATTGCGGGACGCGCGAAGTTTTCCTTGGGTCCCGCACTGAGTCTGATCCGGCCGTTATGCGCCATCAGATGCCGGTCGGGAGGCGCAATGTAGATTCTCGACGGTCTGATGAGCGTGTCATGTTCGGCGTGCTCGACCGGCA
>NZ_DASXHN010000517.1:0-3033 GCF_036488505.1 Paraburkholderia sp. | reverse complement strand
CGGTGTTGGAGCACATTACCGGTTTTATTTTGCGCTGTTGCTTACCTTTAAACCATAAAAGGACGTGATCATGAAGAAATCCCTCCTCGTAGCATCCCTGTTGGCAGCTGTGGCACTGGCTGCATGCAACAAGAGCAACGATCAAGCCGCTGCACCGGCTAGCGACGCAGCTGCTGCTTCGGCACCGGCTGCTGCAGCTTCCGACTCCGCAACGGCTGCGTCGGGTGCTGCTGCTGCTGCGAGCGACGCTGCTGCCTCGGCTTCGTCTGCTGCTTCGGACGCTGGCGCTGCGGCTTCGGACGCTGCTGCTTCTGCTGCTGCTCCGGCTTCGGGCGCAAGCCAGTAAGCTGTCGCGTAGGGTTCGCCTCCGGCGAGAACTGCTTCGGGAGATCGTTTCGGTTTCCCGGGCAGTCAGGCAAAACGCCACGGATTCATCTCCGTGGCGTTTTGCTTTTGGCTTGAATTTTCTAACCCGTCGGCTTTGCCTGCCGGGGTCATTCGAAAACGATTGAAAAAACGCCGCTTTTTACAGCGGCGTTTTTTAAGGCACTAAACCCAAAGCTAAACCTATTGTTCGGTGGCTGCGCCCGGCATTGAGCTTTCTTCAAAGAATGCGCGGACCACGTCGATTTCACGGGTGCGCCTGAACGGCGGCAGGCTTTGCCAGATGCGGCGTCCATAGGGTTTTTCGACGAGGCGCGTATCGCAGATCATCAGCACGCCGCGATCGGTCTCCGCGCGAATCAGCCGGCCTGCGCCCTGCTTCAGCGTGATCACGGCCTGCGGCAACTGATGCACGGCGAACGGGCTCAAGCCCTTCTTCGTCAGTGCGTCGAGCCGCGCGGACAGCACCGGATCATCGGGCGGCGCAAACGGCAGCTTGTCGATCACGACAAGCGACAACGCATCGCCGCGCACATCCACGCCTTCCCAGAAACTCTGACTGCCCACCAGAATCGCGTTCCCATACGCGCGGAAGCGGTCGAGCAATTCGGTGCGGCTCGCATCGCCTTGCACGAGTAGCGGATAGTCCCAGCCGCGCGCCTCGATCGCGTCGCGCAGCTTCGCGGAGATCCGGTCCACCGCGCGCAACGTCGTGCATAACATGAAGACGCCGCCGCGCGATGCTTCGATCGCGGGCAACGCGGCATCGAATACCGCGTCGGTAAACATCGGCGATGACGGCTGCGGCAGATTGCGCGGCACGTACAGCAGTCCCTGCGACGGGTAGTCGAATGGGCTCGGCAACGTCATCGAACGTTTTGCGTTCAGACCCATCTGCGCCGCGTAGTGTGCGAAGTCGCCGCGCACCGATAGCGTGGCAGACGTGAAGATCCACGCGCGCGGCACGCCGGCGCGCTGCTTCGCGAAAATGGGCGCGACCGATAGCGGCGTCTCATGCAACTGCACCGTATGCGAGAAGACTTCGATCCAGCGCACCTTTTCATTCGGGTCGGCGCGCTCGGCATTGGCGTTGGCGACGGCGCCATCGCGCGGCCCGGCCGTGTCGCGCTCGGCGCTCGTGGGCGGCGTGGTCCAGCCGCTCAGCACGTCCTGCAATTCGCGAGCACGGCGCAGGCACGCGCCGAGCGATTCAGCGCGCTCCGCCTGCGCAGCCAGCGCGGCGGCTAGCGCATCCAGCTCGGTTTCGAGTGTGTCGAGCGCGGCGAACAGCGGGTGATCGTCGGCCAACTGGCCGATCGACAGACGCACCGAATCTTCCTTGAATGCGAGGCGCACGTCGCGCGCCGCTCGCTCGAGCGTCGCGCCGAGCTTGACCCAGTCGAGCGCATCGCGCGCATGGCCCAGACCCTCGGCCACCGAATCGCGCGCAAGCTCGAGGAATTGCGCGGTCGACAGCGTCTCGCCGAAAAACAGCGTCGCGGTTTCGGGCAATTGATGCGCTTCGTCGAAGACCACCGTATTCGCAGTGGGCAGCAGTTCAGCCATGCCGGTATCGCGCAACATGATGTCGGCGAAAAAGAGATGGTGATTGACCACCACAATGTCGGCCTGCTGCGCTTCGCGGCGCGCCTGCATCACGAAACAGTCCTTGTAATGCGGGCACTCCTGGCCGAGACAGTTATCGCGCGTCGAAGTGACCATCGACCACACCGCGGCGGTCTCCGGCACGCTCGCAAGTTCGGCTTTGTCGCCGCTGCGCGTGATCTTCGCGAAGCGCACGATGTCCTGCAGATACGAGGTTTCCTGACGCGACGGCAAGCGGCCGTTGTCCGCCGTGCGTTGCAGATAGTAGTGGCACAGATAGTTCGCGCGCCCTTTCAGCATAGCGACCGACACGGGCACCGCGAGCGCGTCGCGCACGGTCGGAATGTCGCGCTGAAAGAGCTGATCCTGCAGATGCTTGGTGCCCGTCGAAACGATGACCTTGCCGCCCCACAGCATCGCCGGCACGAGGTACGCATAGGTCTTGCCGGTGCCTGTGCCGGCCTCGACGATCAGCGTATTCTCGCCGCCGGCACCGTCTGCTTCGGTGCTGCCGGCGGTGTGGGCTTCGACGCCAGCGACCGAGCTGGCACTATCGGCGCCGGTTGATTGCAGACGCCGCGCCGGGCGTTTCTGCGCGTCGAACATCGCCGGCTCGGGCATCGCGCGACCCGATGCTTCCATCGCCGCGGCGACGGCTCGCGCCATCTCGATCTGCGACGCACGCGGCCGATAGCCATCGATCTGACGCGCGAGCAGCCCGTTGTCGGCAAAGATCTCGTCGAGCTCCGTCACGCGCCGCCGGCTCAGCGGCTCGCCCGCGACCGATGCGGCCGCGCGCGGCGCCGGCATGCCGCTGGTGGATGCGTCGTCCGGCGCGCCCCGGAGTGAAGTTTCGTGCGGTGAATTCAAGGCAAGCGTTCCTGCTAAGTCCGGCTCGCGCGCTGCGCGCCCGGCGCCTGCCAGGCCGCGAACTCAGGCGCGTACGTCCGGTTCGAGCTGCAATTGCAGCAAGATGATGGTGTCCTTGACTTTGAGTTTGCGCTTTTTCAGGCGCTGCAACTCGAAGTCGTCGATGCCGGGCTC
>NZ_DASXHN010000506.1:0-4046 GCF_036488505.1 Paraburkholderia sp. | reverse complement strand
AATGAAGTGATCGAGTTCAAGAACGTCAGCAAGTCGTATGGCGACCGTCTGCTGCTCGACAACGTCAGCTTCAAGATCCCGGCGGGTGCGATCGTCGGCATCATCGGTCCGAATGGCGCCGGCAAGTCGACGCTGTTCCGCATGCTGACTGGCCGCGAACAGCCGGATTCGGGCGAGATCGCGCAGGGTCCGACCGTCAAGCTCGCTTACGTCGATCAGAGCCGCGAGGCGCTGGAAGGCTCGAAGACCGTGTTCGAGGAAATCTCGGGCGGCGCGGACGTGCTGACTGTCGGCAAGTACGAAACGCCGTCGCGCGCGTATATCGGCCGCTTCAACTTCAAGGGCGGCGACCAGCAGAAGATCGTCGGCAATCTGTCCGGCGGCGAGCGCGGCCGTCTGCATCTGGCGAAAACGCTGATCGCCGGCGGCAACGTGCTGCTGCTCGACGAACCGTCGAACGACCTCGACGTGGAAACGCTGCGCGCGCTCGAAGACGCGTTGCTCGAATTCGCCGGCTCGGTGCTCGTGATCTCGCATGACCGCTGGTTCCTCGACCGTATCGCGACGCACATTCTCGCGTTCGAGGGCGATTCGCAAGTGACCTTCTTCGACGGCAACTACCAGGAATACGAAGCCGACAAGCGCGCGCGTCTCGGCGAAGAAGGCGCGCGGCCTAAGCGTCTGCGTTACAAGCCGATTTCGCGGTAAGCGTCTCGCGCGGCCGCGCTCTGACGCGCGGTACAGCGGGTGGACCGCGGGGCACGGGTATTGCTTGCCCGGCGCGTGCGCCGCACCGCGTGATACCCACAATTACGCGGCATGCCGGCGTAAAGTCGGCCGCCACCATCAGGAGCATGCGCCGGGGCCCGCCCACTGAAGAGCCCGTCATCAGCATGCCGCGCCACGGGCGACGATGACGATGACGAGTACGAGTACGAGGAGACAAGCATGGCGATGTCGAAGGGCAGACGCTGGGTCGTCGGCGTGGGTAGCACGGTGCTGGCGCTGGTTGTCGTCGCCATCGGGGTTCTGCTGTTCGCGCAGCACGAAATCAGGAATCGCGTCACGGCCGCCCTCGGCCCGCTAGGCAGCGCCGAACACATCGACGTCGGCATTACTTCTGTCCACCTGTCCCACGTTCTGTTGAAGGCACCGCCCGACTGGCCGGCCGGCGAGCCGCTGCGCGCCGATGAAGTCACCATTACGCCCGACATTCGTGACGTGCTCGCGGGCCGCACCCATATCCGCGAAGTCGTGGTCCGCGGCTTCGATCTCGCCGTGCTGCGCAAACCGGACGGCTCGCTGAACCTGCTGCCAAACCTGCGCGACTCGCTGAACCGCTCAGATCAGTCCGGCAATCCGGGCGCACCGTCGACGCCGCGCGAAAAGCAGGTCGACCATATCCGCTTCGAGCAGGGCAACTTCCACTTCTACGACATGACCATCGGGCCGCCGCCGTACAAGGTGACGGTCAGCAACGCGAGCGCGAGCGTCGACAACCTGCATCTGCCGTCGCTGACGGAGCCGACCAACGTGAGCGTGCGCGGCTCGCTCGCAGGTCCGGCGCACACCGGCACGGTGACGTTCGACGGCTGGATCAAGATCGCAAACCGCGATTCGCAGACCACCAGCACACTGCGTGGGGTCGATGTCGCGATGCTCGATCCGTATCTGCTGAAGAAGGCCGGCGCGCGCGCCCAGGTGACGGGCGGCACCGTCGATCTGACAATCACGTCGACGGTGACCAACTATCACGTGCACGCGCCCGGCACCGTGACGGTTCACAACCTGCGATTGGCCGACACCGGCAACCCGCTGGACACCTTCCTGTCGATTCCGACCCGCGCCGCCGTCGCCGCGCTGAAGACGCACAACGGCGACCTCACGCTGCATTTCGTGCTCGACGGTGATTTGCGCGATCCGAAGTTCTCGGTGCGCGAAGGGATTCTCACGCGCATCGGCGCGGGATTTGCGCAAGCGCTCGGGGTGAGTGTCGAAGGGGTCGCGAAGGGGGCCGGAGAAACGGTGAAGGGGCTCGGGAATGCGCTGAAGAATCTGCTGGGGCAGTAGCGTAGCCAGCGATGCGTATCGCCGCATACAAAAACGGGCGTCGCGCTAACGCGGACGCCCGTTTTGTCATTCCCCGGCAGCTCCGCCGCTCATACCGGCAAGCCCAGCTCGCGCAGCTTCGCTTCAGTCTGCGCGGCGCTCGTGTGATGCACGCCGTGCCAGCCGAGTGCCGTCGCGGCTTCGGCGTTCTTTACGTTGTCGTCGATAAAAACCAGTTCGGCCGGCTGAATGCCCGGCATCTGCAGCTCGATGCGCCGGCGCATTTCCGAGAAGATCGCCGGATCGGGCTTCACAAGCTTCACGCGCCCCGACACGACGATATCGCGAAACCGCCGCAGCACCGGGTAATGTTCCCATGCATACGGGAAGGTCTCGGCCGACCAGTTGGTGAGCCCGAACAGCGGCACGTCCTGCGCCTCGAGCTTTTCCATCAGCGCGACGCCCTCTTCCAGCACGCCCGCCACCATCTCGTGCCAGCGCTCGTAGAACGCGCGGATCAGCGGCTCGTGGTCGGGAAACTTCGCGATCAGTTCGTCCGTCGCGTCGACGATCGGCTGACCGCCGTCCTGGCGGATCACCCAGTCCATCGAGCACACGTGCGTCAGAAACCAGCGCCGTTCCGTTTCATCGGGAATAAGCTCGCGGTACAGATACTCGGGGCTCCAGTCGATCAGCACGCCGCCGAAGTCGAACACCACTGCCTTGATCGTCATGCACGCTCCGTTCGCTCGTAGACGTTCGCCAGGTATCGCTCTGCTCAGACCGGTTGCGTGCGCAATTCGAGCCAAGCCTTTGCATCACCCGTCACATGCGGCGACAAACGGGTGCGCACGGTCTCGTGATAGGCGTTCAGCCATGCGCGCTCGTCGTCGCTCAGCAGCGAGAACTCGATGCAGCGCGTGTCGATCGGGCACAGCGTCAGCGTCTCGAACTTGAGGAAATCGCCGAATTCGGTTTTTTCGGCGGGCACGTTCAGCACGAGGTTTTCGATCCGCACGCCCCACTTGCCCGGCCGATAAAGACCCGGCTCGTTCGACGTGATCATCCCCTCTTCCATCGCGGTCCACGGTTCGGCCGGCGCGTAGTGCGAAATCACCTGCGGACCTTCGTGAACGTTCAGGAAGTAGCCGACGCCATGGCCGGTGCCGTGGCCGTAATCCGCCCCGGCCTGCCAGATCGGCGCGCGCGCGATCGCGTCGAGCATCGGCGAACGGATACCGCGCGGGAATTGCGCGCGCGACAGCGCGATCATGCCCTTCAGCACGACCGTGAAATCGCGCCGCTGCGCATCGCTCGGCGTGCCCACCGGCACGACCCGCGTGATGTCGGTCGTGCCGCTCAGGTACTGGCCGCCGGAATCGATCAGCAGCAGGCCATTGCCCTCGATGACCGCATGCGACTCGCTGGTCGCGCGGTAGTGCGGCATCGCGCCGTTCGCGTTGAAGCCCGCGATCGTCGCGAAGCTCAGCGACACGAAACCGGCACGGCGCGCACGGGCGGCGCTCAAGCGTTCGTCGATGGTCAACTCGGTGATGCGCTCACGGCCCAGCGCGTTTTCGAACCAGGCGAAGAATTCGGCGAGCGCGGCGCCGTCCTGCTCCATCGTCTCGCGCACGTGCGCGGCATCGGCCGCGCTCTTGCGCGACTTCAGAAAGGTGGACGGATTGACCGCCTCGACGACCTTGATCGTCGACGGCACCGCCTGCAGCGAGCCATACGTGATGCGGCGCGGGTCGATCAGCAGCGTGCTGCCGGCCGGCAACGCGGCGAGCGCGTCGGCGGCCTTCGCGTACGGCTCGACGCTGACGCCGTCGCGCGCGAGCACGCCGGCAAGCTCTGACGAAACCTTGCCATCGGCGACAAAGAGCGACACGCGATCGGCGCCGATCAGCGCATGCGCGACGAACACCGGGTTATAGCTGACGTCGGCGCCACGCAGATTCAGCAGCCACGCGAGATCGTCGAGCGTTGAGATG
>NZ_DASXHN010000505.1:0-4161 GCF_036488505.1 Paraburkholderia sp. | reverse complement strand
CGACGTCGTGATCGTCGCGACGGTATCGGCGATTTACGGTATCGGTAACCCGTCCGAATACCACCAGATGATTCTGACGCTGCGCACCGGCGACCGGCTCGGCCAGCGGGACGTGATCGCGCGGCTGATCGCAATGCAGTACAGCCGCAACGAGGCCGACTTCCAGCGCGGCTCGTTCCGCGTGCGGGGCGACACCATCGATATTTTCCCGGCCGAGCACGCCGAAATGGCCGTGCGCGTCGAGCTGTTCGACGACGAGGTCGAAACGCTGCAACTGTTCGATCCGCTGACCGGCCGCGTGCGGCAGAAGATTCCGCGCTTCACCGTTTATCCGTCGTCGCACTACGTGACGCCGCGCGACACGGTGGTGCGCGCGGTCGAAACGATCAAGGCCGAGTTGCGCGACCGGCTCGAATTCTTCTATAGCGAAGGCAAGCTCGTCGAGGCCCAGCGGCTCGAGCAGCGCACGCGCTTCGACCTCGAAATGTTGCAGGAGCTCGGTTTCTGCAAAGGCATCGAGAACTACTCGCGGCACTTCTCCGGCGCGGCGCCTGGCGAGCCGCCGCCGACGCTCGTCGATTATCTGCCGTCTGACGCGATCATGATGCTCGACGAATCGCATGTGCTGATCGGCCAGTTGAACGGTATGTATAACGGCGACCGCGCGCGCAAGGAAAACCTCGTCGATTACGGTTTCCGTCTGCCGTCGGCGCTCGACAACCGGCCGCTCAAGTTCAACGAGTTCGAGCGCAAGATGCGCCAGGTGGTGTTCGTGTCGGCGACGCCCGCCGACTACGAAAAAAGGACCTCGGGCCAGGTCGCCGAACAGTTGGTGCGCCCGACCGGCCTCGTCGATCCCGAAATCGAGGTGCGGCCGGCGCGCAGCCAGGTCGACGACGTGCTCGCCGAGATCAACGAGCGAGTCAAGGCTGGCGACCGCGTGCTGGTCACCGTGCTGACCAAGCGGATGGCCGAGCAGCTCACCGAGTTTCTCGCCGATCACGGCGTCAAGGTGCGCTATCTGCACAGCGACATCGACACGGTCGAGCGCGTCGAAATCATCCGCGACCTACGCCTGGGCGCATTCGACGTGCTGGTCGGGATCAACCTGCTGCGCGAGGGGCTCGATATTCCGGAAGTGTCACTTGTCGCGATTCTCGACGCGGACAAGGAAGGCTTCCTGCGCGCCGAGCGTTCGCTGATCCAGACCATCGGCCGGGCGGCGCGCAACGTCAACGGCAAGGCGATTCTCTATGCGGATAAGGTCACGGATTCGATGCGCCGCGCAATCGACGAAACCGAGCGGCGCCGCGCGAAGCAGGTCGCGTTCAACCTCGCGCATGGCATCACCCCGCGCGGCGTGGTTAAGCGGATTCGCGACATCATCGACGGTGTATACAACGTCGACGAAGCGCGCGCCGAGCTGAAGGAACAGCAAACGCGCGCGAAGTTCGAGGACATGTCCGAGAAGCAGCTTGCCAAGGAGATCAAGCGCCTCGAAAAGCAGATGATGGAACACGCGAAGAATCTCGAATTCGAAAAGGCCGCGCAGACGCGCGACCAGCTTGCGCTGTTGCGTCAGCGCGTGTTCGGCGCGAACGTCGGCGATCACGTCTCGGGCGTCGAGTAAGGCGCCTTTCATCCTCGGGCGCGGCCGTGCGCCGCGCCCAGTCCCCCCGCCGCCGGCGCTTCGCGTTCCGTCTGGATCGCCCGCGCGATCCGCTGTCAGCCGCTTGCGGTTCGACGCCCTTGATACCGACTTCCTTAAGCGTGCCTTAAGACCCTGATGGCGCTGCGCTCGGCGCGCGTGCCCGTTTGTTCTGGCTGGAGAACAGTGATAAACTCGTCCAATATTGAGAATGGTTCGCATTTAAATTTACATCTGGCTTGCACGGCGCACTGTTCCAATGGTTCGATTCCGGTCTGATAAAAACAAAGGAGTTTCAATGCGGATTTCTTCATTTGTGCGGGGCGGCGTCGCAGCAATGGCCGCCGTCGCGGCTCTCTCGGCCACGGCTGCGGAATACCCGATCGGCAAGCAGCATATCCAGAGCGGCATGGAAATCGGCGCGGTCTATCTGCAGCCGATCACGATGGAGCCCGAAGGCATGATGCGCAAGGCGTCGGATTCGGATATTCACCTGGAGGCCGACATCCACGCAGTCAAGGACAATCCGACCGGTTTTGCCGAAGGCGACTGGATGCCGTATCTGCAAGTCCACTATGAGCTGACGAAGGCGGGCTCGAATCAGGCGCAAAAGGGCGACCTGATGGCGATGGTCGCAAACGACGGCCCCCACTACGGTGACAACGTCAAGCTACAGGGTCCCGGCAAATATCACTTGAAGCTGATTGTCGAACCGCCGATGCAGACGGGTCACATGGCGTTTGGCCGCCATGTCGACAAGGAAACCGGCGTGGGTCCGTGGTTCAAGCCATTCACGATCGAGTACGACTTTACGTTCGCCGGTATCGGCAAGAAGGGCGGTTATTGAGCGCCGCCGGTCAGGCCGCCCGCGTGATGCAAGTGGCCCTGACGGCGCGGTCGCGCGGCGCTCAATCGGCGCATCAGTCAATGCAGCAGACGGCGCGCGGACGTTCGGTGTCACAGCCGATGCGGGCGCGTCTCGTTTTCCGGAAAGGCTAATGGGAATCAACCGAAAAATCGCGATGCTCGCCGCCACGTTTGCACTGGCGGCCGCGGCTCACGCAGCCGATCTGCCGACCTTCAAGCTGGAAATGAACGACGGCAAGCTGAATCCAGCGCGTATCGAAGTGCCGGCGGGGCAGCGTATCAAGATCGAAGTGCGCAACGCCGGCAAGGGTGCGGCCGAATTCGAGAGCGTGCAGTTGCGCAAGGAAAAAGTGTTGGCGCCGGGCGCGGAATCGTTCGTCGTGATCGCTCCGCTGGAGCCGGGCGAATACAAGTTTTTCGACGATTTCCACCAGCAGGCGCAGGGCGTGATCGTCGCGAAGTAGCAATGGCCTCGAACCCGAGCGCGTCACGTCAGGCGAGCGCTCGCATTCGCGGGCAGTAAGAATCGAAGGGAGAGCTTAATGGGTCAGATTCTTTTCATCGTGTGGCGGGAGAGTGTCGAGGCGCTGCTGGTCGTCGGCATCCTGTACGCTTGGTTGAAAAATGGCGACGCCGACGCGCGCCGCGGCTTGCCGTACCTTTGGGGCGGCGTGGCGGCCGGCGTGATCGCGGCGGTGGCGCTCGGCGCGGCGCTCGTCGGCTTCACCGAGGAGCTCTCCGGCGATGCGCAGGACTATTTCCAGACCGCGATGGTGCTGGTCGCCTGCGTGCTGATCGTACAGATGGTGCTGTGGATGAAGCAGCACGGCCGCACGCTGAAGCGCGACATGGAGCAGTCGCTGCAGAAGAGCCAGCGCGATTCGAACTGGTGGGGCGTCGCGGTGCTGGTCGCGCTCGCGATCGCGCGTGAGGGCAGCGAAACGGTGATCTTCCTGTATGGCCTCGGCTTCGGTCAGTCGGGCCATGTCGATGGCGGCCAGATGCTCGCGGTTGCGCTTGGCCTCGCGCTCGCGTTCCTGACCTTCTACGTGCTTCAGCTGGGCGGCAAGTTCTTCTCGTGGCGGTATTTCTTCCGCGTCACTGAAATCATGCTGCTGTTCCTCGGCGCGGGCCTGTTCCAGACCGGCGTCGACAAGCTGATCGACAAGGAAGTCCTGCCTACGCTCGTCGACCAGTTGTGGAATTCATCGGCGATTCTCGACGATTCGAGCACCTTCGGTTCGCTCGTCGCGACGCTAACTGGCTATCGCGCGCATCCCGCATTGATGAACCTGATCGCCTATGCGCTCTACTGGGGCGTCGTCTATCTGCTGGTGCGCCGGGCGAACCGCAAGCCGGCACAGCAGACCGCGGGGCGCGCAGCATGAGCACCATGACGGCCCCCCGGGCGGGGCGCCTCGCGGCGGCCGGCCAGTGGATGCAGCGTCACGGCGCGGTGATCCGCGGCATCCAGTGGGTCGTGGTCGCGGTCTATGCGCTGCTGATCATCGTGCCCGCGCTGATGCCGCTGCCGGACGACACCGCGCATCTGTGGAACAACTTGACGCTCGCCGCGCAATTCGTGTTCTGGGGCATCTGGTGGCCGTTCGTGCTGCTGTCGATGGTGATGCTCGGCCGGGTCTGGT
>NZ_DASXHN010000488.1:0-3319 GCF_036488505.1 Paraburkholderia sp. | reverse complement strand
CGCTGACCACGGCCGTGGTCGGCATCAAAAGCATGATCGCGTCCGGCGACACCGCAACCGAATGGCACCTCGTGATGGCCGCGACGCTGCTTGCGATGCTGCCGCCGCTCGCCGTCGTGCTGACGATGCAACGCTGGTTCGTGCGCGGACTGGTGGACTCGGAGAAGTAACTCGCGCAGCGTGGGCGAGCTTCGGCGTTGGACGTGGAAAAAAGAACATCGCGCAAAGCGTGGCACGCGCGGCAAGCAACGATAAGGCTAAAACAGCATGGCTGCACTGACTCTGCAAGGCGTTAAAAAGACCTACGACGGCAAACAGTTCGTGTTGCACGGCATCGACGTGGACGTCGCGGACGGCGAGTTCGTCGTGATGGTCGGCCCGTCCGGTTGCGGCAAATCGACCTTGCTGCGGATGGTGGCCGGACTCGAAGGCATCTCCGACGGCACCGTCTCGATCTCCGGCAAAGTGGTCAATCGCCTGGAACCGAAAGATCGCAACATCGCGATGGTGTTCCAGAACTACGCGCTGTATCCGCATATGAGCGTGGCCGAGAACATGGGTTACGCGCTGAAGATCGCGGGTGTCGGTCGGGCGCAGATCGACAAGCGCGTGCAGGGCGCCGCGCAGATTCTCGAACTCGAAGCGTTGTTGCTGCGCAAGCCGCGCGAGTTGTCCGGCGGGCAGATTTCGATCGCCGGCAAAGTCGTGAACGAACTGGAGCCGAAGGACCGCAACATCGCGATGGTGTTCCAGAACTACGCGTTGTATCCGCACATGAGCGTCGCCGAGAACATGGGCTACGCGCTGAAGATCGCGGGCATCGATCGCGCGCAGATCGCAAAACGCGTGGAGGCTGCCGCGCAGATTCTCGAACTCGGCGCGCTGCTGCAACGCCGGCCGCGCGAGCTGTCGGGCGGGCAGCGGCAGCGGGTCGCAATGGGCCGCGCAATCGTGCGCGAACCGGCGGTGTTTCTGTTCGACGAGCCGCTGTCGAATCTCGACGCGCGTCTGCGCGTGCAGATGCGGCTCGAAATCCAGCGTCTGCATGCGCGCCTCAGGACCACCAGCCTGTACGTCACGCACGACCAGATCGAAGCGATGACGCTCGCCCAACGCGTGATCGTGATGAACAAGGGCCACGCCGAGCAGATCGGCGCGCCGACCGAGGTCTACGAGCGGCCCGCCACCGTGTTCGTCGCGGGCTTCATCGGCTCGCCGGGGATGAATCTGCTCGAAGGCCGCGTATCCGATGACGGCGCGACTTTCGACGTCGCCGGCAATGGCCCGAAGCTGCCGCTCGCGGGCGTGCAGTCGATCGGCCGTGAAGTCGCGGCAGGCCGCGAATGGACGCTTGGGATACGCCCGGAGCATATGAGCCCCGGCGCGCCGAACGCATCGGGCGCGACGCTCACCGTCGATTCCTGCGAATTGCTCGGCGCGGACAATCTCGCGCATGGCCGCTGGGGCAAACACGACGTGACCGCGCGCCTGCCGCACGCGCATCGACCGCCGGCGGGCGAAGCGCTGCAGGTCTCGTTGCCCGCTCAGCATCTGCACTTCTTCGATCCCGCGACGGGGCAGCGCGCAAACTGACGCGCGGTCGACGCGCGGCGGAGTGAAGGCCACGTTCCGACGATCGCGGAGCCCGCGCGACGGGTGGACGAGCCAGACACGCGCGGGCGCCGCCGAGATGGGCGCGATGGTAGCGACGGCTGCGCCGCCCATGTTGCGTCCGCGTTGCGCCTGTCTTCCGCCTGTCTTCCGCCCGTGTTGCGCCCGTGTTGCGCCCGGGTTGTGCCCCCGTTGCCCCCGCGTTGCGCTGCCGCCCGTCCCCCGCCGCGAAGTACAATGCCAGCTGAACCACCCGCCGCGCGCGAGGACGCTGTCCGAGTCCGCCGCCGCGCCGGCCGGCCCGATACCGATTACCCATTCACCCTCGACTGCCCGCCGGACGCGGCCGGCGTCGCCAACGTCTACTGCAAGCAAAATGGCCCAATACGTTTTCACCATGAACCGGGTCGGCAAGATCGTGCCGCCCAAGCGCCATATCCTCAAAGACATCTCGTTGTCGTTTTTCCCTGGTGCGAAGATCGGCCTGCTCGGCCTGAACGGCTCGGGCAAGTCGACGCTGATCCGCATCATGGCCGGGGTCGACACCGAAATCGAAGGCGAAGCGACGCCGATGCCGAACCTGAACATCGGCTATCTGCCGCAGGAACCGCAGCTCGATCCGCAGAAGACGGTACGCGAAGCGGTCGAGGAAGGTCTCGGCGACGTGTTCAACGCACAGAAGAAGCTCGACGAAATCTACGCGGCCTACGCGGAGCCGGACGCCGACTTCGACGCGCTCGCCGCCGAGCAGGCGAAATACGAGGCGATCCTCGCGACCTCGGACGGAAGCGCCGAGCAGCAGATCGACATCGCCGCCGACGCGCTGCGTCTGCCGGCTTGGGACGCGAAAATCGAGCATCTGTCGGGCGGCGAAAAGCGCCGCGTTGCGCTGTGCAAGCTGCTGCTGCAAAAGCCCGACATGCTGCTGCTCGACGAGCCGACCAACCACCTCGACGCGGAATCGGTCGAATGGCTCGAGCAGTTTTTGACGCGCTTTCCGGGCACCGTGGTCGCGGTCACGCACGATCGCTACTTCCTCGATAACGCCGCCGAGTGGATTCTCGAACTCGACCGCGGCCACGGCATTCCGTGGAAGGGCAACTACAGCAGCTGGCTCGATCAGAAGGAAGAGCGCCTGAAGCAGGAAGAGTCGTCGGAGTCGGCGCGTCAGAAGGCGATCAAGAAAGAGCTGGAATGGGTGCGACAGAATCCGAAGGGCCGTCAGGCGAAGTCGAAAGCGCGTATCGCCCGCTTCGAGGAACTGAACAGCCAGGATTACCAGAAGCGCAACGAAACGTCGGAGATCTTCATCCCGGTCGGCGATCGGCTCGGCAATGAAGTCATCGAGTTCAAGAACGTCAGCAAGTCGTATGGCGACCGTTTGCTGCTCGACGACGTCAGCTTCAAGATTCCGGCGGGTGCGATCGTCGGCATCATCGGGCCGAACGGTGCGGGTAAGTCCACGCTGTTCCGCATGCTGACCGGTCGTGAACAGCCGGACTCCGGCGAGATCGTGCAAGGCCCGACCGTCAAGCTCGCTTACGTGGACCAGAGCCGCGACGCGCTCGACGGCTCGAAGACCGTGTTCGAGGAAATTTCAGGCGGTGCCGATGTGCTGACGGTCGGCAAGTACGAAACGCCGTCGCGCGCGTATATCGGCCGCTTCAACTTCAAAGGCGGCGACCAGCAAAAGGTGGTCGGCAACCTG
>NZ_DASXHN010000455.1:0-8393 GCF_036488505.1 Paraburkholderia sp. | reverse complement strand
TCTTCCTCGTCGAGTGCGCAGATATAGGCGAAAAACGCATCGTCTTCGAGCGAGCGGGCGGCGATCTTCGTACCGTACTCATGTTTCTCGTAGCACAGGCTGGTACGGTCGATGCCGCTATTGGTGATCAGGAAGATCAGCGGCTGGCGCCGTCCCTTCTTGCCGGCCTGCATGATGTCGATCACGGCGCGGTCCTTGTGCTCGTGGACCTCGTCGATCAGCGCACAGTGCGGGCGCGGTCCGCTCTGCCGGTCCTTGTCACTCGCAATAGGCCGGAAGAACGAGCCTTTCTGCATGTACGCGAGGTTGTAGCAGCGCTCGGCGCGTCCCGACTTCAGGATGCGGCTGCGCAGTTCGGGCGACAGGTCCACCATCGCCACGGCATCGCGGAACAGGATCATTGCCTGATCGCGGCTGGTAGCGGCCGCATAGACCTCGGCGCGCATCTCGCCATCGGCCACCAGCATGTAGAGCCCGACGCCCGCCGCGAGCGGTGACTTGCCGCAGCCCTTGCCGCCCTCGACGTACGCCTCGCGAAAGCGGCGCGTGTCGTCCTCGCGCTTCCAGCCGAACAGCGAGCCGACGATGAACGTCTGCCACGCCAGCAGCACGAACGGCTTGCCCTCGAAGTCGCCGCCGTTCAGACACAGCACGTCCGAAAAAAAGTGGATCGCGCGCAGCGCCGCATCGAGGTCCCAGCGCAGTCCACGGCCCGGCCCGAAGTGCAGGTCGTCCAGGTGCCGCGCACACGCCGCGCGCACGTGGGGCCCGGCGACGATGATGCCGGCTACCACATCGGACGCGTACTGCGTCACCGGATCAGAAGTAGCTTTCTTTCCGCTCGTTTTGCGGGTCCGGTTCATGAGGTAGTGCGTCGAGTCGTGCGCGCGCGGCCGGGCTCATGCCGAACTCGGCGGCGAAACGGATCGCCATGTGCATCGCACGGTTAGCCACGCCAATCAGCGGGTTCTGTATCGCGTTCCCGTTGCTGGTCTTGATCATCAGCGCGCTGGTCAGCTTGTCGCGCGCCTTCATCCGCTGGATCGCTTCCTCGGCCTGCATCCAGCGCGACACGCACTGGCAGTAGGCGGCCAGCGTCGTACCGTCAATCGTGCTGAGCAGGCCGATGGCATCGAGTTCGGGTGTGATACGGTCCCACTCCGCAAGCGCATAGGAATCGAGATGCGCAGGCGGCTTCGGAATGCCACGCCTCGGCCTCGGTTCGTTCTTCGGCATCGGCCGGCGCGCGCGGTTGCCCTCGATCACGCGCAGCGCGGTCGGTTTAGGCCGTTGCGGCATGTGGTTCCTCCGTGTGTGCGAGCAGTGAGCGGACGTGTGCCGCGATGGCCCGCATGAACAGCGGCGGCACACAGTTCCCGATAGCGGCCCAGCGCTCCGGAAAACTGCCTCGCAGGACGAACGGGTCGGGGAACGACCCGAGGCGTTTGGCCTCGGCAATGGTGATGCGGCGGTGCTCGCTCGGATGGCACGCCTCGCACGCACCGCCCGCGCCACCGTTGCGCAGCAGGGTCGGGCTCGGCCGGTCGGGATCGAGCCGGTACAGACCGTAAAGCTGCTTGTTCGGGTGGTAGCGGTCGCCGTACTCGCCGGGCTTCATGCGGTACAGCAGCCGGTCAACCAGGCGGGTCGTGGCGAATTTAGCCACGTCGATCTCGTCGGCCGTGTTCTCGATGCCGTGCCACGCTTCGCGCACCGTCGGCGCGATGGCGAACGGGACCGGATGCGACGGCGTGATACCGGCCGCGGCGAGGTCGTTGCGGATGCCGATGATGATCATGCGCGGGCGCATCTGCGGCACGCCGTAGTAACCCGCGACCAGCACGCGGGCGCTGACCTGATAGCCCGTCGCCTTCAGTTCGCGGATGATCTCCGCGAAGATCAGCCGCATCTTGCCGATCACCATGCCGCGCACGTTTTCCATCACGAACGCTTTCGGCGCGAACGCGCGCAGCAGCCGCACGTATTCGAGGAACAGCTGGTTGCGGCCGTCCTCGAACTGGCGGCTGCCGGCGAGCGAAAAGCCCTGGCACGGTGGCGAGCCGTCAAGCACGTCGAGTTCACCGGGCGCCACGCGCGCGAGACGCAGCGCATTCTCGTCGGTGAGATCCGCGATATCGCCCAGATGCAGCGGCACGTCCGGGAAGTTCGCTACGAATGACGCGGCCTGCTTCTCGTTCCACTCGACGGCGAGCCGTTCGTCGAAGCCGGCCATCGAGTAGCCCAGGCTCGACCCGCCGCAACCCGCGAAGGTCGACACCACGGTCGGCGCATCGGGTGTACGCGGTGCGAGGTGCGCCTGCCACGCGGCGGCAAGACGGTCGGGGTACGCCATCGCATCACCTCGGGAACTCGGTACCGCACTTCGGGCACGTGACCATCTTCACGCCAGCGGCCGCGCCCTCGTCATACTCGACGCCGAGCGCCGGCAGGTCGGTCACCAGCATCGCGTCGATCTCGCCCGCCGTGAAGCCGGTCAGCGACAGGTCGAAGGCGTCGCGCAGTTCGGCCAGTTCCGCACCCAGCATCTCGCGGTCCCATGCCGCGTTTTCCGCGAGCCGGTTGTCGGCGATCACGTACGCGCGGATCTTCGCCTCGCTCCAGCCGCGCGCGACCATCACGGGCGCATCGTCGAGCCCGAGTTTCAGACCCGCCATCACGCGGCCGTGACCCGCGATGATCGTGTCGTCTTCCGAGACGAGGATTGGCTGCGTCCAGCCCCATTCGCGCATCGAGGCGGCGATCTGCATCACCTGCGCGTCGGAATGCAGGCGCGCATTGCGTGCGTACGGGACGAGCGCCGTCAGCGGACGGCGTTCGATATTCAGCGCCGGCCACGGGGGCGCTGCGGGCGATTCTGGTGATCCCGGCGCGCTGTCTGCGCCGACTGCGCCGACCGCGTCGGCAGCCGGCACGCGTGGTGCGCGTCGCGTTGCGTTACGTCCCATGGCTGTTCGGCCCCCACTTGTTGAACTGCGCTCTTGAGAAAAAACCATCGCGCGGGGTGTCCGGTCCTCGCGCCCCTGACTTTTTTCCCGCCCCTGCGTGCCGCCATCTTTTTGCGAGAGGGCCTCGGCGCGCGCGCCGGAACGTCTCGACGGGCGCGGTTGCCAGGCACAAGGGCGAACCCTCGCGAAGCCGTCCTGCGCGATGCTGGCAAGCCAGCCCGGCATCGATGCAGACACGGCAGCGCGGGCGGTCAGCCGGCGCGCGGAATCGCCAGCGCGAACCGGTGCGCGTGGCCGGCACACCCGCCGGCGTGCGAGGTGTCGGCACGGTCAGCCGGCGCCGTCGCGCGATCACACGATGCGTGCGTACCGGCCGTCCAGAAGCCAGCAACATCGGGCGTCATGCCAGCGCGGCGCATCGCATCCGGTGCGAGGCAGTAGCG
The DNA here is from genome assembly GCF_036488505.1 of Paraburkholderia sp. Classification (GTDB taxonomy): domain Bacteria; phylum Pseudomonadota; class Gammaproteobacteria; order Burkholderiales; family Burkholderiaceae; genus Paraburkholderia. The sequence continues at coordinate 4,984 of NZ_DASXHN010000455.1, read as the reverse complement.
GTGCATGCCGCCTGGCGAACCGTACCGGCCGGCGCGATGGGCATCGAACGAATCGAACGAGGCGAACAGTTCTCCGCACGATGGACACTGGTTGCGCGTGCCCGTGAGCAGCGGCGCGTGCTGGCCGTTCAGCAGGTTCATGACGTAACCCTCTTGCGGTTGCTATTCCACGGATGACGTTCGTCGAGCGGATTGCCGTCCGCATCGCAGCCGCCCGACATGCCGCGGTTCTCTTCCCACTGCTTGGACGAATCGTGATGCGGCTTGCACAGCGATTGCAGATTGGCCGGATCGAGGAACAGGCGCATGTCGCCACGGTGTGGACGCTTGTGGTCGACGATGGTGGCGCGTTCGCAATCGCCGGCTTCCATGCACATCACGCACAGCGGGTGCTCGCGCAGATGCAGCGCACGCAGCCGTTTCCACTGCGGCAGTGCATACAGGTGCGCCCAGCGTCCCATCGTTCGCGGCTCCAGAAAAGCCGAAAGCCCCGATACGGAACGTGCCGTATGGGGCTTTCGGGTACTGCGCTTTGGCCATGCGCGGCCAGCTTATGACAGGTGTTTCGTGCTACCAGCAGGATTCGTCAGTGTCTGGCGAAAATTCTAGTACGTTTGTCCCAGATTACAAGCACGGTCAGGCTTGCATCACGAGCGCGCCGCACACGCCATGCGGTACGAACGTCTGTTCGAGACGGCGCAGCGCCGACAGTTCGAGCCCGTCGCATTCGTCATCGAGCCACTGCGCGGCACGTCCGAGCGTGGACCGGGCGACGTGCGTGCGGTACTCGATGTCGCGGATCGAATAGCCGCCCCGATACTGGCGCGGCAGGTAGCGACGCCAGACGAGATCAGTCACGGCTTCGCGGTTGCCGACAGGCGAACCGGAAACCAGCAGATAGTCCGTCACGCCGTAGACACCGGCGCTCTTTTCGATGTCCTGGGCGAAGCGCGCGATCAGCGCGAACGCTTCGGGCTCGGGCAGCCGGTGACGGACGGCTTCCGTGATCATGACCGCCTGTGCATGGATCTCGACCGCGTTCAGACTGCCGAAGTCCACCAGTCGCGAACGCTGGCCGATCAGGCGTTCAAGCCAGCCGGTCTGCTGGCGGTTCATCATCTGGGCGGACTCCATGAGCATCAGCAGCATGCGGCGCATGGACGTCGGCGCGGTCGCGCGCGTGGCCCGTATCGCGTAACTCATGTGCAGCGCCACGGTCGTGTCCGCGAAGATCGGGTTCAGCATGGCGAATGATCCTGGCTGGCCTGCCCGTGCTGCTCGATCCACGCGAGCGCGGCCGTGTGCGCCTTGCACCAGCTGGGCGTCGGATGCGTGCCGTTGTCGATGCCGATGCGGTACGCGCGGCCGATCCATGCGCGCAGGTTGTTCGGCAGACGGTACCAGTGCTCGCGACAGCCCCACATCGAACGCGAGACGGTGCGCTCGCAACCGGGCCACGCGCAACGATGGCTCATGGCGTTCACCCGACCACGAAGTGACCGAGCAGCACCGACAGCAGCCAGAAGGCCAGTCCCGCAGCGGTGAGGTTGAAACGCGGCGGCACTGCAACGTTGAACGCGGCGAGCGCGAACAGCACCAGTGCGACGATCATGAGAACAAGCGAGACGGTGATCATGGCGTGAGTTCCCTGTGTTTCGATGCGATGTGACGCGCGAGGTTGGTGAAAGTCCGGTTGCAGCACGGGCACACACCGGCCGACACGCGTTTTTGCAGGCGTCGGTGTTCGCGCTGAAGTTGCGCATAGTCGTCCACCAGCCGGGTCTTGCTGCGGTTGGCTTCTTCGAGCAGCTTGCGCAGGCGGTCCGCTTCGGTCACGGTGAAGTGCTGCGCATGGCCGGATGGACAGTAGAACGTGCCACCGTTCTCGCGCAGCCTGCGCATGAGCGACCATGGAAAGGCGAACGTCACGCCGCACTTGCAGCACTCGGAGGTATCGAGCGTGACCTGATGGGCGGCGGCGAAGGTCATGATTCGATCCCGCCCGGTTGTTCGGGATGGCGAAGCAGCGGATTCTCGCGCGGTATCGCGACCAGTGCCGAGCGCGCAATGCGGGCGATGTCGTTCATGGTCATCGCGCTCGGGCTGTGTTCGGCCATGTCTGCGATGGTCGTCAGCGCGGCGCGCAGGCGCGTGTTGTCGTGTGCGAGATGCTGGCGCATCGCGAGAGTCTGTTTCATGAGGGGATGGTGAAGGTTCATGCGGTCAGTTCAAGCGGATCAAAGCCGGGTTCAAGGGCAAGCGCCATCTGTTGCGCCTGCAACGGTTCCACGATGACATGGGCCCGCGGGTTCACGCGGTCGATGCCGTGAAGGATGAATTTCTGCCGTACCTGCCGGTCGTTGCGGTACACGCCACGATGCACGAGCACGCGCTTTTCGCCCGTGCCGTGTTTCACCCATGCGTGCCGGTCCTGAAGGCAGTCGAGGATCACGCTCTCGTCGAGGTCGGGCCGTTCGGTCGCGTACCAGATGCGGATGATCAGGCGCACGGGTCCCTCAAGCCGGACACGTGCCTTCGGCGGGACCTGCCTGAGCGTGGCGCGTTCGTAGGCGAGTGCCTTGTCGCTCTTGCGCAGCATTGGTTGCGTACGCAACTTGCCATCCTCGCCACGCCTGCGGATCACGCCGATCTCGCGCGAGTTCGCTTTTGAGGCAGGTTCGCCGAGGATGGTGAACTCGATTTTCACACGTGTCTCCGACTGGTTGCGTCCGCAACTTCCTCGTCATCGCAGCCAGGCTCGCGCGGTTCGAGCGGGTTGAGCGTTTCGAAGTTTCGGATGGCTTCTCTCGCCATCGCCAGCTTCATCGCCGGGACGGCTTCGGTTTTCGACTTCTCGACAATGCGTTGCGCCCATTCGATGCCGGGCTGGTTGTGCAGCGTGATGGTGCCGGCGATGCGGGCGAGTTTCGCGCGGGCGGTCGGGCTGTCGGTGCGCTCGACAGCCTCCTCGAGGCGGTACTGGTGCGCGAGCGGTACCGGACGTGGCGGCACGCATAGCTCGACGAACTCGGGCAGGGTCGGCGCATAGCGCGTGCGGTAGAGCGCGCTGATGCCGCGCTGCAGATCCTCGCGCGACATGCCGTGTAGCGCCGTGGTCCACTCGGCCTGGACGTCATGCGGATCGACGTTGGCCCACAGGTCGAGAAACTTCGAGCCGTAGATCGCGGACATCTTTCGCCACAGCCACGCGCCGCGCGATTCAGTGCTTTGGGCCGATGACATGGCAGTCCTCCGGTGGCACGTCGAACACATCGCCCGTTTGCGGCGCGACGCCGAACGCCCTGGCGGTACGCCGGCGCGCCTCGTGCAGCGTTTCGCCTTTCGGCGCGTGGCCGTTCGGGGGCGGCGGCGCAGGCGGGTTCGTGTCGAATTCGATGAAGTCCTCGATGTGCTTCGCGTCGCGCAGGATCAGTTCGAGCGAGTTGAACTTCCGGCCGCGCTCGTTCTCGCCCATGTGCCACGGGTCGCGCGAGCAGCCGCGGATGGCGCGGCACACCTCGCGCGGCGCATAGCGGGCCATCGCGTCGGCGATCAGCTTTCGGCGTTTGCCATCGAGGCGCGAGTTGGGCGACAGCATGCGCTGCTGCCAGAAGCGGAAAATCGTCTCGACGTCCGGTGTTCCCTCGGGCAGTTCGTCGCCATCTGCGGGCAAGGGGGACGCTGCGTACGAAGTACGCAGAGGGGTTAAGGTTTTAGGTTTACTTCCCTTCCTTTCCTTTCCCTTCCGCTTTGTCGGCGTGGGTGTCGCGTGGGGCACGCGTGGTTCACGCGTCGCTGATCCTTTGTCAGCAAGGGTTTCCGGTGGCGCGGGTAGTTCGGATGAACTCTCGCGGTTGTTGATGACCTGATGCTTGCAAAACGTGGGTATCACACCGTACCTTTCACCCGTCTCTGACGCGTAGTCCATCACGAAACCACGCGTGACCAACGCGTCGAGCACGCGTGAAAAATCGAGGTCATCCCAGGGCAGGATATGCAGCTTCAGTTCGCGTTCATCCCACTTGAAGCGGCCTTCACGGTCACAGCAGGTGAACAGGCCCACGTAGGCCAGACGAAGCGGCAGGCCAGTGTCATGCTCGGCATCGAACAGCCCGCTATGCTGAAACAGGGACGGCTTCACGGTTCGAATGCGCTGCTGCATGGCGTACCCCGTTAGATGCGCCCATCGGCGGCCACGATCCGGTCAGTGCTCGCGTTCATGCGGTCGCTCCCGAACGTTCAGCTGCCGCGCGTTCGGCCTGAAGCTGCTCGGCGATGCGGCGCGCAAGCGAATGCACGGGGCGGCCGGTGCGCTTGCCTCGCGGTGGCGGCGGCATCATGGCCTGCTCGGCATCGACCTCGAACGGATCGAGCGGGCTGGTCCGCGCGTGGCCCGCGCCACACTTCGCCAGCATCGGACCGAGCCTCTGCCAGTCCGCGGCGAGATCGGGACGCAGCGTATAGGGCGTGATCTTCGGATGACTGCACACGGCGCAGACCCGCGTGACGTATTGCACGGGAACGTAGCGTTCGCGTTTCTTCCACTGCGAGATCATGCGCACGGTGATACCGAGCGTTTGCGCCAGGTTCGACTGGCTGCCCGCCAGGATGATCGCGAGATCAAGCGCGAGCAGACCGCGTTCCGCGAGCGGGGTATAGGTGTTGACGCGGGGCATATTCCGGGTCTCCCATCAGGATTCACTAGCATGTGGGGGAAAAGTAAAGACCCATTGAAGCGTATTTTCAATCCCGGTATTCCGAATAAACCACTTAAAGACACCATCAAACAAAGTTTGGTAAATTCACGATTATCGTTATTTTGAAAGCTTCGATTAATGTCAAGTGGCGTGGCGAGGTATGACGAGGCATGGCGCGGAAAAGATTTTCTAAAAATGTTGCGTTGCTTCAAGCTTACAACGCTCAGATATCAGGAAAATGATCTGGCCCGGTAAGTGAAAACACCTATGAAAAAAAACTGTCGAAC